>NZ_CP103300.1:5894818-6205977 GCF_025562755.1 Endozoicomonas euniceicola
GCCAACTGCAATGCCGCTACGGATTCTTCAATGTCGGTGCCGGTGAGAATCAATGTGTTGACACCCACTTCAACGGCGCGTTCAACAACCGTTTCACGGTCACGGTTAAACTGTTTATCGGTCAGGTTAACACCAATATCAATCATCAAACTGGTTTACCAAAGGTTTATAAGTTTCTGTGAGCTAAGAATATTATGGTATTCTGCGGTGGCTACCCAAATCGTGCAAGTAGCCCCTGTACCGGGGTTACCTAAATCGTTCGTACCCATATACAGTAAGGAACAAGCGTGACCTCTGATCAACACCCCCTCTTTGTCACTGAGCTGGCTATTTACCCGATCAAATCGACTCGCAGAGTCCCGGTGCAGCAGGCACGAGTTGTGACTACTGGCTTTGCCCATGATCGGCGCTGGATGCTGGTTGATCCGGAAGGGAAGTTTATTACCCAGCGCCAGCATCCGAAAATGGTTCATATCGTTGCACAACCTGATGATCAGGGCATTATTGTTGATGCGCCTGGCATGAACGAAATACACATTGCGCAACCTTTTTTAGAAGGAGTTTTAGAACAAGTTTTACAACAAGAGTCACGTCATCGCTTCGAAGTGACCGTCTGGAAAGACCAGTGTGGAGCATTAGACGCTGGTGATCAGGCGGCGCAGTGGTTCAGTGAGTATATGGGCTTTAACTGTCGTTTGGTTTTTATGGATGATGGCTGTCAGCGCCCGGTTGACCAGCGTTATGGGCTGACCAGCGACCTGACCAGTTTTTCCGATGGTTTCCCGTTTCTGCTGACTTCCGAAACCTCGCTGGCTGACCTGAACGGGCGGCTTGATCAGCCTGTACCAATGGATCGTTTCCGCGCCAATATTGTTATTAACGGTCTGGAAGCTTTTGCAGAGGATAACTGGCAGCGTATTCGTATAGGTTCGGTGGAATTCAGGGTATCCAAAGCCTGTACCCGCTGTATCATGACCACCGTAGATACCCAAACAGGGATAAAGGGCAAAGAACCTCTGCAGACACTGGCCAGCTATCGCAGAGGGGAGAAGGGCGTACTGTTTGGTATGAACCTTAATCACGACAGTGAAGGTGTTATATCAGTAGGTGATTCGGTAGAGATTCTGGACTGATAATCATGAAACTCTACAGGCTGGATAACCTGTAGAGTTCAGTTTAAAAATCGAAATCCACCCATAGCGGTGCATGATCCGAAGGTTTCTCCATACTGCGGATATCGTAGTCAATGCCGGTGCTCAGGCATTTTTCTATCATGGACGCCGTAGCCAGTATGCCATCAATTCTCAGTCCACGCTTCGGTTCACGCTCGAAGCCCCGGCTGCGGTAGTCAAACCAGCTGTAGAGTTCATCAACGGCTTCTGGTGGAGTCTCCCGGTAGCAGTCCTGCAATCCCCAGCTTAACAGCGTTTGAAACCATTCCCGCTCTTCCGGCAGAAAGCTACATTTACCAGTGCGCAGCCAGCGTTTGGCATTGTCAGCGCCAATGCCTATGTCAGCATCAGTGGGGGAGATGTTGAAGTCCCCCATAACAACCATATTGGAGTCCGGCTTACAGGATGTTTTAAGCGTTGTCATGAGGTCCTGATAAAACTGTTTCTTGGCTGGAAATTTAACAGGGTGCTCCCGGCTTTCACCTTGTGGAAAGTAGCCATTAATCACGGTATAGAGGCTACCGCTGGCCGTTTCATAGTCAGCAATAATCATTCGGCGCTGGGCATCTTCAGCATCAGAAAGATAGCCTTTCTGCACCTGCACAGGTTTCCGTTTGCTCATCAGGCCAACACCATAATGAGTTTTCTGGCCAAAATACTCAATGTGATAACCAAGGGATTCAATGGCTTCGACTGGAAAATCTTCATCGGCGACTTTAATTTCCTGCAGGCCAATCACTTCAGGTTCGTGCTTCTGAATCAGAGCTTCCAGTTGGTGTAGTCGGGCACGAATTCCATTGACATTAAATGTGATGATCTTCATTCCAGTCTGTCTCTTTTTGTGGTCGCTGGAGGGGCATCATACCCAACCCGGCAAAGGGAGGAAACCTGTAGTAATGAGGCCGAGGTTTGTACCAGCTGAAAACTTATGGAGATACTTTTCCCCCTGATCCCCCTGATCCCCCTGATCCCCCTGAATTTATATTAATGCTGTATAATTGGCATGGGCTAACCTCAGTGTCGAAGAGCTTCTCATGTTTAAAACCGGCAGCACCTATAGTTTATCCAGTTTCAGATCCAGCTTCACCAGAGCCAGATCAGGCTCACAAGGCTCCAGCAGCTACCAGATAAGTCGGAGGCACTATAACCAGCTAGCGGCTGCCAGACTTCATGGGCTTGAGATTGAAAAACACGCAGGCGTAGGGATTTCATTGGTATGGATAAAATTTAATTTAGACTTTGGAAATGAAGCAAGCGTATTGTCAGCTATAAACTCCTTACTTGCTGTAGAACAAGCCAGTGAAATCGATGAAGAAGTTATTCAACGCATTAACCCAACCTTTGGGCTGAATAATCCGAGAGCTCCTGCTCCCTGTTATAATATCGATATATTATTTGCCTGCATCAATAGGTCATGTACCACGCGAGCGATTGGTTTTTACTTTAACCGGCCCGATATAAATGGCTTGATAGGAATAAACAACATAATCAGTCTTGTACAAAAAAATTATGACTTTATAGGGATTTTACTCCGGGTGGGTCCAATCTCGGCAACCTCAGGCGCAATAGCTGTTTGTAAAAAAGGCGAGCTATTTAAGTTTTTTACCCATCAATCTGGTGAATCATTAGTTAGCTTGGATTCGTTAGGTGATTACTTTGAAAAATTATCTAAAAAAACGGCGATGATGAATTATAAGCATGTTTGCTTATTTGAGGTTAACTCCTTAAGTCCGAAAGTTTTTAGCAGGAATAGAGCTTCTGGCACGAGTGATACTTATTTATGACTGGTTCTTATTGGTTTCTACGCAATATAGATAACACCTGTCGTTTGGTATCATTACTGCCTCATCGATGAGGCAGTAATGAATAATGTTGACGGACGCAAAATCTCGGATCAGGTCAGGGAACAAATACGATTTGAGGCCATTAAATACTGGCATGCAGGCATGAGCCCTTCCAGTACAGCCAAGTCAGAGAGTCATTGCGGCAGACGGAGGCTATCAAGGGGCTCACTCCTGTGGTGTATGCCTGCAGGCAGTGTTATGTATAATGCTCAAAGATCAATAAACGTCACTGGCATTATATTAGCAGCGCTACCCATACAATTCCTTTATAGTGGCCATTCGTCAATATTGTATAATAAACATAAACCGGATCACGAATTGAGGTACCTCCTATGTTAAGATCCAACAGCCGCCTGAGCTTAACCCCCTCTTACGACGGCACAACGAACCCCACACACCATGTAAGCCGGAGACGTTTCAACCAGCTTGAGGCTGCCAGAAAGCATGGACTTCGTTTGGAAAAACATGCAGGGATTGGGATTGCGTTGATATGGATAAAATATAATATATGGTTTAAAAAAAGAGGAGATTGCTTATGGTCAGCGATGAAGTCCGTTGTTGCTTTGCAGCAAGCCAATGAAATTGATGCCGAAATTATTCAACGCATTAACCCGGTCTTCGGGCTGGACGATTGGAGAAGGCCTGCTCCTACCTACAATATCGATATATTATTTGCATGTATCAATAAGTCATGTACTACGCATGCGCTTGGTTTTCACCTTAACTTGCCGAAAACAAGCAACTTGGTAACCATAGAAAACGTATCCAGCCTTTTGCAAAATGATTCTGATTTTATGGGAGTTATACTCAGATTGGGTTCACTCTCCGCAACCGCTGGTACAATCGCTGTTTATAAAAAGAGGGGGGTGTTTAGGTTTTTTACCCACCAATTTGGTTTCTCCGAAGTCGGTCCAGCTGCATTGATAGAATTTTTTGGAAATTTATCTAAAACAGCAGGGTTTATGAATTATAAGCACGCATGTTTTTTTGAAGTAGTACCCTTCACCCCAGACTTCTTCCGCAGGACCAGTTCTTCCAATAGAGATGGTGCTAGTGCTAGTGCTAGTGCTTACGTTTGATTGCTCTTGTCTCTTGCAGTGGAGCTACAGACTTATGAACCTGTGAGAAATTAAAAAATACTACTAATGGCAGCTTGTCGCAGGGGATGAAGTCGAGTAGTGTCACTGCTTACAAATAACAAAAATGTAGTTACAGGGATCGTAATCACCATCATGTTAAATGCAAAACTTCCTGGTAAATCCTGGCTGGCAGCGGTTTCGACAGCCATTGTCTTGGGGGGGTATCTGCTGACGGCTGATATTACCAATATCAATGACCCCAACAAAAATCAGGCACCACCTGACTCCGCCCCAACTTCAAGTACTGAACCTCGTATTGCTGAAAAGAGCCTGCCAACAGTTAATGCCCGACAGTTTGCTCATGAACAGATTCCAATGACCTTGACGCTATATGGTCGAACCAGGCCTGACCGGATTATTACTGTCAGCTCAGAGCTTGCTGCACGAATTGTTGGTGTAAAGGCTGAACGGGGTTCCCTGATCAGGAAAGGAGAGACTCTGATCAGCCTGCGGGAAGGAAACCTCAGGGCTGAGTTGAAGTCTGCCAGGGCCCAGGTTAAAAAAGCCCGACTGGATCTGGACTCAGCCCTGGCTCTACAAAAGAAAAAACTGATTGCCGATAACCAGTTGCCCCAGCTGGAGCTGGCCGTGGCTGAAGCTGAGTCCCGCTTGCAGAGCTTGCAGATTGACCTGAATAACACCCGTATAGAAGCACCGGTCGATGGTATTCTGCATCATCGTATGGTGGAACTGGGTGATTTTATTGATCGTGGTAACCCGGTTGCCGAAATTCTTGATCTGGACCCGCTGATTGTGTCCGTTGATGTCACTCAGGAATTTATAGAGTCTTTGACTTCTGGTGATAAAGCAGAGATCAGGCTGCTGGGGGAACGGTCAGCCGTAGCAACCGTTCGATATATATCACGCAAGGCCAATGATGCAACGCGTACTTTTAATGTGGAACTGGCTATAGATAACCCTGATATGAAACTGCCTGCCGGTCTTAGCGTTGAAGCTGATCTGGTAATGGGGCAGGTCAGGGCGGTTGAACTCAGCCCGGCATTACTAAGCCTGAATGAGAGTGGGACACCCGGCATCAAGTGGGTCGACCGAAATAATATTGTGCAGTTTACGCCTGCCGAGATCGTAAAAACCGGCAGCAACAGTCTCTGGCTCAGCGGCATTCCAACCAATGCCCGCATCATTACCCGTGGACAGGGTTTTGTAAAAGAAGGAAGTCCTGTGGCAGTAGTAGCTGCCAGTGACGCCAACCTGGTCGCCGGGGAGTAACAATATGCACGGAATGATCAAAGGCTTACTGTCTCGTAGCCGAACGGTATTAATGATGTTTGTGCTGTTATTGTCCCTGGGAACTCTGACTTATATAACAATTCCTAAAGAAGCCGCGCCAGATGTCCCAATTCCAGTCGTCCATGTTTCCGTCCATTATGAAGGGATTTCCCCGGAAGACTCTGAACGACTGTTGGTGTTGCCACTTGAAAAGGAATTACGGGGCATTGCCGGTATAAAGGAAATCACTTCAACAGCTTCCCAGTCTCATGCTTCTATTACGGTGGAATTTATTGCCGGACTGGATATCAGCAAAGTGATGGCTGATGTCAGGGATAAGGTCAATCAGGCCAAGAGCAAACTGCCGGAAGGCAGTGACGAGCCGCTGGTAAAACAGATCACCCTAGCCAGCCTGGAACCGGTTATCACCGTTATCCTTTCTGGCAATATGCCGGAAAGAGCCCTGATCCAGATCGCCAGAAAGGTTCGTGATGTGCTTGAAGGACGCAAAGAGATTCTTGAAGTCACCATTGGTGGAGACCGGGAAGATGTTATTGATGTCGTTATTGATCCGCTTAAACTGGAAAGCTACGGCCTCGTACCCGCCGATGTTGTGAACCTTGTGGCCAGCAATAATAAACTGGTGGCTGCGGGTAATGTTGATAATGGTAATGGTCGTTTTGCAGTTAAGGTGCCCGCTGTCTATAAAACCCCCGCAGATATTCTGGCACAACCGGTTAAGGTAGATGGCGATAAAGTGATAACCTTTGCGGACGTTGCCACGGTACGCAGCACATTTAAAGATGGTGGCAGTTACGCCAGTATGAATGGCGAGCCCAGTGTCTCCCTCGAAGTAAAAAAACGACCAAGGGAGAATATCATCCAGACCATCGATATCACCAAGGCCATCGTTGCTGAAGTGCAAAAACAGACACCGAGCAACCTGCAGGTGGACTACAGCAACGATCAGTCAAAAGACATACGGCAGATGTTGCTCGACCTGCAAAATAATGTTTTGTCAGCGGTCATCCTGGTGGTGATTGTGATTCTCGGGGCATTAGGATTACGCAGTTCGGTTCTGGTAGGGCTGGCGATTCCCGGAGCCTTTCTGACGGGCATATTGATGATCGCAACCTTTGGCCTGACCATCAATATGGTTGTGCTGTTTGCCTTGATCATGTCTGTTGGCATGCTGGTTGATGGTGCTATTGTGGTGACTGAGTTTGCCGACCGGAAAATGAGTGAAGGCCTGTCCCGCAAAGAGGCCTATTTGCAGGCTTCACTGCGCATGTCATGGCCTATCACTGCTTCAACCGCTACCACATTAGCAGCATTTTTCCCCCTGATGTTCTGGCCGGGTATGATGGGCGAGTTCATGATGTACCTGCCACTGACATTAATAGCCACACTGTCGGCTTCACTGGTGATGGCTCTGATCTTTATTCCTACCATCGGTACGTTGATTGGTAAGCCAAGAATATTATCACCGGCAGAGGCCGTTAACGTTCACGCCTCAGAAGCAGGGGAGTTAACGGCAATGGTCGGGCTATCAGGGCGTTACACCCGAATGCTTGCCAAAGCTCTCAATCATCCCGGAAAAATAGTCTTGTCCGGTTTTCTGCTGGTGTGTGGTGTTTACTGGGCCTTCGCTAAAATTGGCAATGGCGTTGAATTCTTTCCCAGTGTAGAAACCAACTATGCCAGGGTCAGCATACTGGCTAACTCCAGCAATTACTCCATTGATGAAAAACACGAGATTATTCAACAGGCAGAAGAGCGTCTTGTGAGTATTCCTGCTATCCAGTCTGTCTATGCCAAAACCGGTGACAAGCGGACAATAGGCACACTGTCGCTAACACTGGTTGACTGGCAGTACCGGAAACCTGCTCCGGAAGTAATGGCACAGATAAAAGAACAGCTGTCTGTTTTCTCTGGGCTCGATATCCTTGTTAACCGACAAAAAGACGGCCCGCCTGCAGGCGTACCATTAAGCCTCAACATTTTTTCTGAAAACCTTGCACAGCTTAATGACAGCCTGAGAACGGTAGAGCGAGTTCTGAGAAATCATCCGAAGGTCGTGAATATCGAACACAATGGTTCAACCCCCGGTTATGAGTGGCAGATGAATATTGACCGAACCCGGGCAGCAAGATTTGGTGCCGATGTTACGACGACAGGCAGTATGATCCAGATGGTAACGTCCGGACTGACGGTTGGCAGCTATCGCCCGGATAACAGTAATGAAGAAGTCGATATTCGAATACGCTTTCCTGAACAGGACAGGCATCTTGAGAGCATTGACAGACTAAGACTGATGACGGCGGCAGGACTGGTGCCGATCAGCCATTTTACCGAACGCACCATTACCAGCCAGCTGGATAATATTAACCACACCGACGGTCTGCGCAGCGTCAACATTGGTGGTGATCTGCTTGAAGGAGAACAGTTGGGCAAAATCTTGCCGGAACTGTTCGCTGAAATAGAGGCAGCCGGTTTACCCGCTGGCGTCACCGTTGAAATTAAAGGTGAACAGGCCGATCAGCAGGAAAGCCAGACTTTCCTGATCAAGGCATTTGCAGTGGCTCTGTTTGTTATGGCAATGATTCTGGTCAGTCAGTTCAACAGCTTTTACCAGGCCTTTTTGATTATGTCTGCCGTCGTGCTGTCAACTGGCGGGGTTTTTATTGGGTTGCTGGTGACAGGGCAGCCCTTTGGTATTGTGATGAGTGGCATTGGTGTTATCTCACTGGCCGGTATCATCGTCAACAATAATATTGTACTGATTGATACCTACAACACCCTCAGGGCAAGAGGGATGGACGCCACACAGGCAGTGTTGCGCACTGGTGCCCAGCGTCTAAGACCCGTCCTTCTGACAACGGTCACAACCATACTCGGCTTACTGCCCATGGTGCTGTCTACAAATATTGACCTGTTTGCCCATAAAATTGATATCGGCGCACCATCAACACAGATGTGGAACCAGCTGTCAGTCGCCATTGCCAGTGGATTGTCATTTGCAACGGTGCTGACTCTCTTTATTACACCATGTCTGCTGGTAATGGCTGGCAGGAGGGAGGATCGCAGAGCCTCTTGAAAAACTGGGAGCAGGGTCGCAGTGAGCCTAATGGCCAGGCCATTACCCTGCTGAGACTGGTGCAACGCCACCCGGAGACTCTTGAGTATATTGCCGGGCTTTAAACAGGTACTGCAATCCTATGTTGCCTTCTTTTTAACATAATATATATTATGCGCAATATAAGATAACTAATTTTCTGTACGCTTGCCCGACACCTGCCTTAGAGAAAGGATTGCCTTCACCTGTTGCACTTCTGTTGTCGTTTGTGTTTCTGCATCAGCCGAGCTGCCATTCTTTCTTCAGGGAGGAAAAACAGAACTTATGTCCAATTATTAATAAGCGACTATGCTTGTTTCTATTCTTTATTTGACCTGCAAGGTGATTTTTGATGGTTTGATTATGACAGACTGCTCAGCCAGGCTTTCGGTTTATTACATAAACCTTGCCCTGTTTTTTTATTGTCCATTGCTCTCCTGGCTGATTATTTAGCAATAAAGTCTCATTAACTTTTGAGCAAAGCCCCGCATTGTAGGTGTTCCGAAATGTAACGACTGGAGCATTCAGAGCGGCAAATCACGATTATCTTTTATTATATTTGCCTAAACAGGCTAAAAGTGTCTAATATTTGTTCTTGTGGGGTTGTTGTTGAAACATTAGGTTTTACTGAATCAATTTTTGTTAATTCAGTGATTGGACGACGGTCCCATTACAGCCAGTCCCCCAATTAACGACAAGAGAACTGAAAGATGACAATAAAAGGGTTAATCAAACTCACTCAGCTTCTTCAGGAATATCCTCTAACCATCATCCAGTGGCAGATCCTTATGGTTATCTCTGAAAATCCCGGAGAAACCATTACTGATCTGGTGAATGAAGAAAAACTGACCTGTGGGACTCCAAGCGATATTGCGGTAAGTGTCAAACGTCTTGGAGAGGGTCGACATGACCGGCCGGGTCTTGGTCTGATTAAGAAAAGTCAGCATGAAGCAGATGGTCGCTATTTCAAGCTGACCTTAACAGCCAAGGGCAAAAAATTGGTTGAGAAGATCAAAAACAAGTCCCGTACAATGAAGTAACACTTTGAGGCATGGGCTCAGTTATGCTGAGCGCTGGTTATTGGGTAAGTCCAGATTCCCAGCTTGAGCCCCTATCCCTTAACAATATTTACAGCTTTTTGCCTGCCCCCCCTGTCTTAAGCTGCCTGGCTAGGGATAAGCCTTCTCCAGACCTGCCAGCTACGCCATGCTCAGTAATAGATTCTTGTTTATTATTGCGGTTTAGCAGCCCAGCTCAGGCACCAACCTCCTTTTTCTACTCTGCGATTATTGAACAAAGCACATCCGTTGTTCTGATCAGGTTTGAAAAACATACAGTTATCGCAAATATGCCCTTCTTTATATTTAGGGTGATTTTTTGCCTCCTCAGCCACCTTCACATAATTGAGTGCTTTTGCAAGCGGCTCATCTTCAGACACTTCGGCCTGCTCCGCAGAAACTGGTAACACCGGAATCAGGCTGGCCACCGTGACCGCTTTTAAAAACTGCCTGCGATTCATCCACTTCCCCTTTCTGTTATTTCAGATGTGCATTGTATTTTAGGCTTGTTGCCGCCGTTATGCGAAAAAAATGCTGCCTTGATCAATATTGAATGAATACCAAAAATTACTACCGGTAAGTTCAGTTACCGGTAGTAATAAATAATACTTGATACTAATAATACCAGTATTATAATACTAGTATTATTAGTTGGTTTTGTTTAATTTACGGTTGAGATATCGCCATGTCAGAGACAAATAAAGATTTACAACGTCGTGAACTGGTTTTCCGGGTACTGGACGACCTTAAGCAAAGTGGTGAGCGGATCAATGCCGATAAAGTCGCCAGGCTTGCACAGATGGGCAAACAGACCGTGTTGCCTTATTACAATGAATGGCGTTTTCTGGATGACTCAGAAAAAGAAGTGGATACAGAGTTGCCTGCTGACCTGGTAAGAGTCTTGAAGCGAGGTCTGGTTCAGTGGAAACATGAAGCGACTGAAGAACAGAGAAGCCTTCAGGAGGAAGCTAATCAGGAAATCGACAACCTGCAGGAGATGAACCGACAACTTTCGGAAGAACGGCTCAACTTTAAGGAACAAAGCGAACGTCTGGCTGAGGAACAGCAAAAACTGCAAGAGACGATTGCTCAACTACAAGCAGAAAACACGACACTGGAAAAACAACAGGTGGCCTTGCAGGAAAAGCTTAATAATGAAATCCAGAAGGCTGAAAGCCTGACGGAACAAATCGAACAAACAAAAAAAGATCACGCCAACGCCCTGAAAGCTCAGGAACGTCAGCTGGATACCAAGCACGATGCTCAGATGAACCACTGGATGAAAGTGGTTGACGACGAACGACGTTTGCGTGCGGATATAGAACTGCAACTGAAGCAGGAAAAGGAAAGTCAGTTCAAGCTGGAAAAAGAGCGCAATGAAATCCAGTACCGACTGGAGTCAAAGTCCCGTGCTCATTTAGAAGCCTGCGAAGAGCGTAATCATCTCAGACAGCACAATAATGAGCTGGCAGCCTACAAACACCTGCTGGAAAGCGTGCAGCAGTTAATCAACAGCAATGAAGAAGAATTGATCTCAGACATCACACAGCTGAAAGATATCAGTGCCAGTTCTGAACGGCTGGATTCTCAACTGAGTAGTGCCAGCCTTCAGGTGCAACAGTTGCAGGAAAAACTCGAACAGTCTGAACAGTTAGCCATCCGAATGCATCAGCTGGAAAAAGAGCTGGAGAAAGAGCGGGGTTTTTCTGAAGCCCTTAAACTGACTCTCAGCCAGCAGACTTCTCAGAGCGCTCAAAACCAGTAACGTAAGCCAGATAAAGGAATGACAGCTGATAATGACTGAGTTAATTAATCCGGAACATCTGCCACTGATGCGTTCAGTCCGCAGCGATGTGACAGGTGCTGATAACCTGATGGGAGCCCGCAATGACAGCGAGGCCCTGACCCTGTTCCTGAACAAATCCGGTTCCCGTTCCCTGGAAACCCGCAGGCGCTACGAACGGGAGATTATTCGCTTTACCGCTTATATTTATCAGGAACTGGCGATTGATTACGCAGCGGTTCGTCTGAAGCATTTGCAAACCTATCTGCACTTCATTCAGAACCTGCCATCCCACTGGTTAAAACCCGGAGTTTTACCCGGAAAGCCTGATAAGGTCCTCTTCAAATCCTCGATTCAACCCGGAAAAAGCACCGACCAGGTGATTGATGTACTGTCTACCTTTTTTGGCTTTCTTGAACGAAACCGCTATACCCTGGGTAATCCGGCAGCGTCACTGGTTCGGTCAGGAGAAAAAACCGCCCGTGGCAGCCAGGTCATTCGCTATTTTCATGAGCCGGAATGGGAGCATGTACGACAGTGTCTGTCATCCATGCCCAGCTCTACTCACAAAGAAGTCATGGAGTCAATGCGCACCAGTTTCATGATCAGGATGACCTATGCACTCGCTCTGCGAGAGTCGGAGTTGACGGGACAGACCTGCAATGACATTCACCCGGATAATGAGGGAGGCTATTACCTCAGCGTACTGGGCAAAGGCAGAAAACGACGCAACCTGCCTATTAATCCGCAACTGCATGAAACCATCAAAGATTATCGTAGCTTTTACGGTTATACCGGCATTACAGGAAACTCTTTGCCCCTGGCTCCAAGACGCCGAAAAAGTGCAGGCGCTGTTTCAGGGCTGACGTCAAGAGGGCTACGCTTCTGGTGGCAGGGCTTTATGCGGTTTTGTGCCGAAAGAACTGATGACATCAATCTGCAATACCGGCTTCAGGAAATGCCTTTTCACGCCCTGCGGCATACGGCGTTAACACACCTGGCTCAAAAAATGGATATTGAAGATCTGGCTATTTTCGCTGGTCACGATAGCATTAATACAACCAGTCAGTACTATCATGTTGAAGCACGCCGTCTGAAAACGCTGACTATGGATCATCAATTGTAGTACTACACAGGTAACACAATGTCCTCTACAACACTGACAATGACTGAACCCCTTCGCTACTACCTTTATTCAACAGGGTTGCGGGAACATCCTGTACTGGAAGAACTGCGTGAAGTCACCCGTCAACACCCATACGGCGTTATGCAGATTTCCCCTGAACAGGGGCAGCTAATGGCTTTGCTGGCAAAACTGACGGCGGCAAAGAAAACGATAGAGGTGGGTGTTTTTACTGGTTACAGTGCACTGGCTGTCGCCCAGGCATTACCCGATGATGGCACCGTTATTGCCTGTGATATCAGTGAAGAATACACCCGGACTGCCAGAACATTCTGGGCCAAAGCCGGAGTTGAGGACAAAATAGACTTACGCCTTGCGCCAGCCACCGAAACGCTCAAACACTTGCTTAATCAGCAGCAGGCAAACACCTTTGATATGGCATTTATTGATGCCGATAAAACCGGCTACGATGACTACTATGAACTGTGCCTGCAACTGGTACGACCCGGAGGTCTGATTCTTATTGATAACACCTTATGGAATGGTTGCGTGGCCGATAAAGCAATTGATGATGACGATACAATCGCTATCCGGGCCCTGAACAGAAAAGTTCACCAGGATGACCGGGTAGATATGGTGATGCTACCTGTTTCAGACGGACTGACCATCGCGATCAAACGGACCTATTGAAGCACAGGGGCTCCTGTTCTGGCTATCGAATGCAAAAGTTGCCACAAAGCCATTCACGGCGATGCACTAAAAGCGCTGGGGACAAGCTGGCACCCTCACTGCTTTACCTGCCGCACCTGTAAACGACCATTAATCAATGAATCATTTGTTGCTTTTAATGGTCGCCCCTTTCATCCTCGCTGCCTGCGTTGCCCTGGCTGTCGTAAAACGCTTAAAAACCAGTATATTGAACATGACGGCATGCCCTGGCATCTCGAGTGTTACCGAAAACTGCATCGGCCATTATGTTCAGTCTGTCGTAAGCCTCTGACCCGTAAATACCTGGTTGATTTCTGGGGCAATGCTTTCTGCAATACCCATACAAATTATTCCAACTGTTCCAGCTGCGGCCGGATTGTCTGCAAGCACCTTACAGATGGTGGCATGCTTCACCCCGATGGCTTAATGATATGCAATCTCTGTACGCTCAGGTCAGTCGATACACAGGAGCGTGCTGAAAGAATTTTAGACGAAATGCGTCTTGCACTGGCTTCCGTCGGTTTAAAACTGAACAAGGCTCAAACTCCGGTCATATTGTGCGACCGCGATGAATTGAGAACGGCCAGCCGTCACAACTTTCATAATGAACGGCCGATTCTGGGACTGGCACAATGGACAACGACATCTTCAGGCGGGCGAATTATTGGCAGGCAATTTGATCGTATTCTTATTCAAAACAAATTACCCGAAGAACACTTTCGCATCATAGCCATACACGAGCTGACCCACGCCTGGTTTTTTTATAATCAGTATCATGACTTACCTTTGCAGGTGGAAGAAGGCATGTGTGTATTGATGGAATATATCTGGCTAAAAAATCAGGATACGAAAGATGCGTCATATCGACGCACTCTCATAGAGCAAAGCCGCGATCCGATTTATGGCGAAGGATTTCAAAAGGCCAGGTCTGCACTGAAACTGATGCCGTTGCGGGTACTTCTGAGATATTTGCAAGAGAAGAACAGCTTTCCCAGTCGTTTCAGTGCTTTTTTTTATCACTGACAGGTATTTGCCTGTGCAAGTCAGGAAGAATGTACCAGCATGGCTTTGTTCTGATACAAAAGTAGACTGCTATTTTGCAGTGACTTCCTGTAGAAAACCAGAGATGTACTTATGGATAATGCTGGACATCAGAGTCTGATAAGGAATACCTTCTCTCTAAGGGCTTCCAGAAGCTTCTGTTCTTAGGGGTCAAGTTTGTTATTTTTCATGAGTCACCTCTCAGGTAAGGGAAGCAGCAGAACATAATATACCGCTGTTGGCTTTTGGCGGTTGGCGGTTGGCGATTGGCGATTGGCGGTTGGCTGTATGAGCAGCTAATAGCCAAAAGCCAACAGCCCGGTAAGTTATTGAATGCTGCGCCCCTAACATTAGGGTGAGCTATGTTGTTCAGCATAGGTGTTAGGTGTCTCTGTGCCATTCTCTGCTATATTCATACCCCAACCAATAAAAACAGGCAGTAATTATGGGTTTAGAAGCGAGAGTTAATCGGCTTGAATCACACTTCGATGCACTGGATGGCTCAGTACGTAGCCTCATCAGCATCACTGCTGATACACACCAGGAGATACTGGCCACAAGGCAGGAAATGCGAGAATACCAACGAGAAAGCCGCATTAGGTTTGACCAGCAGGAACGTCGCATGGATAAGTTAGAATCCTCTATTAATGCTTTGACAGACGCTGCGCTTGCGGGCTTTAAGCGTAGTGATGAACAACATGAAGAAACCTGTGAACGCTTTGACCAGCTTGAACTTTTCATCCGTCAATCCTTTCCAAAAAACTAACACGCCACCTGCCAACTTGTTCTACTCGACTGCCTTCGGCAACGGGTAAACTCTGGGTATGTGTGCTTTTTGTCATCGGCAGTGCAAAGTAGCCACTTCTATCAGCCTGATCTACTCCCCTGCCCCCTCACTCCGGGACGATTGGAAAGGCGTCATGGACAAGGCATCCGGTAACAGGTAGGAAAGGACAGACTGGCGCCCGGCAACAATATTAACGTCCACGGTCATACCCTGTATCAATGGGTGCTCCTCATTTTTGCCGGAGGTTTCAGTGGTTATAATGACCTGATAGTAAGGCTGCCCGGTGAGCTCATCGACAAAAGTATCGGCACTGATCTCCTTGATCGTTCCGGACAGGCTTCCGTGATCACTGTAGTCATAAGCGGTGACCCGGAGATTGGCATCCTGCCCCTGCCATACCCTGGCCCTGTCATAAGGGTCGATCCGGGCTTCGATCAGCAGAGGCTCGTTTTCAGGAACGATTTCCGCAATAACCATACCGGGGGTGACAACTTCGCCTTCGGTGGAGGTGTAAAGACGATGCACTGTTCCGTTGACGGGAGAACGTATTTCCGTACGCACCTGCCTTTGTTTTGATATCTGCCACTGTTCTTCCAGCAACGCAATCTCAGCGATCTCTTTGTTGTACTCATCCTGCACCGCTTCACGGAACTTCAGCCGTAACTGTTGCTTTTGCAGTTCAAGCTCTTTCAGGGTGGCGGCAATAACCGGTAGTTTTGCCCGGGACTGGTTCATGCGGGTCTGGGTGCGAACCACTTCCATACGCTTTTCCAATAGAACCACTCTTGAACCGGCCCGATTCTTCATACTTTGTTCCAGTATTTGCAGCTGTTCTCTGGCAACGGAGAGTTCAATGTCCAGGTCTTTAACGGTTTGAGAGATTTCTTCAAATCTTGCCTGCTCTTTTGCACGCTTTTGTACGAGGATGCGTTCATCTTCAAGCAGATTATTTTCTCTTAACAGAAAAAGATGGCGCTCATTGTTAAGATAAGTCTTTGCCTGAAGTTGCCAGGGTTGGGAATGGTCTGTCGATACGATAAAAGGTTTCTGTTGATACTCAGCCTGCAACCGGGAAGTTTTAGCCCTTCTTGCCAGCAGTTGTTCATGGATACGGCTGGCATTTTCCCGGACACCTGGATTTTCAACGCTAAATAACAGTGCACCAGCCTGTACCGCCTGCCCTTCCGCAATATGTATGGCAGACAGAATCCCCCCCTCAAAATGCTCAATGACTTTATGGTCGCTGAAGGTCGTCACCTTGCCCTGACCGTACACAAACCGGTCAATGGGCGTTTGCCAGGACCAGATTAGCAGTAACGTCAGGGTTAGCAGGCTCATTGCCGTGATACTGTGTCGGGAAAACAATAGCCGTAAGGGATGGGGCACTCTCATGGACTGGATTCCAGAATCCACAGTTCAACCTTATTATGGTTTTCCTGGTCTGACTCATGAATCCTGACCTTGATGTTATCACCAGGTACTCCGTGAGCCACCATGCGTTTCCTGATATCCATCATGCGATTGTAAGAAACATAATAGGAAGTACTTGTTGAGAGGCTCTGGGTACCCAGATAGGCATTCAGCAGAATCTTACTGGCACGCAGTAGTTCAATTCTGTCGCTAATCCACTGGTCTATGCGTTCGCTGTCTTCGCTTTCCAGCAATGTACTCAACCCCTTGTAAGAAATTAAAAGCTTCTCTTTAGTCGTTACCAGCGATACAGGGTTTGTTTTCTCTTTTACAACGGTTTGCTTAATGTTGGTAGGAGCCTTATTTGTCTCTGCGATTTCTACTCTGGCAACTTCTATTTGAGCGATTTCTTTTTGAGTAATTTCTTTTTGAGAGGCCGGCAGGGTGCTTAGTTCAGCTTCTTCCATTAACTGCTGCAGCATTTTTTCCGTAACCGTCTGGCTTATTTTCATACTGACGCCCGCGATAACCAGCAACTGCACGATCACCAGAAACACAAACACCAGTAATGTTGATGACAGCACATCAACAAATCCGGGCCATGGGTTTTCCTGAGTATCTTTAGACATAGGAGTGCTGAAGCCTGTTATCGCTTTGTTCTTAGAAGTTATCGTCCCCAGGTGATGTTTTTTAATGTCTGACGCTATAAAAAATTAAAACAGTGCCGATGTCAGAGTTTATCAACCGGGCTTCTTAACAGTGATCAGCCTAACAATGAATGTTAATAAAACTATCTTTAAGAAACAGAATGCTCAGTATGAGTTGCTGACAGCTTGTATTTCAGTTTGTTACCGAATCGGGCGTCAACTGCTGCCAACCTGTTTAATGGTAATGGCATCACCGGTATGGTCTCTGACACTGAGCGAATCGGTCAAACTGGCGATGGAAACCAACCCTATCGCCAAAACCCTGAATATCGATGTTGAAGCCGGGGAAGCCAGACTGAAACAAAAAGAGTCGAACTATTACCCGCAGATATCTTTAACCGCTGAGGGCGGTAGTACTCGCTCAACCGGCAAAACCTGGACCAGACATACCCGTTCCAGTCTCAATGTGAAACAGATGCTGTTTGATTTTTATAAAACCAAACACCAGATTGAGTCCACAGAGTTCAAGCTTAAAAACAAAGAGTACCTGCGCAAAGAAGGACGGCAGCGATTGGCTCTGCTCGTTTCCAAAGCTTATCTGGAAGTGCTGAAGTTAAACCAGATCCTTAAGCTGATGGACGACAATATTGCCTTTTATGAAAGGTTGCTGGAACAAATGCAACAGCGGGAAAAAGCGGGCGCTTCAAGTTTTGCCGACGTGCAACGCATTCAGAGCCTGTTGCAAAATGCCCGGACTATTCAGGTTGCATACCACTCCGATAATACTTTTGCCCGTGAAGCCTTTACCCTGATCGTCGGACAGGCACCTGATGATCTGGTTATTCCTGCCCTGGAACAGATGAATCTTGCGCTTAACCTGCCTGAAGTCATTACCAGAACCAGGGTCAGCTACTACGGTGCCATGGCTAAACGACAGAATGTTGAGTCGGCACGTTCAAGCCTGGCTGAGAGCCGGAGCGAACGTTATCCCGATATTTCCCTGCAGGCGAGTGTTTCCAGTGAGCAGTCTCTGCAGACTCTGAGCAAATGGAAAACCGACAATAAAATGCTCGTGGTTCTCTCTTATAACCTCTGGGATGGTGGTAGTCTTAAACAGCGTATTTCTGAAAACAATTCCATGTATCTGCGTACGCAGTATCAGCTTGATGACTACCTGAAAAATCTGGAGAAAGATGTCCGGGAAGCTTACAACGCCATGCTGCGCTTCAGGGAAGAAAAACGATTGAACGCAGAAGCCTTGAACATCAACAAACAGATCGTACAGCTCTATCGTGAAGAGTTCGACCTGGGCCAGAGAAACCTGATTGATATTACAACGGCACAAAATGATTACCATAAAAGCATGATTGATAGTGTGTACTTTCACTACGAGTACTACAGCAGCATGATGAACGTCATGTTTTACCTGAATAAAGTGACAGAATCTGTCTCCAAACTCTGATACCGGGAAATCCTATGTCTGAAATCATGCATGCGGTTCGAGTCAAAAGCCCAGACTATATGAACCGTTATTACCGCAGAATGATAACGGTAATGATAGGCACCGGCTGCGTACTGTTCCTTGCCAGAGATACAGTTTCTCATGTAGTGAACTCCAACCTTGTCATGAACGGTATGATCGCCACTGTGCTTATGGTGGGAGTCTCTATCTGTTTTCGTAATCTCTATCGTCTTAAGTGTGACCTTAAGGCATTATGCGACCTTGATAAAATATTGTTTGAAACCCGTGATGCCCAGGCTTTGCTGAACTATAAGCAGAAAATGTTCATCATGGCTGATTTGTATAAAAGCCTTGAAAACAGCACCAGAGAAACCGGTGAGATTCCTGAAATACCGACACCTGTCGCCCGTAGTATGGTGAATATCGCCAACAACCGTTTTGACGAGCGCCGTATTCGAATCAGTTACTTTGTCAACCTGCTGATCTATCTGGGACTTCTGGGTACATTTATTGGCCTGTCAGCCACGGTAGGTTCCATCTCAGGCATGATCAGTAATCTATCCATGGGCCTGACCGGGGAACAGGAGATGACTGAAACACTGATTCTCCTGATCAAACACCTGGAACAACCTCTGGCCGGAATGGGTACAGCCTTTGGCACCTCGCTGACGGGGCTGGCCAGCTCTGTGGTGCTTGGCGCGCTGGCCATGAGCGTCAACAAGGCAGCCACCCTGTTCAGCAACAGCTATTCAAACTGGATTTATGAATATGCCATGACATCGTTCACGGCTGGTATTGAAAAGTATCAGAATAAACAGCAGGGTAACTCTGAAAACAGCGTTGCTCCTTACTCCCCAGCATCAGAGCAGGCGCTGGTTAATATTGAACAGCACTTGCAGAGTTTGCTGTCGAGCCAGCAGGAACTACTGGAAAACCATTCCAAACAGCTCTCAGCCCTGGTTGATATTCACAACCATGCCCAGTCTCACAGTCAAGCTTTGGCTGAAAAACAGGAACAGCAACTCTCGGCACTAACCAATATTCATCAATCCACCAGCACTCATAATAAAGAGTTGCTTGAAAAGCATGAACAGCAACTTGAAACCATGCAGGCAACGGTTCAGGAAGCGTGTGGTCAACTGGCTGGCATTATGTCCAGTGCCAATGATGAATTAGAGAAACAGAGCCGTTTAATCAGCGACCATAACACACGACAGGATTCGCAGAATAATGAATCCGTGGCTCAGCGACAAAGAATCATTCAACAACAACTTGCGTCTGTGAAGCTGATGAAAAAGCAGCTAGAAAGCGCTGAGGCCCTGTATCAGCAGTCACAACAGTTACCCGGAGTCTTCGCAGCGGCTGCCAGCAACCGGTTGAAAGAAACTGAGCAGGCGCTTGTTGAACAGTTCCACGCTGGTCAGGACGAGTTGGGAAAAACTATAGAAAAGGCACAGTCTGTTCACAAGGATTTACTGCTGCGCCTGTTCAAAGCGTTACACCGGTTGTACCGTATCTGTCTGCCTGGAAACAGGTAATCTGACAAAATAAAAAAGGTTCGTATCAGCCGGTGCGAACGGCCTGCATCTTTTTCAGTACTTCATCCCTAGCCCCATCAGCGACCACCCTGCCGTGAGCTAACACAATAATGCGGTCAACAAGCTGTAGCAGGCTGGCCCGATGAGTCACCAGTACTAATGTCTGATCTTCTCCCAGAAAGTCGGGTAAGCGTTGGCAGAACTGAGCCTCTGACAAATTATCCATAGCACTGGTTGGCTCATCCAGCACCAGCAGACTACCGCCATGGAGTAAGGTACGGGACAGACACAAAGCCTGCTTCTGCCCACCCGACAGGTTGCTACCATATTCATCAATCGGGTGTTCATACCCTTTACGGCAACGACTGATCCATTGATCCAGTCCGGTAATAAAGCAGGCCCGGTCAAGTTCCGATGAATTGGCAGAAGCATTACCCAGCAGTAAGTTACTGCGCACCGAGCCACTGAACACAAAAGGTTGTTGTTGCAATACACTTAAATGCTGTCGTACATCAGCCAGATTCAGACCAGTCAGATCATGACCGGACACTGATACACGTCCGCTGTCAGGTATCAGGCCACCCGACAAAAGCCGGGTCAATGTGGTCTTGCCGCTGCCGGAAGCACCGACAATAGCTACCCGTTCACCAGCGGAGATGCTGAGATTAATACCATGCAGGGTATCCTGATTATCACTGGGGTAACGGAAGCTCAGGTCTTGAAACTCTATATCGGGGATTAAATGGTAGAGTCTTTGTTGTGTCGCATCAGGGCTTTCAGTCCCGGCATTGGCAAAGCCGGAGTTCGAGAAAATAGGATCAAGTTGTTTGAGAGCCTGTCTTGATAAATTTATCCGGCTTAACAACTGGGTTAAATTCATCAGCGGTGCTACCGCCCGGCTACCCAGTATGATACAGGCAAACAGACTGCCGGGAGCTAACACTCCTGACTGGATCAAAAACACCCCCATGACCAGTGTTGCCACCACCACAATCTGACTGGCTGAAATCACAAAAGCATTGAGTACAGAACCTACCCTTCGATGGCTGAAATCATGGCGGTTACTGCTGTTCACCAGAATCCGCCAGCGGGATAAAAGGCTCTGCCCTGCTCCCATTGCCCTGATGGTCTCAAGCCCCTGGGTCAGTTCATGCAGACAGGCATTCTTTTCTGTCTGGGTTTTTGTCGCCAGGGAAGAACGTTTACGAGTCAGGCGATAGTTGATAATGGAGGCAGGAATCAGAATAGCCGCAACGGCTATCGGCACCCACATAAGCGGACCACCAATCACCCCGATGACAGCGGTAAACAGTATAAAAAAGGGTATATCGAGAGCGGTTAAAAGAATGGAGCTGGACAGAGCTTCTTTTACTCTGGAAAAACCCTGTGCCTGCTGGGCAAGACGCGCCGGAGACAGATTAATCTGATGAGCTTCCTGCCGTAACAGGCTGTCAATCAGTTGCAGTTCAGCCTGGCGGGTAATATGCCGACAGGCATCATCAATATAAAAACTCCTAAGCCAGCGCAGGACAAAATCCGCCAGAATCACCAGACCAATGCCAATGGTGACTGCTAACAGTGTCTCTGTCGCATAATTCGGCAATACCTTATCAAACACAAAATGAGTGAAAACCGGCACAGCCAGAGTCAGGCAGTTAATCAGCAGCGTGGCAAGAATCACCTGGGCATAGTTCGCCCAGAGTTGAGCCACCTCCCTTTTTAACCAGTCAGAAGCCGTTACCGGGCTATGAGAGTCAGGCTCCCCGGCTTTCTGAATCGAATAGCAGACACCAGAAAAACGTTCACTCAGGGCGGATTCTTTCACCCAGAGCAATTGACTCTCTTTATCCAGTACCTGCACCTCACCCTGCCGGGCAGCCAGCGCCACTACAAATCGTTTGCCTTTCATCTGCAACAGGCAGGGGAACGTGGCTTCAGGCATTTTACCCAGTGCAGATAAACTACGCTGGCAAGTTAATCCAAAACGTTCACAGTGTTGATGTAGTTGCCGGGTATCCATGCCTTTCAGAATCAGTTCATTGCTGACTTCGACAGGAAGGTCAACGCCAGAAAGGCGTGTAAGGATCAGGAAAGCGTCGGAAAGGCTGGAAGAATGGAAAGTTTGTTCGGTGATTGGCATAGGTCATCCATGACATCCATGACATAGGTTGGACTGAGTATCACTTCACTCAGCCCAACTTAACGGTCAAACGTAGTTTATTGTGACGGTGCTGGTGCCATCACTGTACACATCACCAACCGGCCCGTCAGAGTCACCAATAACAGTTAAACCATCTCCATTTTTGAGATTAACGGTAAGATTGTTTCCTGCATCAGTCATCTCAACAATATCACCCAGATTGATCGTGACATCAACATCATTGTTGGTGTGCTCACTCAGATCAATGGTTTCCATATTATCAATCAGGTCTTTATAGTCACCCAAATTAAAGGAGCCACTGGCGGATTTGATATGCAACGTATCGTTGTCGTCCCCACCATCCAGAAGGGTAGAATAGGTCGTGCTGGTGTTGTTAAGTTCTGTGAAATTAATTTTCAGTGCATCATCACCTTTAGCACCTGACATCTGGAATCCGGCAACCCCCGTCATGTCGTCGCCGTACTGAGAACCTTCCACTGCTTCTACATCAAACATCTCTTCTGCCACACCTTCACCATTATTTAGGATTTTGTAATTATTAGGCCACGTCATGTCCAGTCTGATGCCGGCTCCGACACCATCGGGGTCATCGGAAAAGCTGACCGTATCAAAACCCTCATCACCATAAAATTTATCAACGCCTGTCCCACCCCATAGAATATCGTTGCCTGCTCCACCATGTATCTCATCATAACCAACCCCGCCATACAGTTCGTCAGCACCTTCATCGCCGTATAACTTATCATGGCCACCTTTGCCATGAAGCTTATCATTACCTGTTCCGCCCCAGAGGTGGTTTGTATCACCTGTGCCTGTAAATGTGTCGTTACCTGCCCCACCAACCGCATACTGGAAATTAGCCAGCGTAACCGCTCCATTGCCAGTATCCACTGTTCTAATGTCACTATTGCTATGGTTTGTCATGGTCAACTCAAGATCTGCTGTAGCAGTGCTGAAAACGATAGTGTTGTAGGAGTAAGCCCCACCACCTCCATACAAGGTATCGGTTCCTCCCCCTCCATCTATTCTGTCACTTCCATCTCCACCGTTAATGGTGTTGTTAGCATCACTGCCAGTCAGCACGTCATTAGAGCTGGTACCCGTTATTGTTTCTATGTTGGTCAGCGTATCTCTGTAATTCTGATTATCGTATGAATATTTTGCGTATTTCTCTGATAGATTAACCTCCACTCCAGCACCACTGACATTGCTGCGACTGTAGTCGATATGGTCAACACCGCCTGAACCGTCAAATGAATTATCAGCAGTATCACTGACAAAAGTATCATTCCCGGAAGAACCGATAATGCCTTCAATTCCGGTTAAGGTATCACCAGCAATAGAAGCCCCTCCATCCACTAATATCGCTGTTATAGCGGCTGACTGTGAAGAGTAATCTACGGTGTCAGAACCTGCACCGCCCTCTAACGTATCGCCTCCGGCACCACCTACCAAGGTGTCATCACCGTCACCACCCTTCAGGGTGTTTGCATCACCATTACCAGTCAAGGTGTCGTTTTTACTACTGCCCGTCAGGTTTTCTATATTCAGTATCTGGTCATTGTCATCACCGCTGGTATCGCTGCCAACACCAGTGGAGAGGTTAGCGGTTATGCCATAGTCCGAGTTTGAGTAATCCAGGGTGTCAGTACCAACACCGCCATCAAACTTGTCACTACCCCTCTTTGCAAAAAAGGTATCGTCACCAATGCCACCCAGTAACTCATTGTTAGAATCACTATCGGTCAGTAAGTCGTTATAATTTGATCCCGTGATTTTCTCAATACTGCTGAATTGATCCGTAACGCTGTTAAACGAAGCAGTGCCATCTTCAAGAGAAGCGGTAACAGCACCGGAAACTGTACTGTAATCAATACTGTCAGTTAACGATGCTGAGCCTTTGATGATTTCAATACTGGTCAGCGTATCATTGTCTCCATTACCATCCGTAACGGAGATTGAAGAGTCTCTCCGGTTAATCGTAATAGCATTAGAGTCTGAAGAGTAATCAGCGGTATCGGTGCCCTCCCCGCCATTTAACATATCGACTCCGGCACCACCGATCAGTGTGTCATCGCCATTGCCACCCTGTAACTCATTATCCGAGCCATTACCGGTTAGCGTGTCGTTATAAGCTGTACCGATGACATTCTCGATACTGCTGAAATAGTCTTGATAAGGCAGATTGCTGAGACTGAAACTCCCTGTATTGCTGACAAGCGAAACATTAACCGCACTTGAAACCGAACTGTAATCAATGGTGTCTTTATGTGCAGAGCCTGTAATACTTTCGATGCTGGTTAACGTATCATTAGTGCCACTGCCATCCCGAACGGACGTGGAGGTATCTGTCCGTGTAATTGTGATAGCACCAGTGTCTGCAGAATAATCAGCGGTGTCGCTGCCTTCACCGCCATCTAACGTATCGGCTCCGGCACCACCTTTCAGAATGTCATTGCCACTGCCACCTTCTAAAACATCATTACCGGCTCCACCGCTCAGGGTGTCATTACCCCCGCCGCCTTGCAGTTGGTTGGCTTCATTGTTTCCGGTCAGCGTATCGTTCTGACTACTGCCCACCAGATTTTCTATATTCTCGATGGTGTCATTGCCATCACCGCTGGCAGTACCTGAGGAAAGATCAGCCGTTATGGCATTGTCAGAGTTTGAGAAAGTCAGGGTATCGGTGCCGGCACCACCCTTTATTGTATTGTCGGAATTATTACCGGCCAGCGTGTCGTCATGACTTGATCCCGTGATGTTTTCAATGCTGCTGAACGTATCCGTAACACCGTTAAACGTCGAAGTGCCATCTTTAAGGGAAGCGATAACACCACTGGAAACACCACTGTAATTAATGGTGTCTGAGTACCCAGAACCCTTAATGGTTTCTATATCAATTAATGTATCGGTTGCGCCGCTGCCATCATTGACGGTTACAGAACCATCTCCCCGGTTAATCGTGATAGCACTCGTTTCTGAAGAATAATCAGCGGTATCATTATCCGCGCCGCCATTTAAAATATCGGCTCCGGCACCACCTTTCAGGGTGTCATCACCGGCACCGCCTTGCAGATGGTTCGCTGCATCGCTTCCGGTCAAGATGTCGTTTTTACTACTGCCTGTCAGGTTTTCTATATTCTCGATGGTGTCATTGCCATCACCGCTGGCAGTACCTGTGGAAAGGTCAGCCGTTATGGCATTGTCAGAGTTTGAGAAAGTCAGGGTATCGATGCCGTTGCCCCCTTTTATTATATTGTCGGAAGCATTACCGGCCAGGATATCGTTATGATTCGATCCTGTGATGTTTTCAATATTGCTGAATTTATCCGTCACGCTGTTAAACGTAGCAGTGCCATCTTTAAGGGAAGCGGTAACACCACTGGAAACAGTACTGTAATCAATGGTAGAGCCTGCGGAGGCAATAATGTTTTCTATATCAACCAGTGTATCCGTCGCTCCGCTACCATCCTGAACGGTAACCGAGCTAACACCCCGATTAATCGTAATGGCAATAGAGTCTGAAGAGTAATCAACGGTATCATCGCCTGTACCGCCCTCTAAAGTATCGGCTCCACCGTTTCCTATCAGGGTGTCATCACCGGCACCCCCCTGAAGATGATTGTTTTCTTCATTACCAGTCAGTGTGTCACCAAAACTGCTACCAATCAGATTTTCTATATCCTTGAGTGTGTCACGACCGCTTATTTTGGTGACTATTCCACTCACTAAGTTTGCTTCAACCATCCCCTTGGTGTAATCGCTGTAGTCAGCCGTGTCTGTACCAGCCCCGCCATCAAAATCATCAAAGCCAAAACTGCTTTTTAAAATATCGTTACCGGCATCACCAAAGACATCATCGTCGCCATCACCACCGTTCAGGGTGTCATTGCCATCATTACCATAAAGAAAGTCATCGCCATCGCCGCCTTCCAGTGTGTCGTTACCATCATTGCCGTAGAGGAAGTCATTGCCTTTGCCGCCGTAGAGAGCATCCTCACCCGTACCGCCATTCAGAGTATCAGCACCATCATTGCCATAAAGCTGGTCAGCATCAGCACCGCCATTCAGCGTATCATCGCCATCATTACCGTAAAGCGTGTCAGCTCCGGCATCGCCATTAAGGGTGTCTGCCCCCGCATTGCCATAGAGTTCATCGGCACCACTGTCGCCGTTCAGCGTGTCGTCACCATTTCCGCCATAGAGTTTGTCGTTGCCACCTTCGCCATTAAGAGTATCGTCACCATCCAGCCCGTAAAGTTCGTCGTTATTATCACTGCCGGTCAGTTGATCACCAAGAGCAGACCCTTTAACAATTTCGATGTTCTTAATCTCAGTGTCCTGGCCTCCATACCCATCGGTAGCCGTACCTTCTTTAAGGTTCACAGTAACACCGCTGCTAATAGTCCCTGCCACGCTGCCACTGTAATCAAGGGTGTCGGTGCCGGCTCCGCCGTCAATAGTGTCGGCTCCTGGTCCGCCTTTGATGGTGTCGTCACCTGCACCGGTACGAATAATATCGTCCCCCACTGAGGCATCGACTACATCATCACCGGCACCGAGATCAATCACGTCACCATTGTGTAATAAATTAAATACCAGCGCAGACTGACCATTGACTTCACCTTGCAGGTCGTCTGGCACCTTACCTTCAGTCACATAGGCGGGAACCAGAAAAACCTCCGGCTGTTTGTTAGCTTCTTCTACAAAGCTGACCTCAAAACGTAGTTCGAACGTTGATACGCCCTGTTGGATGTTGGTTGGGTGGGTAATGGTGAAGGATGTTGTCCCTACAGACCAGGTCTGGTTAGTCTCATTAAAAACACCATTCTCAATGGTCCAGCCATCTGGGAGGCTGTAAATGGTGACGTTCTGAACGTCCGTTGCCTGATCTCCGCCGTTTATAGACAACACTCTGCTTATGGTTGAAGTGGTAAAATAAGTAGCATTATCACCAGTCACCGTAATGCCATCGAAGCCGGAAATCTGGTCAGAATTCGGATAGCTGATGGTCTCCCTGTCCAGTTGAACAGCGTAATCACTGTTGCTCCCCGATTCTACGGAGCCACCGCCACCGATATGATAACCCGTTGTAGTATCGCTGGTGACAGCCTGATAGTTGGTCAGGGAAACTGTGAAGTCAAACCCAACACCAGAGCCTGGCCCGATACCGGCAGTGGTGGTTACCTCGGGTAGCTCTACCTCCGGAATACTGGGCGTTGTATCAGGGGGAACCGGTGTGTTATCTGAAGAATCTGATTCACTTGCCTCATCCTGGATGGTGATTTTTTCCAGCTTATTGAATTCATTGGCCAGGAGTTTCTGAAACTCTGAAATATCATCACGCCCGGAACCCTGGACATTCTCTTTCAGTTTGCCGATTTCTTCAGCAAAATCTTTGTTAAATGCTGATTCACTGGCAGCTTCCGGTTGCTGTGCCAGCTCAGGCAGCTCTTGAACAGGTTGTTGCTGTGTCTCGGTTAGTTCAGCCTCTTGCTCTAGTTCTTGCTCTTGATCTGGTTCTGGCTGATATTGTGCCACATGCTGCACATCAACGTTCTTGTGATGGTTGGCTTTGGCGAGAAACTCATCTCCATTGAGTACCTTGCCATCGGCAAATTTGAAGCGAACGGGCTGACCGGTTGCTGTCAAGATCCCCCCCATTAACACCGTCAGCTCTGATCCGTCTTCATGCACAATGGCAAAGTCTGGTCCACGAACTTCCAGGCGGACATTCTCCAGAGGTTGATCAATAATGTAATCTTTGTTGGCAACAGCGGTTTCAACTCTGGATGCAGGCTTTTGAGTGATTATCTCAGCATCTGCTGGCGAATCAGTATCAGGGGATGATGCTGGCGTGTTTTGCTCTTCCATGATGTTGTAGAACCTTTAGTTATCTGAAACTCTCGTGAAACAGTGCCGATTCAGGTAGCTACAACAGAAAGGACTAACTGGGTAACAGGCTTGTTTATTTGCATAGTTATTATAGACAGGCGTTGCTTCCCTGCTATGCCTTACCTTGTCAGTAAAACCCTTCATGGTTTAGAGTTATATAAAAAACAAGACACTTTAATTCGTATAAGAATGATGCTTGAAGAACTGAAACAAATAGCGCTTGATCAAAATCAAAAATTGATCACTGAATACCCCAGACAGGAAGGACATGGGGGGCTACTGTTTCTTGGGCAACATTACGCTTCCAGCAATATTCTTTTTTTAGGTCTGGCACCATTAATTGATGATGACAGCGAGTTCAATGCGAATCCGTTAAACAGCAATATATTGCTTGAGGGGCCTTCCAAGCGCCGTTATTTCAGGAATGCTTCTTTTGCGTTTAAGCAGAATGAACAGTTACAACATAAACTGGAAAAGGCAACTTTCTGTTATTGCAGCCCCTTTAAAACCAAAAAATGGACAGAACTGTCATTATCAAGGCAGAACCTGTTTCTGGAGCATTCACGCCCAATTCTCAATACCATTGTGGAACAGTGTCAGCCAGAGTTTCTGATTGTTTCAGGGCAGGAAACCGTTGATATCCTGTCAGGCTACTTTGGCGATATATTTACCGACTTTAATGAAATTGAGAATGTGGATATGGATCGCTCTCATCGCTGGACTGAGTACCTTTTCAAAATTAATGGCCGTCCTTCTGTCCTGATAAAAGCGCCTAACTTTTCTTATGCCTCTAACAAGGAAAAGTTATTCCATCTCAGTAACTGGCTGCTTGAAAAAATCAGCCGGTCACCTTACCGCTAAACTGATTGCTGAACCTATTGCCGAACAAGAGTTAACGACCTCTTCTCTTTTCAGTACTACCTCGGTTGCATCCTTATGCCGCCATCAAGCCGTATACATTCACCATTAAGATAATCATTCTCCACCATGAATTGAGCGAGGTGAGCGACTTCCTCAGGCTTGCCCAACCGTTTTGGATTCAGCACACTCTCTGACAATGATTCAATAAACTCCGGAGACAACGAATCAAACAGAGGTGTTTTAATCAGGCCCGGCACAATAGTATTGCAGCGGATTCTCAGGCTGGCAAGATCCCTCGCAACCGGCAAGGTCAGACCGGCAACACCTGCCTTGGATGCACTATACGCTGCTTGTCCCATCTGCCCCTCAAATGCTGCAACAGAGGCTGTGTTGATAATCACGCCACGACCACTTTCCTCAGATACCAGCTGATTGCAAGCCATTTTTTCAGCGACAAGTCGCATAACGTTAAAGGTGCCTATCAGGTTAATATCAATGACTTTCCTGAACTGGTCCAGAGGAAAAGCGCCTTGTTTTCCAACGGTTCTGGCGGCATCCGCCACACCGGCAAAATTGCAACATATATGAATCTGTCCGAATTCCTTGCTGGTGGTATCGACCCCTGATTGCACGGATGCCTCATCCGTCACATCGACCGGGCAAAATATGGCAGCACTGCCCAGCTCCTCCAGTAAAGCTTCTGCTTTTTCACGATTGACATCGAAGACCGCTACATGAGCGCCACCGGCAACAAAACGACGGGCGGTTGCTGCCCCAATGCCGGAAGCGCCACCACTGATAATGGCTACTTTATTCTTTAGTTCCACAACGTTGCCTTCTTATTAAGTGACTATTTTAATAACGAGTTTAATGACTATTTGAGTGCCTGGAGAATACTGGAAAAATCCAGTCGGCCATGACCTTTCTTTTTATGAGCCATATAAAGATTCCGGGCGGCGCTCCCCATGGGAACCGCTGAACTGCTTTCTAAAGCAGCGGACATTGCCAGTCCAAGGTCTTTTACCATCAGGTCCACCATAAAACCGGGCTGATACTGGTGACTGGAAGGCACAGTATCCATGACGCCCGGATAAGGGTTATACATTTCCAGCGCCCAGTTTTTACCCGAACTGGCCAGCATTATGTTCGACAGAACTTTGGGATCAAGTCCGTTATCAACACCCAGTTGTAACGCTTCAGCGGTGCCAGTCATTAATACTGACAGCAGCATGTTGTTACAGATTTTAGCGGTCTGACCTGCTCCGGCAGGACCCGCATGAAACAGGTTTTTACCCATATCTGCCAAAACCGGCTTTGCACGATTAAATGCTTTCTCTGTGCCTCCGCACATAAAGCTCAGGGTGCCAGCTTTCGCAGCGGCAACACCACCCGATACCGGGGCATCAATCATATCAAGCCCCTGTTCCGATGCAGCGCTGGCGACCTTTTTGGCGGTTTGAGCGTCAATGGTGCTGGAATCAATAATAAGAGGCGACCCTTCAAGGCAGGCTAAAAGACCACTGTCTCCCAGATAAACCATTTCCACATGCCGACCCGCAGGCAGCATGGTCATCACAAACTCTGCGCCAGCTGTTGCCGCCAGTGCGCTGTCTGCTGTCTTAGCCCCCTGTTCAGCCAATTCCTGCACCAGTTCACTGACCAGGTCAAAAACCGTTACTTCATGACCTGCTTTAAGAAGATTGGCAGCCATGGGGCCACCCATATTTCCCAGGCCGATAAAAGCAACCTTTGCCATGATAGTTATCCTTTCAGTTCGTAATTGGTTCAGGCGTTTTTCCAGTGTGGCTGGCGTTTCTCAAGGAATGCCTTAACGCCTTCTTTCTGGTCCTCAGTCTCAAACAGATCAAGGAAACGCTCCCGCTCTTCTGGCAGAGCTGCGGCAATGGCTACATCTCTGGCATGATGTATAAGCTGTTTGCAGTGCGCCACTGCTATCGGGCTCTGTTCTGCCACCTTCGCTGCCAGTTCAAGCGCACTGTCTCTGGCCTTGCCGGTGGCAACCACCTCTTCAACGAGCCCAATTCGTTCACCCTGCTGAGCCCCTATACGTTCACCGCACAATATCATGCGCTTTGCCCAGCCCTCCCCGACAAGCCATGGCAGGCGCTGGGTTCCTCCAGCGGCGGGCAGAAGCCCTACCTTCGCTTCCGGCAACGCCATCTGGGCCTGTTCTTCGGCGATACGAATGTCGCAGGCCAGGGCCACTTCGAGTCCTCCGCCCATGGCAAAGCCATTAATGGCGGCGATGGATACACCCCGAAATGCCGCCAGTGCCTCAAAGGCTTTACCAAATGCTCTGGCCATATCCAGGGCAGCCGCCTTGTCACCAGAAGAGTCACCAGAAGCAAACAGTTTCAGGTCAGCGCCTGCAGAGAAAAACTTGTCCCCGGCTCCGGTGATGACCAGGGCATAAATGCTACGGTCATCGTTAAGTTTTTCCACCAGCGTACAAAGCCCCTGAAGATTTTCCAGATCCCAGGTATTAGCACCCGGATTGTCCAGAGTGATCAGGGCTGTATGGTCAATGATGTCCAGTTTAAGCTTGGCAGTCGTACTCTCAATCATCGCACTCGCAATCATCGTGTTCTCACTCCTCAACCCGCAATCTTTTAATCATCGTATTAGCTCAGCCACATCATCCATTAATAAACGACGGCTAATGATCATTCGCATGATTTCATTCGTGCCTTCAAGTATCTGATGCACCCTGGTATCCCTGACAAACCTCTCCAGAGGGTATTCACGGATATAACCATAACCGCCATGAATCTGTAGTGCTTCATTGCAGATGTTAAAGCAGAGATCGGTCGCCAGTCGTTTAGCCATTGAACAGTAAACGCCAGCCTCTGGCTCATTGTTATCGAGTTTCCAGGCTGCCAGTCTGACCATCTGCCTCGCTGCCACCAGTTCTGTCGCCATATCCGCAAGCTTGAACTGTGTCACCTGAAACTCAGCTATTGACTGCCCGAACTGTTCACGATCTCTGCTGTAGGTAATGGCATGATTAAGAGCAGCCTGAGCAGTACCCACCGAACAGCTCGCAATGTTTATACGACCACCGTCCAGTGCCTCCATGGCCATTTTAAACCCTTGCCCCTCTGCCCCAAGTCGGTTGCCGACAGGAACTTTTACATCATCAAAAGTTATCTGTCGTGTAGGCTGACAGTGCCAGCCCATCTTGTCTTCTGCTTTGCCGTAATGAATATTAGCGCTATCCGCCGGAATAGCCAGAGCCGTGATACCTTTAGGCCCTTTACCTCCGGTTCTAACCATCACTATCAGAATATCCGTTGCCCCGGCACCACTGATAAAGACTTTGCTGCCATTGACCACATAATGACCATCAACGATTTTGGCAGAGGTGGTCAGCGACGCCGCATCAGAACCTGATCCTGGTTCAGTTAAGCAGTAAGACGCCAGTTTTTGACCTGAAGTCAGTTCTGCCCCCCACTGATCGAGTAATTCCTGACGACCATAGCGACCGATCATATTGGTCGCCATATTGTGAATGGTCATAAAAGCAGTGGTAGAAGTGCATCCCTGCGCCAGTTCTTCGAAAATCAGGCTGGCATCAAGCCTGGAAAGATTCAGTCCGCCGGTTTCCTCCGGTGCATACAGCGACATAAAGCCAAGATCACCTGCCTGCCTGAAAACCTCCACAGGAAAAATATGATCTCTGTCCCAAAGCGCCGCACCCGGTGCCAGAACATCATTGGAAAATGCCCTGGCAGTACTGACAAAAGCCTGTTGGTCATCACTAAGCGAAAAATCCATAGTCCCTCCCACATTGATCGATTTGGAAAGTTTTTTATAGACCTTTTTATAGCTATTTTTATGGCTATTTCAGGTGAATGGTGAGATTCGGCTGGTCGGATGCCTCTTCTTCGTTATATACCCAGCGGGTTGTGATTGTTTTGGTTTCGGTATAAAAGCGCACCGCCTGCTTGCCGTAGGCGTGCAGATCCCCCATAAATGAACCTTTCCAGCCAGTGAAGGAGAAAAATGGCAGAGGCACAGGAATCGGCACATTAATACCCACCTGCCCCACTTCAATCTCATGCTGATATTTCCGGGCCGCACCACCAGAGCGGGTGAAAATAGACGTTCCATTACCGTAAGGATTGCGGTTTACCAGCTGGATCGCGGCTTCCAGCGAGTCAACGCAGACGCAGCACAGCACCGGGCCAAATATCTCCTGCTGATAAATAGCCATTTCCGGTGTAACGTCAGTGAACAGTGTCGGTCCTACCCAGTTGCCATCGGGCAAGCTCTCTACCTCACAATCACTGCCATCCAGCAGACAGGTGGCCTCATGCTTTCCCTGTTGAATTAAATCAACAATTCGCGCTTTTGCTGCTTTGCTGATTACCGGTCCAAAGGCTGCTTCTGTATCATCCCAGGCTCCTGGACGCAGGGTACTGAGTTTGTCCGCCAGTTCCGGAATCCACGCCTTGCTTTGGCCAACAAACACGGCAACACTGATCGCCATACAACGTTGACCCGCAGCGCCTACTGAAGCACCAACGAGTTGGTTCAGTGCTTGCCCTTTGTCAGCATCGGGCATAATGACACAGTGATTTTTAGCGCCCGCCATGCACTGCACCCGCTTCATGTGGGAGGTTCCTGTTTTGTAAATGGACTGCGCCACTGCGGCAGAGCCGACAAAAGAAATTGCCCTGGTGTCCGGATGTTCCAGCAACTGTTCAACCTGTTTCTGCCCGCCATGAACCAGCTGTACCACACCGTCCGGAATACCGGCTTTAACCAGTAGTTCCAGCAAACGTACCGGTGTCAACGGCACTTGTTCACTGGGTTTAAGGATAAAGGTATTGCCACAGGCCACAGCCAGAGGAAACATCCACAGGGGAATCATTGCCGGAAAGTTAAAAGGAGTAATACCAACGCACACGCCCAGTGGCTGAAGGTAACTACTGGTGTCAATGCCTCCGGCAACATTCCCGACGGTTTCTCCCATCAGCTGGGCGGGAATATTAGCAGCCTGCTCAACCACTTCTATGCCTCGCCAGACATCGCCTTTCGCATCTTCAAAGGTCTTGCCGGTATCTTTTGCCAGCAGTTCAGCCAGCTCATCATGGTGTTCTTTAAGCAGTGCCTGATAACGCATCATCAGCCGTGCGCGTTCAGGAACCGGAGTTTCTTTCCAGGACTGAAAAGCCTGTTTGGCACCGGCTACCGCCTGTTCTATTTCTGTATCGGTGGCCATGGGCAACTCTGCCAGTAGCTCCTGGGTAGCAGGATTAATCACAGGTTGAGTTATCGTTGAAGCAGACGTTACAAAGTGACCGTTGATAAACAGAGGAACCTGATAAGCCATGAAGCACCCGATATTTTGTGTTTTATAGATCAAAGATAACAGACAGTTTCGGTGTACTACTATAGCCGAGATGAAATATAGCGGAGATAAAATCACATGCGAAAACACTATCGAAAGAGTGAGTAGGTGCGACTATTACCTTATAAGTAATACTAATGAGTCAGAAGCCAAAAATCTGTGTAGAGTCAGCATGCAACACAGGTTTGTATGACTCTTGGCAGAATGGATAGAAATGAAAGTACGGACTCAGTAGCAAGTCCTGAGCAGTATGCAGAAGTTGACTTTATGCTGCATTCACCCATCTATCGGCAGACCATAGAGCCTATCGAATCCTGGCCTCTTCCTGAACAGAACAATTGCACGTTCGACTTCAAACTAAAGCCGGGGCAGAGCTTCCAACATATCGCATTCAACTCAATACTTACGTTGATTGGCCAATGGTTTGCCAGCGAGCAAATCTACTGCGTACACCTGAAAATCCGGTTCCCCGATGATGACTCTGATCACGCAATTGATATCAGGGTCATGGATACACAGTTCAGGCGTATAAAGTTTTATTCTGATAATGGTGCTTATCTGCCGGACACCCTGCGTTACTATCAGGAAGCTCATAAAAGTCAGGTGCTGGATCTGTACTTACACAACAGTGGTTGTTTCTGGATCGAGCTGCATCCGGAACAGGCGACACATCGCTGAGTTCTCACGGTATTAACTGCTCATTGCAGATAACAGCTGTTCCATATCAACGTGTTCTTCAATGGCATCGGCAATCCGGTTAATACCCTTTTCACGGATTTGCTCATAGTCGGGAATGTCGATGTCCTGTTTGCCTGCCCAGCGCAAAATAGCTTTGCAGGCTTCAGCATGATCAAAAATACCATGCAGATAGGAACCAAATATCTGTTGATCTTCTGACAGCACGCCATCCACATGCTGTTCCAGCTGAATCAGCGGTTGCCCCAGTGCTGTACCGGATGTGTCTCCTGCATGGATTTCATAGCCGGTTACTCTCACGGCAGGTTGATCCGGAAAGCTCAGTTCTCCTGATACACGACGCAACTGTTTTTCTTTAGTAATGGTCGTTTCCAGATCCAGTAGACCAAAACCTGCTGAGCTTCCGGGCTCCCCTTCAACGCCTTCCGGGTCATGTACCCAATGACCCAGCATCTGGTAACCGCCACAAATCCCCATGACTTTACCACCGTAACGAAGATGTTTGAGCAGATCGTCGTCCCACCCATTGTCCCGAATAAACGCCAGATCGGTACGAGTGCTTTTACTACCGGGCAGAATGACCAGATCACAGGCTGGCAGCGCCTGACCTTTTCTGACAAAGCGGATATCAATCTCAGGATGAAGACGCAGTACATCAAAATCCGTATGGTTACTCATACGACTAATGACGGGTATTGCAATCACCAGCTTGTCTTTGCTGCGGTTGCTGAGTTGCTGTTCAGCGACAGCGTCTTCCGCTTCCAGATGAAGGCCGTGCAGATAGGGTAATACCCCCAGAACAGGTTTTCCCAACGCTTTCTCCAACCACTCCAGACCTGAATAAAGCAGTTTAATATCCCCCCGGAATCGGTTGATAATAAAGCCTTTTACTCTCTGTTGTTCTGACGCGGAAAGGAGTTTGTATGTACCGTAGAGATGGGCAAAAACGCCACCACGGTCAATATCCGAAACAATAATAACCGGACAGTCAGCGGTCTCAGCAAACCCCATATTGGCAACATCATTTTCCCGCAGATTAATTTCTGCTGGACTGCCTGCACCTTCCACGACAACTGCCTGATAACTGGTTTGCAGGCGCTCATAGGAAGAGAGGATAGCCTTCAGGACTTTAGGTTTGAACTCGTGGTAAGTAACAGCATTCATTTCACCAATGGCGCGTCCATTGACGATCACCTGGGCACCGATATCTGAATTCGGCTTTAACAATACCGGGTTCATATCTGAGTGAGGCTCAATACCGCTGGCTTGAGCTTGAACCGCCTGGGCTCGACCAATTTCACCACCATCAATGGTTACGGCACTGTTCAGCGCCATATTCTGAGGCTTAAAGGGCGCAACACGAATACCGCGCCGACTCAGTACCCGGCACAGACCTGCCGCAATAACGCTTTTACCGGCATCAGACGTAGTTCCCTGAACCATCAGGCTAAGTGATGGCAGAGCTTGTGGCTGCGGTGATAAATGTGATGATGTTTGTGAGGAGGATAGCGACATGAAAGATAACTGCTCTGGAAGAATATTAAAGAATCAGCAAATTATCTAACACCGTTGCTATAACGGAAATAGAAAAAAGACAGGTATTTTGTAAAAACGAAAGGGGAAGATAGAAAATGGAGGCGAGTACCGGAGTCGAACCGGTCTACGTGGATTTGCAATCCAGTGCATAACCGCTTTGCTAACTCGCCTTATGAGGGCGTCATTTAGATAGAACATCTAAATGGCTGAAAACAGAAAGTGGAGGCGAGTACCGGAGTCGAACCGGTCTACGTGGATTTGCAATCCAGTGCATAACCGCTTTGCTAACTCGCCCTGTCGTCCCTGACGCGTTTACAATGCTATCGATCTGCTTTAAAAAAGCAAGAACTCGTTTTAAAACAGTGCCTTGCGAACGCGGCGCTATAGTATGTAAAACTTAACCGGTATGCAAGTTTTTTGCCGTTTTCTTTATCGTGCTCTTTATCGCCATCTTTACCGTCCGAGGGGCCAGGCCATCCGTTCAGGTTCAAGTATTTCTTCAATTTGGGCTTCCGTCAGTAGTCCTTTTTCCCGGATAAGTTCAACCAGGCCTTTACCGGTTTTTAAAGCTTCAGCGGCCAGAGCGGTTGAGGGCTTATAACCTAGAACCGGAACCAGTGCAGTCACCACGCCAACGCTGTGATCAACATAATGCCTGCATTTTTCATGGTTGGCAGTAATATCCTGGATACAATTGTTTCTTAACGTAGATGAACCATTCATCATCATCCGAATCGATTCCAGTACTGAAGCGGCTATAACGGGCTCCATAACATTCAATTGCAACTGCGCAGCCTGAGCCGCCATGCTGACGGCAAGATCATTGCCCATTATCTTGAAACAGACCTGGTTAATCACTTCAGGAATCACCGGATTCACCTTGCCCGGCATAATAGACGAGCCGGGCTGACGCTCGGGTAAATTAATCTCACTAAAACCGGAACGTGGCCCTGACGCCATAAGGCGCAAATCGTTACAGACTTTAATGAGTTTAATAGCAAGGCTGCGAAGGTGTGCCGAGTAAGTGACAAACCCCTGGGTATCTGATGTTGCTTCCACCAGGTTCAGCGCCAGCTCGAATGGGAAACCCGTTTCTTTGCGCAGGTACTCTACGACTTTGTCAGAATAGCCTGATGGGGCGTTCAGGCCGGTACCGACAGCCGTGCCACCCATATTAATGTGTAGCAGCATTCTGGCACCTGTTTCCAAACCAGCAATTTCGCCCTCTATGGTTAAAGCAAAAGCTTCAAACTCCTGACCCAGCGTCATGGGGACGGCGTCCTGGAGATGAGTGCGGCCCATTTTCAGAACGTCTTCAAACTCCTGTCCTTTGGCACGGAATGCAGCCACCAGTCGTTTCAGTTCTGCCAGTAGTCTCTGGTTACTGGTCAGCATGGTCAGTTTCAGTGCGGTCGGGTAAACGTCGTTGGTCGACTGGGAAGCATTGACATCGTCGTTTGGTCGGCAGTACTCGTAGTCACCTTTTTCATGCCCCATTAACTCAAGCGCCCGATTAGCAATGACCTCGTTAACATTCATATTGGTTGAAGTCCCTGCTCCACCCTGAATAACATCCACTGAAAACTGTTCGAGCCATTTTCCCTGAATAATTTCATGGGCTGCTGCTTCAATGCCTTCGCACACATCATTGCTGATTACACCACAGTCACGGTTAGCTTTAGCGGCTGCAATTTTCACCAAGGCAAAAGAGGCAATAAAGTCTGGATAAAGGGAGATGGGAATTCCGGAAATCTGGAAGTTATCCATAGCCCTTGCGGTTTGAATACCGAAGTAGGCATCAGCCGGTACTTCTTTATCACCCAGCAGGTCTTTTTCCATACGGGTATTGCCAGGCAACAGTTCCAGCGATGCCCGAGTGCCGCGCGGTGCAAGTCGGGTCATACGCACCAGCAAGTCATCAATGACCTGACCATAGACTCGGATTTTCAGAGCGTCATCGCTGTCGAGCATCTCCCGAAGCTTTTCACCATCTGCCACCAGGCTGTCTACGGTTGTTTTGGCGATAGCTGTAGTAAAATAGTCTGCATCCCCCAACAGCACGCCTTCACCAAGAACGTCGTCCGGGCCATAGGTGATCAATGGCTGATTTCCTTCCCTCAGTTGCAGTATTTCTACGCTTCCGGACTGGATAAGCACCAACTGGTCACGGCGGGTGCCCTCTTTATGAATCACCTCTCCTGCGGCAAAACGCTTTACTGAAAATAGCCTGGCAGCCTGTTCTGCCTGTTCAGTTTCAAGCTCCTGAAGAAGCGGTATTTTAGAGATAATCTCTGCTACTGTGCTCATTCGGATAGACCTGTAGATCGTGGAGTAGAGCCCACTGATAACCATAGGGCGAGGGAGAGTCATTCATCATAAGTCGTATTTTGATGAACGCTTCTTAACGACAGTGAGACGCTAGCCAGCCATTAGCATTTTAGACAGATTTGAAAGATACGCCTTAAAGTTAAGGCTGTTATGTGACGAAGGAGCAGAAACTGAGAAACAGTGTAAATGCAGCCGCAAACAGCGAGTAGGTGTTTATACCGGTTTACTTAAGCAGGCTTTATACCCTATTGTGGAAAAACACACCGTTACTTATAGGAAATGTAAATGTTGTCAGGTTTTGCCATGCGTCTTGAAAAAGCTTCTTCCGAAGCTCGCATTGCCGCACCTGTCATTCTAGTCATTTCCGTTGTGCTACTAGCAATTAGCAACTAGCTGACGGTGTAATTTTTCTGTCAGCATAGCTGGCGGAAGAAAGCTTACCCTCCCCTTACTTCTCCCTCGCCAGCTCCTGAAAGAATCCATTTTAAATCAGAGTCAGGACTGCCCATGGCACACTCAACCGACAATAAAGCATTAGGCTTTAAAGACACTATCGTTATCGGCATGATGACGTTTGCACTGTTTCTCGGTGCAGGAAACGTGATCTTCCCAGCCGCCCTTGGACTCGAGGCCGGAACCAACCTGCTGCCAACCATGGCTGGCTTTCTTTTTACTGCTGTCGGACTGCCTGCCTTTATTATGGTTGCTCTGGGTATGGTGGGAAAAGCCTGCCAGTTCACCGCACCACTTACAGGTGGTTTAGGTCGTGCATTCTGGGTGTCGCTGTTTATTGCCATTGGCCCTGCTTTTGCCATGCCCCGTGCCGTGACTGTTGCTTACGAAATGGGTCTGCGCCCGTTTGTGGAAGGCGACTATCTGCTGCCTTTTACCATTGTCTTTTCCCTGGTTATCTTGTTCCTGACGTATAATTCACAAAAGCTGGTGGACTGGATTGGTAAACTGATGACTCCGGCCATGATTGCCATACTGGCAGCGATTAGCGTGGCAGCACTGTTATTCCCATTAGGCAGCATTGCAGAACCAGTCAATCAACTGGCTATCACACCCGTCACCGAAGGTATGATGCAGGGTTATATGACCATGGACGCCCTGGGTGCTGTTGGTTATGGCTGGGTTATCATGCAGGCCATCAACAGCAGGGGTGTTACTTCTTCCGCTCAGGTTGCAAAATCGACGATGCATATCGCCATGATTTACTCAGTGTTGATGGGTGGATGCTACCTTGCGCTGAGTTATGTTGGCGCAACCGCCAATACTATTGCCCAGGGAGCTACCAACGGTGGTGAAATTTTAAGCCTGTACGTTTATGAAATTTTTGGTGGTTTCGGTCAGTTGTTGCTGGCGGCCATTATGATTCTCGCCTGCCTGAGTACGGCCGTTGGTGTAGCCCAGGCTAATGCTGAGTATTTCAGCTCAACCTTCAAAGTGAATCAGACAAAAGTCGCGCTTGTGGTGGTGATTGTAAACTGCTTCATCGCTAACTTCGGCTTGGATCAGATCATCACCTTTAGTTTGCCAGGCATACTGATTCTGTGTCCTGTCGCCCTTGCCCTGGTATTGGCGTCAGTTGTATCTCACCATTTCCCACAGGTAAAACCGGCACATAACGCCGCAATGATTCTGACTCTGGTTTTTGGCACCATTGACGCAATGAGTATTATTGGAGTTATTCCCGCCTCTCTGGACAGCTTTTTTGCAGCGAATTTGCCACTTTATACGGCACACACCAGCTGGTTAATTCCATGCGTTACTGCCATCGTGGTACAGAGTCTGATATCTGTACTGACAGGATCTGCCACTAAAGCCCCTGAAGCAATCTGATTCGATAGACGACCACAGCCTCTGTCTGGTCAGAGGCTGTTTTTAAACAATGGACTATTACCCGCAAAGCGACCACATACACATGCTGTTAATGACTCCACCAAAATACAGTGTTGCAAATGCTGTAGGTTTTCTGAAATTAAAACAGAACTTTAGAACAGACCCATCTGATCATCCACCAGTGTCGAAAAATCCAGCCCGACAAAGGGCAGCACCCCGTCTGCCACTGGTTTCAGCTGCTTAAGAATGTAGTGCTGGTAATCAATCGGGCTCTGTTGATACTCCACCGCTTCAGGGCCATTCACGGTCATCAGGTAACTGACCCAGCCCCGGTTCTGGTATTTCTGGGCTTTACCCAGTTTTCTGTTGAGCTCATCAGCCTGCCGGGCTGCCCGCACCTGGGGCGGCACATTTTTTACGTACTGATCAAGCTTCCGCCGAAGCCGTTTTCGGTAAACCAGTTGTTCATCCCGCTCTCCAGCCAGAGTTTGTCGGACGTAATCCCTGACGAGGTCAATGGGTGGCTGATCGCAAAATACGTGAAGTAAAAGTTCCGTCTGAAAGGCTTTGGCAAGAGGCGTCCAGTCGGAGCGAACGGTTTCCAGCCCTTTAACCACCAGTTGTTCGCCCCCTGTTGTGTATTTCAGGCCAGCGTATCGTTTTTTGCTGCCAGTCTCGGCACCTCGTATTGTGGGCATCAGGAAGCGCAGGTAGAGCGTTTCAAACTCTATTTCCAGATAACAGTCCAGGTTGAATTCATCACGCAACACCCGCTGCCAGTGCTGGTTAATCATGCTGGCCAGCGAATGCCCTGCCCGTTCAGCCTCTTTTGCCGACAGTGACGCATCCAGCAATACAAAGGTTGAATCCGTGTCACCGTAAATGACCTGATGCCCCGCCGCCTCAATCCAGCCAGCGGTTTTCTGCATAATCTCATGCCCACGCAGAGTAATAGAACTGGCAAGGCGTGTGTCGTAAAACCGGCAACCACCGGAGCCTAGTACACCATAGAATGAGTTCATCAGAATCTTGATGGCCTGTGAGCGTGCGGAATCTTTTTCACTCTTGGCTTCGTCCCGCTGTTGCCACAATGAGGTGATAATATCGGGCAGAAAGTGTTTGTCTCTTGAAAAGCGGGCACCACGAAACCCGGGAATCGCGTTATCCGGTGCTTTCAGCCCTTCGATCAATCCCATCGGATCGATTTTGAAGGTTCGAATAATAGAGGGGTAGAGACTTTTAAAATCCAGTACCAGCACATTACGATACAGTCCCGGCCTGGAATTCATCACATAACCACCGGGGCTGGCAAGCCCTCCGTCTTTGGGCAAAGACGGTGCAATATAGCCTGCCCTGTGCAGTCTGGGCAGATACAGGTTGGTGAAGGCTGCCACTGAACCTCCGATACGATCCAGCTCCAAACCAGTCAGCTGGCTGCGCAGGCGCAGGAAATCCAGTACACGGGTATGGTCAAATATTTCTTCCACCAACCGGCAATCCTGAAGGTTGTACTTTGCCAGTTTAACTTTGTCATGATGAAAATCGTGGTCGATGATGGCCATACGATTATCAACGTCTTCGGTTTCTTTGCCCTTCCCCAATAGCTGCCGGGCGACGGATTCGAGACTGAAACTGTCAAACTGGTAGGTGGCTGACTTCAAGGCATCAATGCCGTCAAGCACCACCCTTCCCGGCACGGTAATAAAACCCTGTTGTGTATCCGCTTTTTCCCGCCAGCGGGCAGCCTCACCATGACGACCAATCCGGAGCCTAATGCCATATTTCCCGGCTCGCCTCACTAACAGACGACAGTCGAAGTTGATTACATTCCAGCCAATGATGATATCCGGATCACGGTGTTGAACAGCCTCCTCAAAAGCACTCAGCAGTGCCTGCTCATCATTAACCCAGAAAATCCAGTCCGGGCTGTCTGGTTGCTCACTCCCGATCATCAGCACAACATCGGCCTGACATCCTGACAGACCGATGGAATACAGCTCGCCCTTGGCAGAGCACTCAATATCAAGAGAGAGAACTTTGAATTCCGGCAGGTACTCAAAGGGTTTAATACGAACGTTACGGTATTCGGTAAAACCCTGTCTGGGTAATGGAGTTCCGATAAAACGGATACCACCGTAAACAAACCGTTCCATCAGGTAACGATCATGGAGGCGGATATCACTTTCCAGAAGGCTAACACCGTTTTTCCTGAGCAGTTCCTGACCACGGTAGAAGGCATCAAGCGTTGAAAAATAGAAGGCAGTGACAGGCTGATGTTCAAAATTTACCAGTGTTAAAGGTCTGGTGTCGTGAACAATTCCTTTTGCCTCCAGCAAGTCAACCGCATTTTTTTCTTGACTGCCAGATGCCACAAAAAAGACTGGTTTTTCACGTTCTATGGCAAGTCGCGCAGGTCCACTATCAGTGATGACCCAAAGTGAAATAACGGTGTGCCCATTGTGATCCCGGCTACTGCGCTGAAGCGCAAAGCCCTGATGAACGACCTGTTTGGTGTTGTTCAATGAATAGTTTCCAGACTAAGCAAAGTTTCCATTTCGCATTTTTACCATATAATCGCTGTATGAACACCAGCAGCCACCCCTTCATTCAAAGGCAAGCCCGGTTCCGGTTTTATGCCGAGCTGAATGATTACCTGCCTCTTGTCCGGCGTTTTAAACCAACGGTTCACGGGTTTATTGGAACACCATCGGTCAAGGATCTGATTGAAGCGCAACAGGTGCCTCATACTGAAGTCGACCTGATTCTGGTGAATGGTGGTTCCGTCAACTTTGCCTACAGATTGAAGGGAGAGGAAGAAGTTTCAGTCTACCCCGTCTTTGAACGACTGGACTTAAAAGGTTTGCAGCGGCTGCGGCCGGAACCATTAAGGCAGACCCGCTTTATTGCCGATGTTCACCTGGGCAAGCTAGCGAGATACTTGCGGATTCTCGGTTTTGACACTTTGTATCGCAACGATTACAGCGACCATGAAATCGTTGATATTGCCCTGAAAGAACACCGGATTATCCTCACCCGTGATCTGGGTATTCTGAAATACCATCAGGTCACCCATGGTTACTGGCCGAGAAATACCCAGCCCCGCCTGCAATTAAAAGAGCTGATTGAGGCACTTCAGTTAGATAAACAGTTCAAACCATTCACCCGTTGCAGTACGTGTAATGATCGGTTGATGTCGGTACCGGTTGACCTGATTCGCCATCACCTGCTGGAGCAGACCCGCTTGTACTATACCGAGTTTTATCAGTGCCGGGGTTGCCTGCAGGTTTACTGGAAAGGCTCTCATTACCACAGGCTGAGAGAGTGGTTACGGATATGATGTTACTTTCAGTCACACCTTAGGGGCGCAGCATTCAATGTCTTACCGGGCTTTTGGCGGTTGGCTATTAGCTGCTCAGACAGCCAACCACCAAAAGCTAATAGCCAACAGTGGTATATTCTAACCTGCCGTTCCCCTTAGGAGTCTCAGTCCCAATGTGTGACACCGGGATTTGCTTGTGCGTCGGCCTTGATTCAGCGTACCAACGCATTTCAGCGTTTACCCGCTGGCTGATGAAACTCAATCACATTGCGATCAGGATCACGTATAAATAACAGTATCGAGCCTCTCTCTGAGCAAATGGGGCCTCCCGTGATAGCAATCCCAAGCTCATGTAACTGCTCCTGAACCTCGTTGATATCATCCACCTCAAGCGCCATATGGGTATAGCCCGGATGCTTCCGGTCAATATCCATCAGGATATTCTCTCCCGGCTGAACCGTTGCATTCAGGATAAAGTTAAGATTGATACCGCAGGGGTGCTCCATAATGGCAACCGGCTCCGGTCCTACAGGGCCTGCCAGAAATCGAAAACCGAGCTGTTCATAAAAATCTCTGCTCGTCTTCAGGTCGCTTACCCGAATGCCCACATGGTTAATTCTCTTGACTGGTATCATTGTTCACCTCCGGCTGATGGAACCCTGCCTTTTCCCTCAATATGTGAGTCAGAGGGAGAGCCTCTGATCAGTGCGATATCATTGTCAGACTTCAAGAAACAGCCACAAAAGAGCCTCTGAACTCTATGTTTGAACTGGAAAATCTGGTTCAAAACGAGCTTCTTAGCAACTTTTAGCCCTATTTTTTTCTATACATTCCGTCACAATCACCTATGATGCATGCGCTATTTCTGATTGGGAAATAAACCAACAATATGTTTAATCGGAAGCATGAGTATCACAGGGTTAAATGGTGATCCCTTAAACCCGTACTGAAAGTAGAATTGCCGGGCTTCTCCGGAAATAGCATGAACCAACATGGCTTTGACACCGACGTGTTGGGATACAACCAGTGTTCGCATCATGGCATCTTTCAACAAACCCGAGCCAATACGCACTCCCTGATGCTCTTGATCAATGCCCAGTCGCCCCAGCACCGTCACTGGAATCGGGTCCGGCATATTCCGGGCAAGGGATTTTGGTGTTTGCATTCGCTCAATACTGCCGCTGGACAGTGCGTAGTAACCAACAACCCTATCGCCTTTGCACACAACAAAGGTACGGCTGGCATTGGCAGATTGATTTTTCAGGGCTGTTTTTTTCAACCATTCCGTCAGTACATCATGGCCACAATCAAAATCGTCTATTTTGTGGTCTTTTGTCAGTAATTCCGGTGCCCTGATTACTCCCACGGTGCAGGCTCCGCCAATATCAATCTGCTACAAGACTGATTGCATCATAAGTTCAGACAGTTTATTACCAATCTCCCGAAACCCGCCATGCTGTCCATTAAGAGCCTCAATCTTCGGGAGCGTTTTTCTTGCTGCCTCTTCCACTTCACCGACAATTCGTTCTATGTCTTTATTGCTCAGTCCACATTGAGTGCGACCAAATTTCTGCAGCATTTTCCACCTGGGCCAGCGCTTTGACCCTCTCAGGGTAAGAGCCATTGTATCATTCGGAATATAAGGAACCGTACTCACCACATCGAATATGGGGGCGAGAGTGCGGGTGGTAGCAGGAAGCGTTCCTGACTGATAGCCCTGTAGATCGTCGTATAACACACCAATATTTTTCAGATGTGCATCTCCGTTACGAATAAGGACATTGATTAGCAGTAATTTAAAAAAGTCAGTCAGCGCTCTGCTCTGGAACTCGGGAGAAACAAATTGTTTTATGGTGCGAACACAGGATTCGACACTGGCATCGTATTTTTCACGTGTTGTTCTGCCCTGCAAAACACAAAAATCTTCAAACCCCAGCGGGCTGCCATCCGACCTAATATCAAACCTTCGGGTAATGAGTAAACGACCATTATCGCTGATATAAAAAGGTGCAACATTGAGTCCTGAATTCTGACACAGAGTCAGACAGATGAATTCATTACAGGCCAGTTCGGGAAATTCACTGCCCCAGCTTTTGACAATGTAAGAGTGAGAAGGGAAAGTCATCCGGTCAAAAGCGTCTTTTGACTCTGTCGTATCTACCAGTACTTTAGGTTGTACACCTGCCACAGCGGACCTCAGGGCAAAACGGTTCAACAGATGATTGAAAAGCTCTGCATCGTCGCTTTCAAGCAGTGACTGCAAATCGGGTGCGGCTTCATCATTATGTGGCATAGCCTGACCGGACAGCGTGTAACCTAATCTCCCTATATGATTTTGTCCAACGATTGCCAGCATTGACAAATCATCGCTGCCGTACTGTTTGGCGGTATAACGTTCAATGGTTTCACGAAGGTGCCCTTCTGGCAGATTCATTTGAAACACCGGGTGCAAGTCTTCATAGGAATAGCTTTCTATTCGCATGGGCATTGTCAATGACAAGGCTTCTTTAGCATTCTGGTTATAGGTAAAGACATGCTTTGACCCGGTTCGGGTCAACCGCCCTGTGAATGATTCTGTCGTATAAACATCAACGTCGGCCATTACTTTATCTCTTTCAGTTCATCCAAGCTGGGCAGCCCGTAGGATTTAACGGATAGGGTTAGCCCAAGCACTTCGAGAACCCGCTGAACCTTTCTTATGCCAATATCCGAGTAATCGTCTCTTTCCAGTGCACCGATAGTGGTTCTGTCCAGTCCTGCTAGCTGTGCCAGCTGTTGCTGGCTCCATTTCTTTTTTTTACGCTGGCTGCGTATCAGCTCGCTGATATCTTCTAACACTTTCAGTCCATAATTATGATTTATATATTCAACATTATAACGTAAAAATCATTTTATGATGTGTATATTAATCATTATTATTGCTTAAAATGCTTTAGGCTTCTTAAATTTTGCCTGTGGTAGCAACCGTGTTGCTCTTTGCCCCATCGTTTACGTCTTTTGCTCATGATCATGTTGTCCTTCTTGTTATGGATCAGAGCTTACACTCCCCTTACCTGCAAAGCTGGCGACCCGTTTATGAACTTAGCTCGGCGGTACTCTGGTTCACCTCCATGAATGTCGCCATTACGCTGATGTTTTTCAGCTCTCTGCCAACAGTTGGTTTTATAGTGACCACCGCCTTGTGCGGCACGATCACTTTGACCCGGTTAACTCAAGCCCTGCCCCGATGGCAGCGGCACCAGAGATTGAAAGGCAAAAAGCTGACTCTATTAACGCTAAACGCCAAACAGTGCCAAACCCTCCAACAGCAGAACAGTAACAAAGGTGTCTGGCTAGGCTGGGGTTTTGAGTGGCAACGACAGCATGGGCAACTGGCGTGGGACCTGTTTCGCAGCGATAACCAGCCAGCCAAATCTGAGAACATTATGGGCGCAGGCTGGATTCATGGCATGGAAGAGCATGAGCAAACACTGTTTCAACCGTTGGCACAGGTTCAGATGCACACCATGGTGATTGGTGTTCCCGGCAGTGGCAAAACCCGACTGTTTGATCTGCTGGTCACTCAGGCAGTGTTGCGTAACGAGCCGGTGATTATCATCGACCCCAAAGGCGACCATGACCTTGCTTCTCATACGCTAAGAAGTTGCGAACTGTCAGGCAGTCAACGTCGTTTTATGAAGTTCCACCCCGGCTTTCCGGCAGACTCCATTCGTATCAACCTGTTGCAGAACTTTAACCGTTCCAGCGAACTGGCCAGCCGGATTGCCGGGCTGATGCCGTCTGGCGGTGATAACGCACCGTTTCAGGCGTTTGCCCAGAAAGCAGTGGATGCTGTAGTTCAAGGGTATTTGCTCTGTGGTCAGCGCCCTACTCTGGTACTTATTCGACAGGGGCTGGAAGGTGGCGTAACGCAATTACTAATAAGAGCTTTAACGGTGGTGTGTTCAAGTCATTTTCCTGAAGCAGAGAAAAAAATGGCTTGAAAATCACAGCAAAATAAGGTCAATCAAGAGACCATAGCTCACCGCTGGATAAAGCTTTATCGAGAACAGATCATGCCTGAAAATCCCTGTACCGATGTGGAAGGGTTGATCTCACTGTTTGAACACGACCGGGCGCACTACGGAAAAATGATCGCCACTCTCTTACCTGCACTGGGCATGTTAACTGGTGGACCTCTTGCACGACTGTTATCGCCCGACCCGACAGATATAGATGACCTTCCCCCCTGTACCCATACGGCTAACCTGATCGAACAAAACAAGGTGATGTATTTCGGGCTGGATTCGTTAAGCGACCCGATGGTGGGTAAAGCCATCGGACAACTGTTACTGGCAGACCTTGCCGCCGTGGCGGGTGACCGTTACAACTACTCATCCACACACTCGCAACAACACAGCCAGCCCATTAACTTATTCGTAGATGAAGCCGCTGAAGTACTCTGCCCTCAACTGTTATCCCTACTCAACAAAGGACGAGGAGCCAAGTTCCGGCTATACGTCGCCACTCAGACACTGGCGGACTTTGAGGCGCAGCTGGGCTCAGAAGCAGCGGCAGAACAGTTTATCGACAACTGCAACCATTTGATCTGTCTGCGTACCCAGAATCCTGAAACCCAGAAATTTATCACCGACAAACTGCCACCAGTTCGTTACCGATACTTTATCCGCAACCAGGGCATCAGCACCGATGCCAACCGCCCTATGGAATTTACCGGCAACTTGAGTGAACAGCAACTGGAGGAAGCCGGCGATCTGTTCCCACCGCAACTGTTAGGCGAACTGCCCAACCTTGAATACGTGGCACGGCTGGGCGGTGGTCGCCTGCTGAAAGGCAGAATTCCGATTATCTGCTCTCCAGAATCCTGAACCTCTGATATCAAAACAATCCATGACAAATTCTCAAAAACAAACCAGTCCCATCGTTGTCTGGTGCTATGGGCTGGGTCTCATTCTGCTCTGGCTGGCTATTCCTGGGCAAAATATGAATCAATACCTGCAGAAGGAGCAGCAACAGTACGCCAGAAGTTTGGGGGAAGATAACGGCACCCGGATAATCCGCACCGGGCAGCGGTTCTATAACAAAACGGTGTTTGAATCCGGTGTACAGGGCTTTCTATTCAAGCACACCACACCGGATCGCAAGATGGGCGAAGGGCTCGCCACAACCATCGAGTTTTTTCAGGGCGTTGTCCGAAACTTCCTAACGCTTCTGCAACAACTGTTTTATCGTATCGCCCTGCTAATCGCCTGCTTTCCTTACTGGGGCATCGTCCTGCTGGCGGCGTTATTGGATGGATGGCTGATCCGGAAAATCCGCTATCATGACTTCCATTACACCAGCCCACTGCGAAACCTCTGGAGTCGCAGACTATGCCGATGGATTCCGGGGCTGTTCCTGTATCTGGTCATGATTCCTCTGCCTTTTCCCGTCTGGCTGCTCCCTGTCATGGCGTGGCTGACCACGCTTTCACTGGGGTGGTGGACAGCCAACTGGCAGAAACGTGTCTGATGTTTTTCTTGTTTCTTTTATTACTGCTTTTTCCATCACCTGCCAGCACCGGCGAACGATGGTTTGACCGACACTCTGAAGGCTGGTTCTGGTACGAACGCATTCCGGAACCAGAAACAGTGGAAGGCGATCAGTCCATGACACTTTCTCCCGTATTACCGGCGTCTCTCTCCACCCAATGGATCAGAAAAAACATAGGAAACTACCTGGACAGGGCTATTGATGAACCCACCAAAGAGCATGTCAGCCAGTATCTTTATCTGGACAGGTTCGTCAAAGAAAAGGCTGAACGATTCGCCCGTGTCGGCAAACAGGTGATTGAAAGCGATCCAATGCTAGATGAAAACGTCCGACGCCCTATATCTCCTGCTGCGGCCAAGATTAGTGACGACATGGTGCAATACGCCAGAGAACAGGTTTTACGGAAAATAGCGAAAGTCTCCGGAGTTGTCTTTTACTATCAGGGAAGGTACAAGCTTTGTCAGCTGCAAGCCCAAACATTAATGGCGTTAAGTCAACAGTACGGATTTAAGCTGATTTCTTTTTCCACTGACGGTGAACTCATTTCTGATTTGCCTGACAGCCGTATCGACTGGAAACCTCCTCAGGCACTCAATATACAAGCCTATCCAGCTCTGTTTTTAATGAAACCGCCGGATGAGATCATCCAACTCAGGCAGGGGGTATCCTCTTATATCGATTTACACAACCGTATTGTTGACTCAGCCCACGAAGCCCAATGGATCAGTGAGCAAGAATACAGAAGTACCCTGATTATTCGGGAAGTCTGGAATGACTCCACTACAAATCCAACTGACTCCGTACTCAACAGACTCAGAAACATTATTCAACCTAAATTCAGCGGTTAACCCCTGAGCTAAACTCTAACCCTCAACAATATTGAGGGCTCGAAGATGGTTCGACCACCAAAACCCACTCCCCCAAAGGGTGAGTTGTCTGAAATGGAAAAAGATCCCTTATCCGTCAAACTCGAAGTCGATTCTTTCGACGGTAAAATTCATGTCGAGTGGGAGCCTGAAGCATCGGTCACCCCAATGGGACAGCTTCCTTTTTTTATACAGTTTTTAAAAACAGGTCACCGATTTGAACCCTGGATTAACGATTGCCCACTAACTTATAAAAGCCCAAACGCCCCTCAAAAAGTGGATGTGATTGGCTCATTAATGCTTTCCATTCTTTCAGGACATAAACGCTATGCGCATATCGGAACAATTATTGGTGATAAAGTAAACGCTCAGTTGCTCGGGATGAAAAAAATTGTCAGCGATGATTCTGCCAGGCGTGGTTTAAAGAAGATTGACGAAGATGAAGGCGTTGAATGGATGCAAAAACACCTCCATCTCTGTTTTGATCCGTTATTAACCATTCCATGGATTATGGATGTTGATGTTACCGTGAAAACCATTTATGGGCATCAGGAAGGAGCGGTTAATGGCTATAACCCACATAAGAAAGGGAGACCCTCTCATACTTACCACTCATATATGATGGCTAATCTTAAATTAATACTGGAGGTTGAAGTCAGACCCGGAAATCAAAGTCAAAGTAAATACTCTTTACCCGGTTTAATGGAGCTATTAAATCGACTTCCAAAACGCTGCTGGCCTGAATTTGTTCGTGGTGATTGTGATTGGGGAAGTGACCGGGTAATGAGCGAATTGGAAGATGCTGGTTGTCATTATCTTTTTAAAATGAAGAAGCACGACAACGTTAAGAAAGCCATAGGGAATGCACACTGTAGCGGAGGATGGGTAAAATACGACAACCATTGGGAGGGAAAAGAATCCGTAATTAAACTGTCAGGTTGGAAAAAAGAAAGACGCATAATTATTGTTCGAAGACGGCGTCCTGAAAATGAAATACCGATGTTGGAAAAAGGAATAAAAGAACGTCAACAAACGTTAGCATCCGACATTCACCACCTGACCTGACATTTTCCTGAGATCTGCTATTTAACAGATAAGCCAATATTGGGAAGCCCCCCTTATGCCTCCTGTTCAATATCGCTCTCAGGTCATGGATCACCTCGGTCTGGTGGCTGGAATGTGCAAAGAGCTGGGAATTGTCGAGCACATCGATAAACGAGCCCCCAAGCTATCTGACGAATGGAACATTTCCCACGGTGAAGCCGTGATAGCTATGATAATCAACGGTCTTGGCTTCACAGGACAGTCTCTCCATATGTTCCCTCAGTTCTTCGCCAATAAACCCCTCGACAAACTAATCAGGGGCGGGATTGAACCCGAACACATAAACGACAAAGTACTGGGAAGGGCGCTGGACGTACTTTTTGATCTGGATGTTAGTAAAGTCCATTTCGAGCTGGCTATCAAGGTGGCGAAGCACCTCAAATTACCGTGCGACGCACTGAACCTCGATGGTACAGGGTTTCACGTCGATGGTCGTTATAATTGTGATGACGAAGTGAGCGATGAAGACCTTAATTGTATCCGGCTTTGCAAGGGCTACAGTCGAGACCATCGCCCGGACTTGAATCAGGCCATATTACTTCTGCTAACCGAGAATCGTGCAGGCATTCCACTGTTTATGAAAGCAGCCAGTGGCAATGTGACGGATAAAACCAGTTTCAAACAAGTGGTGAGCCAGCACATAAAGAGCTTTAAAGCGGCTCTGAATGCCCGTTATTTCGTCGGTGATGCCGCAATGTACGTGGCAGGAACCCTTCAGGAACTCAGCCATCAGGAGCAGTTGTTTGTTTCCCGAGTCCCTCTCAATATCGGTGATGCTAAAAAACTGGTACGTAGCGCACCATCGCGCTCCATGAATGTGGTGGATGGATTTGACCATTACGAAGCGGTGGAGACATTGTCTGAGTATGCCGGTGTCGTACAACGCTGGGTTCTGTTTCGAAACAAGCAGAGCCAGAAAGCGGAACAGAAGACACTGACCCGGCGTATGCAGAAAAAATCCCTGACAGAATCCGAGGCTCTGGTAAAGCTGGGCAAAAAGTCGTTCCGGTGTGAAGCCGACGCCATGGAAGCCTTCAGGCAATGGCAAAAGAATTCCAAACTTTGTCAGGCTGAACCTAAGGTCATTAGCAAGCCTTGTTACAATACCAAAGGTCGCCCTGCTGACGGGATGCCTCCTGACCACTATGAATATTTCGTGACAGGTTGCTGCTCAGTAGCTGTGGAGAGACGTCGGGATGCTGAGGCGTCACTGGGTTGCTTTATACTGGGCACCAACGACATGGATACAGACCGGCTGGATACGACTGAACTGCTAAAGACGTATAAATCCCAACAGCAGGTTGAAAGAGGCTTTCGTTTCCTGAAAAGCCCGGATTTCCTAGTGTCATCACTTTATCTCAAGAAGCCGGAACGTATTGAAGCGCTGCTAATGGTGATGACTCTCTGCCTGATGGTCTATGCTGCTATCCAACATCGAATTCGTTATGAGCTGAAAAGACAGAGTCGAACGTTCCCGGACATGAAAAAGAAACCGGCGAAGAACCCCACGGGCAGGTGGATTTTCTGCTGCTTCGAGGGTATTCATGTGTGGACGATCAATGGGACGGAGAAGCATGTAGTCGGCATCTCGGAAAGTCAGTCGACGATCATTTTTATACTGGGTCAAACGTACCAATCAATTTATTCCTGATTGGGGTGGTGAATGTCGGTTAGCATTAATAGAAGAGCCAGAAAATATAAAAGCTTACGAGTATTCGGTTCTGGTCACATCTCTTGATAATGATATAGTCTCGATCATTAATCATTATCGCAATAGGGCTGACTGTGAAAATAACTTTGATGAAATCAAAAACCAATGGGGCTGGGGCGGTTATGTAACAAAAGATATGGCAAGATGTCGAATGCTGGCCCGAATGGTTGCCTTGGGCTAAGTTCGTGTTAACAGTTGAATGAGCTATACTTCCCATGCCTTCTAGTTTTCAGGCACAGCGTTATGCAATTCGAGCTATTTAAGAATTTTGTTGATGCCATTTCGACATTAACCCTTGAGCAATATGAAACCCTCAGCAGAGCAATGACAGATGCTCAAATAGGCTCTTATGAAGCAGAAGAATCCACCGGTTCTGTCGCTATCGAAAGCGAATACTTCTCCAATACTAAAAACTCTACATCTGAACTTGAAACCTGCATTTTGTCTCACTTTGCAGAACAGCCAGTTTGCCCTAAGGGATAGTCCCGAAATAACTTCCAGATTTCATCCAGTGGCAGGAATAGCTCTATAGTTCCATTTTGGTAGAAACTTATCGAACTGAATGGTCATGTTTTTCTTGAAATCAGCCGCATACTTCCGGCCAGTCTCGAAGACTTTGTCGATAATCCTGACTGTCACTGCAAGACCTGTGGTTGTCTCTGTTTTGCTCATGTAGTGTGCTGCTGTTTCGATGCTTTCCAGTGATACCCCCTTACAGGCATGCGTCACATGGGGAAATAAGCGATGCTCTATTGGGTTGTATTTGGAACAGTATGGTGGATAGTGCGCTATCCGTATTGCCAAACCCAGGCGATTTGACAGTGCTTGTAAATCTTCCTTGAAAATATACGTCAACGCACTATTACTGCCTCCGCCATCACATAAAATGAGCAACTCGTTATGATTTGGATAGTCTCGTCGACCCTGCTCATGCCACCAGAGTTCAATGCTTTCGCATGCAAATTCAGTCGTATCATGGCTGGCGTTAAGATGCAGGGACGCAGTGTTTTTGCTCAGGTCGTAAATTCCATGAGGAATGACCTTGCCATCGCTGGCACTGGGGAAATCATGGTCATTAACGATAACCGGTTCTGCAGAATCAACAATGCCTTCACGATAAAAATTACCCAGCAATTCTTTCTTTTTGGTGTCGATACTGATCACTGGTTTGCCCGCATCAAGATACTCTTTTCGCAAATGGGCAATTTTTTCAAATTGAGCATTGCGATCGGCATTTTGACCCATGGTTTGTTTTTTCTGTGGTTTACGACGACGGTAGCCACTCTCATGAAGCAGGCGGGAAACGATGTTTTTACTGGCAGGAGTTCCAAGTTCCTTGAGTTTTCTGGATATCTTGCGACGGGAAAGGTTAGTCCATTTCAAGCCCTGTCGTACCGGGTCTCCCGCAGTGTGGTTATGTAAAACCAAGTGAAAGTTATCAACGACCTTGGGATTTTTCTCGATCAGTGTTTTTCGTCCACCCCTTTTTTTCTCTGCCGGACAGAGTTCAGTTGTTCTTCTGATTTGAGTTCAGTAATGCCACGGTTAATGGTTTTTGGATCACAGTTTAATAACTTAGATATGAATGCAATGCCGCCATGCCCAAGCTTAACAGCCTCGACAGCAGCGTAACGCCTGCGATCACGCTCATTGAGGGTATTGTAGAAACGGATCATCTGAATGGCGACGGCTGGAGAATAATGGCTCAAGATAACTTCCTGCACTTGTTACTGCTGAGGCTATTATCCCTAATCTACGGCCTCAGGGGAAATCCGGAAGTTATTCTGGTTGCGACAGGCTAAGCCTGAGAATGTGGGAGGCTCCATGAGTTGAAATCATTCGTTGAAATCCAGCAGGTTCGACTCCTGCCCGGTAAAGACTAACCATCAGCCGGAAGCGAGTATTGCATAGTCAGTGGTAACGCTGGCTGTGAAGCGTATACAGCGGGTACTAAAGCCGTGGGATTGAGTCTCGAAATAATTGCATCGTTGGTGGGCTTCATTCTCTGGAAGATGGAGTCAGCACTGGACTGCCGGTAAGGTGAGGCAAATCCAGCCCGACCGGGATCCGAGGCTAGGGCATAGGTACAGGATGGATTTCTCAGGAACCTGCGAGGTCCAGTATTGACCTGAGTAAGACAGCCATTGGTTCTATGGCTGAAAAGAACCCGGTCGTCAGGTTATGCTTCAGACCCGGCGGAGCGAATATGAAGCAACTCTCAGGAGTCCGGAAGCGAATTCATAAGTGACCGGGTAGTAGGTACTGGAAGTCTTAGTGTCCCATAGTACTGATGACAACGGGGAACTCCGCTCAGGAGGACCCGGACGAGGAAAGGGGGCACCGTAGTTATTGACCCGTCTGTGGGAAACACATGAGGTGCACAGAAACTGATGTTTGTGTCAACGAAACAGAGACGGATAGCCATACTGGCCAGAGACAACCCGGCCATGGTATTCACTTCTCTCAATCACCATATGGATTACAACTGGCTTTTGCAGGCGTATCAACTGACTCGCAAGGATGGTGCGACAGGTGTAGATGGTCAAACAGCCGAGATATATGCGGTACAGCTGGAGTCTAATCTCCTTAATCTGCTGGATCGAATTAAATCTGGCCAATACCGTGCCCCTGCCGTACGACGTACATACATAGATAAGGGAAAAGGTCAGAAAAGGCCGTTGGGTATTCCCACCTTCGAGGACAAGATTGTCCAAAGAGCTGTGGTTATGCTGTTGGAACCGATCTATGAGCAGGATTTTTACAACTGTTCATTTGGCTTCCGGAAACAGCGGTCTGCACATCATGCGTTGGAAAGCCTGCGTAACCATATTATGAGAGACAGGGCTTACTGGGTTCTGGACGTGGATATACAAAAGTATTTCGATACGATTGACCATGGACAGCTGAGGAAGTTTCTCGCCAGACGAGTAGTTGATGGCGTGGTAAGAAAGCTGATTGATAAATGGTTGAAGGCAGGTATTCTTGAATCCGGGGAGGTTTCCTACCCGGTACAGGGAACGCCTCAGGGCGGAGTGATTTCGCCATTATTAGCCAATATTTATCTGCATTATGTATTGGATGACTGGTTTGTACAGACAGTTCTGCCAAGAATGAGAGGGCGGTGCAGCCTGACCCGGTTTGCTGATGACAGTGTTATGGTGTTTGAAAATCATGATGACTGTCGTCGGTTTGAAGAAGCACTTGCTAAGCGCTTTGAACGATACGGGTTAAATTTGCATCCGGAGAAAACGCAGTGTGTGGACTTTCGGCCTAATCACCGGAAAGAAAACAAGCGCTGTGGAAATTCGGTCACCTTTGACTTTCTTGGATTCACACACTTCTGGGGAGTATCCCGGAAGGGAAACACTGTTATATTCCGGAAAACAGCCAAAGGGCGGATTGCCAGAACGCTGAAGGCATTCAACGACTATTGTCGTAAACATAGACATGACTCGTTGATTGATCAATACGCTGCATTGAACCGGAAACTTCGGGGACACTATGCGTATTTTGGTATTACAGGCAACGCCAAATCCCTGGGAACCATCCAACATAAAGTGAAGATAATATGGCGAAAGTGGCTCAGTCGATGTTCGCAGAAGAGCTACATCACATGGGAGAAATTCAACCTGTTCCTGAAACGTTTCCCCTTGGCACCGCCAAGAATCCATCATCAGTATTACCGAGGTTATCAGCCAGTGAACCAATAATTATGAGGAACCGGATGCGTTAGTTGCGCACGTCCGGCTCTATGAGGGTTGAGGTCGGTAACGGCCTCTTCTACTCGGAGACTATTCCTTAGCCTTTTTTCTGAAGGCTTTCAGGGTGCCTGTGGTCGGAGCCCGATTGGAACACGTCTCTGTGTCAGGCGTTCACCCTCTGCCTTGATTCCGTCTGGGCAGCAGTAGTCATATTAGCCATGAATATGGAATCGCGCCCTGCTTGAATTTCACGGAAACCTTGGTAGGGAAAAACCAGTTTCATGCACGTAGCGTCGCCTGTTGATCAACCGGACAGTAACGTCATGGCAAAGCAATCCAATCAAAACCAGTCTGCCAGATCGTCAAGTGAAAAGCCTCTGTACTCAATATCATACCCCTTCAGTTGCTGCACAAGTTTGGTGGCTTTCTCCTGTAAATGCGTTCTGCGGATATTTTTCGGGTTACGCTTAATTTCAGCAATCAGGACTTTTTTATCCAGTTCATTGACCGCTACAAGATCAATTTCATTCTGATTCCCTCTTTCCCAGTAACTACCCACAATATTGTATTCACCGGTTTCTGCAACCACTTCCCTGACGATTTCTTCCAGCCAGTGACCGCTCCAGGTTGGGTAATCCCGCTCAATGACTTTATGGATAAACGGAAAGTTCCCAATCTCCACTGCGCTACGGTGCTTATAAATGAAGCGAAACCAAAAAGCCAGGAAAGCATCGGCAATGCGGTATTTAACCAACCGGGTTCCCGGTTTAGACAACACTGGTCGATTTCGGCTTATAATATCAAATTCATTTTCCAGACGATCAAGCTGTGGCCCCACAGAAATACCCAGCAAAGATTCTATTTCAGGCCGGCTTGTACTACCGGAAGCGATAGCCGCCAATATGGAAAAATAGGTACCATGTTCAGGCCCAAACTCTTCGGCCAGACGATAATGCCCTTCCTCAATGATCAGGCTGTGTTCGTTAATCAGTTGCGACCAGAGGTCAGCTGCAGGGTCAATGTTAAACAGCCACTCTAGGTATTTTGGAACACCGCCACTGAGCATGTACCACTGCAAGAGTTTTTCTGGCGTAAACTCCTGCCGGTCATTCAACATCTGGGCGATATAGCGGCAACGCAAAGGCTGAAGGTTGATGCGATGATCGGCACGACCAAACAATGGCTCACGTCCATCCTGAAACAACCGGGTCATAAGGCTGTACAAAGAACCACAGCAGACCAGATGCATACGGCTTTGTTGTCTGTATCGATCCCACAAATCCTGAAGTTCGGAAAAAAACGCTCGATTAACCCGCTGGATATCCTGAAATTCATCCAGTATGACGGTAACAGGCGTAGTGATGCTGAACTGCAACAGGATTTCCATAACTTCCCGAAGGCGTGCAGGTTGACCAAATATGGGGATATTTAAAACCGTTCTGATTTGCTCGACAAACTCTTCACACAGTAATGACTCCTGTTTTCTGGATACAAACAGATAGATAGAGGCAGCAGAAGTCGTGTTCTGAGGAAAGGTTTTATTTAACAGCGCTGTTTTACCGACCCGGCGCCTTCCTACCATAGTTGTCAGGTGGGCCGTTCCTTCAGAGGCTTGTTCACTCCACTCCCGAAGCTGCTCAAGCTCATCTTCTCGGTTATAGAATCTCATTAGATGTTACCGTAATCTTTATTACAGTAACTATATCACACTTTGTTGATTTTATAGATAGCACACACAAATATGCACTGTATATAACCACAGTACTGGTAATGACGAAAGGAATTTCATGACTGTGTCATAAGTTCAGACAGCTGATGACCAATCTCCCGAAACCCGTCATGCTGACTTACCAGAGCCTCTATCTCCGGAAGCGTTCTTCTTGCCGCCTCTTCTACTTCACCAACCATTCGATCTATGTCTTTATTACTCAGTCCACATTGAGTGCGACCAAACTTCTGCAACATTTTCCACTTGGGCCAACGCTTTGAGCCTCCCAGGGTGAGAGCCATCGTATCATTCGGAATATAAGGAATCGTACTCACTACATCAAATATGGGAGCAAGGGTACGAGTGGCTGCCGGAAACTCTCCTGACTGATAGCCCTGTAGATCGTCGTATAACACACCAATATTTTTCAGGTGTGCATCTCCGTTCCGAATCAGGACATTGATAAGCAGTAATTTGAAAAAGTCTGCCAGCGCCCTGCCCTGAAATTCGGGAGAAACAAATTGTTTTATGGTGCGAACACAGGATTCAACACTGGCATCATATTTTTCGCGTGTTGTCCTGCCCTGCAACACACAAAAATCTTCAAACCCCAGCGAACGACCATCCGCTTGTATATCAAATCGCCGGGTAATCAATAAACGACCATTATTGCTGATATAGAAAGGGGCAACATTGAGTCCCGCATTCTGGCAAAGCGTCAGGCATATATATTCGTTACAGGCCAGCTCTGGGAATTCACGCCCCCAGCTTTTGACAATGTAAGAATGGGAAGGAAACGTCATACGATCAAAAGCGTCTTTTGACTCTGCTGTATCCACCAATACTTTTGGCTGTACACCTGCCACAGCAGATCTCAGGGCAAAACGGTTCAACAGATGATTGAAAAGCTCTGCATCGTCGCTTTCAAGCAGTGACTGCAAATCGGGTGCGGCTTCATCATGTTGCGGCATAGCCTGACCGGACAGCGTGTAACCTAATCGCCCTATATGGCTTTGTCCAAGGATTGCCAGCATTGACAAATCATCGCTGCCGTACTGTTTGGCGGTATAGCGTTCAATGGTTTCACGAAGGTGTCCTTCTGGCAGATTCATTTGAAACACCGGATGCAAGTCTTCGTAGGAATAGCTTTCTATCCGCATGGGCATTGTCAATGACAAGGCTTCATTGGCATTCTGGTTATAGGTAAAGACATGCTTTGACCCGGTTCGGGTCAAACGCCCTGTGAATGCTTCTGTCGTATAAACATCAACGTCGGCCATTATTTACTCTCTTTCAGTTCATCCAGGCTGGGCAGCCCATAGGGTTTAACGGCGAGAGTTAGCCCAAGTACTTCGAGAACCCGCTGAACCTTTCTTATGCCAATATCCGAGTAATCGTCTCTTTCCAGTGCGCCGATAGTGGTTCTGTCCAGTCCTGCTAACTGTGCCAGCTGTTGCTGGCTCCATTTCTTTTTTTTACGCTGGGTGCGTATCAGCTCGCTGATCTCTTCTAACACTTTCAGCCCATAATAATGATTGATATATTCAACATTATAACGTAAAAATTATTTTATGATGCTTATATACATCATTTATATTGCTTGAAATGCTTTAGGTTTCTTAAATTTTGCCTGTGGTAACAACGGGTTAGAGGGTTAAGGCAGGTCTTTGAAGGAGCCATTCCCTTGGCTCTAAACAAGGCTAACCAGTTACCTGATAAGCCAGTCTTTAGTCAAAGTGAATAACGATGACTTTAACTGGCTTAACTGATTGATCATCAGGCTCTTTGGAAACAGCTCTTTCACCAAAGGAACATTGATTCCCAGCCCGACCACATCTATCCCTGACTGCTGACAACAGCTGATCAAGTCGACCACCGCATCGTGATGTTCACAGTCAGGCGCTCCATCCGTAATCATCAGGATCAGACGACGTTCCGCCTTTGCCTGACAGATTTGATGAACCGCATGCCACAATCCGGTGGCCATGGGTGTTGAGTCGTGGCTGTCCAGAGCCGCCAGTGTTTCCGCTACCTTTTGAGTGGACTCTTGGCCTGTGACTATGGGAAAGACTCTATCTTCTCTGGTTCCCGGATAAGCTGAGGCTGTTACAGTGACTCCGTTAATCTGCTTCAGGGCATAGACCAGCGCCAGAACCGCCTCCCTTGCCAACGGCATCCTTACTGTCATGGAAGAAGAAATATCCAGCGAGATATGAACGGTGGCATTGATAGTGATGGATTCTGCCCGTCGTTTGAAAAGACGACCATCATCCAACGCTATTCTGTGCAACCGTTTGCCATCTATCCGGGTACCTCTCTTGCCTGTGCGATCTCTGGTGAGCGTTTTTGCCTGAACCAGTCCGGTTAGCTGGGCGGCTAAACGAGTGGATTCTGACTGCACTTTCCAGAGCAAGTCTCTGGCGGCCTGCTTATCTTCATCTGTCGTCACCACCGCATCCAGTCCTGGTGTTGTGGTGATGGCTGACAGACCTGAAGACTGCTCGCAACTCCATGATTCCAGCTCTCCGGCGACGGTTTCAAACAGGTCATCCGGCCAGTCTTGATCGGTAGATTCCAGAATTTGCTTTAGGCTCTCTTTTTGGAGCAACAGGTCTTCAGCCTTGTCTGAAGCATCGCCATTGTCTGATACGTCCTGGTTACTACTTCCACACGAATGTTCAGGATTATCATCTTCTCCTTCTTCAGAATCGGATTCCTGCTTACTACCTGACACAGAATCTGTTTTATCCTAAATTCAGCAGTTGAACGCCACTGAGCCATGCCATTAGGAATAGCTTCTCACGGTTCTGAGCAGCGTTTTTTTAAGTCATTAGCCCGATCGAATTAATGGTTGCATCGTAATAACCTGCCCTTTTTTCAAAAATTTTGAGACCGCTTTCGTTAAAATACGACACCATGCGTTAATTGGATTCAACTGCGGTGCGATACTTTTGATTGAATCAAAAAAATCACACAGTTCACTTTGTAATTTCGCAATTTTATACATCCATCGATGCTGGCTTGTCAGCTTTATTTTCTTTTGGTTGCCAGAGTGGGTCAGCTTGCCAATTGAACTCATTAATAAGGGACGGCTGGTAATTGATTCTTTATGGGAGTCCGGATTACTCAATCGAACGTATAGCGTCCACCAGTTGTAAACCAAGGCAACCATTCGGGCCAGCATTCGACATCTTGCCATATCTTTTGTTACATAACCGCCCCAGCCCCATTGGTTTTTGATTTCATCAAAGTTATTTTCACAGTCAGCCCTATTGCGATAATGATTAATGATCGAGACTATATCATTATCAAGAGATGTGACCAGAACCGAATACTCGTAAGCTTTTATATTTTCTGGCTCTTCTATTAATGCTAACGTTTGTTGACGTTCTTTTATTCCTTTTTCCAACATCGGTATTTCATTTTCAGGACGCCGTCTTCGAACAATAATTATGCGTCTTTCTTTTTTCCAACCTGACAGTTTAATTACGGATTCTTTTCCCTCCCAATGGTTGTCGTATTTTACCCATCCTCCGCTACAGTGTGCATTCCCTATGGCTTTCTTAACGTTGTCGTGCTTCTTCATTTTAAAAAGATAATGACAACCAGCATCTTCCAATTCGCTCATTACCCGGTCACTTCCCCAATCACAATCACCACGAACAAATTCAGGCCAGCAGCGTTTTGGAAGTCGATTTAATAGCTCCATTAAACCGGGTAAAGAGTATTTACTTTGACTTTGATTTCCGGGTCTGACTTCAACCGCCAGTATTAATTTAAGATTAGCCATCATATATGAGTGGTAAGTATGAGAGGGTCTCCCTTTCTTATGTGGGTTATAGCCATTAACCGCTCCTTCCTGATGCCCATAAATGGTTTTCACGGTAACATCAACATCCATAATCCATGGAATGGTTAATAACGGATCAAAACAGAGATGGAGGTGTTTTTGCATCCATTCAACGCCTTCATCTTCGTCAATCTTCTTTAAACCACGCCTGGCAGAATCATCGCTGACAATTTTTTTCATCCCGAGCAACTGAGCGTTTACTTTATCACCAATAATTGTTCCGATATGCGCATAGCGTTTATGTCCTGAAAGAATGGAAAGCATTAATGAGCCAATCACATCCACTTTTTGAGGGGCGTTTGGGCTTTTATAAGTTAGTGGGCAATCGTTAATCCAGGGTTCAAATCGGTGACCTGTTTTTAAAAACTGTATAAAAAAAGGAAGCTGTCCCATTGGGGTGACCGATGCTTCAGGCTCCCACTCGACATGAATTTTACCGTCGAAAGAATCGACTTCGAGTTTGACGGATAAGGGATCTTTTTTCATTTCAGACAACTCACCCTTTGGGGGAGTGGGTTTTGGTGGTCGAACCATCTTCGAGCCCTCAATATTGTTGAGGGTTAGAGTTTAGCTCAGGGGTTAACCGCTGAATTTAGGATCAACGAACGAGAATACTTGGCAACCAAAATTACGGAAACCTTCCCCTCACCGTCTCACCGCACTATCAATAATGAGCTACCCGGCTCTTTGTTAAAGGTACTTAAAGATGAATAGTGATACAGAGCTATGGTCTATAAAAAGCATCGCCCGGTTTCTTGATCATTCCATCAACTACACCCGTAACGTCCTTGTAAAACAACCCGGTTTTCCTCCGCCCAGGCATAATGAAATCGAAATCAACGGTCAGCTCCACAAAAGCAGACCCCGATGGCTAAACAGCGATGTGATTTTGTGGGCTGAAAATGCTTACATCCAATCTGAGAACATTGCTGAGCAGCCTCCCAAAAAGAGAGGCCGCAGGCGAGCAGTCCTTTAATCCCGAAGCTTCTGCCCATACTCTCTGGCTGTTTTACGGTAATATTTCAAAGTCCTGTTCATATCCCTATGACCTGCCTGACGCGCTAATTCGAAGGGTTTCAGCTTTTCAGACAAGCGAGTCAGTGCTTCGTGCCTGGAATCTCTGAACTGAAGATCGTCTATCGTTGTCTTCCCGCTGGCCAGAGAGAAAATTGAGCTGACATTTAATTTACTGGAGTCAAACCAATATTTTCCTTCCGTCTTTCCAAGCTCAATCAAACGAATTGCTTCCTCCGTCAATGCCACTGACTTTTTCCTTTTTTCTTTGACCTTCTCTTTGGGCAGGTCAATCACCCCGGAAGCTAAATCCAGCTCACCTGCCTCAAGAAATTTCACCTCCTGCAACCTCATTCCTGTTTCGAGGCAGAGACACCATAGCAGGGCAACTTTCTCTCGTGGTGTTTCTGGCTTTCTTTGCCGATCCCAGTCGTCCAGAATAAACAGGATTTCTTCAATTTCCTGCTCAGTGACCCTTCTCTCACGATCACTGTCGTCATCCTCATTAAACTTAACCTTCCCTCCGAATGGCGTCTCCTCAATATAGCCCCACTCTTTTGCTGTACTGAAAACGTGGCTGAGAAAGTTTTTGTCCCTTATAACAGAGCTGTTGGCTACATGATTCAACCGATTGAGCTTCCATTCTGCGATATGATGCGGTTCGATCTTTGACATACTTTTATCCATCAAATTGCCAAGCGGTTCGTGAGAGCTGTTAGTGCAGAACTGCATAAAACGTTTGCCCTCTCGCAGCGCGGTCTCCTTGCCTTTTTTCTTGGGACTCACTTCTTTGAGGTATCGTTCAAAACATTGCCGAAGAGTCATCTTCTTCCTTCTAACTTTGGCAACTTCTCGCTCTGAGTCTCCCATAGCACCAATTTCTTCTTCCTTCTGTTCGGCCCAAGCGATTGCCTCTTTTTTGAGGTCAAAAGTCTTGCTTTCTCGGACTCCCAATTTTTGCACTCTCGCAAGCCACCCATGTTTACGCTTTTCAACCTAAATTCAGCGGTTAACCCCTGAGCTAAACTCTAACCCTCAACAATATTGAGGGCTCGAAGATGGTTCGACCACCAAAACCCACTCCCCCAAAGGGTGAGTTGTCTGAAATGGAAAAAGATCCCTTATCCGTCAAACTCGAAGTCGATTCTTTCGACGGTAAAATTCATGTCGAGTGGGAGCCTGAAGCATCGGTCACCCCAATGGGACAGCTTCCTTTTTTTGCCTCGTCAGTAAAATCTGTGGGCAGTTTCTGGTTCAGGTAGTTTGCCAAGCGCATGATATAGGGCGATTTCTGCACATCTGTAGGTTCTGAATCCATACGATTTTCTCGTAGTGAGTTTTATCTTGGTATTCAGACCCTCAACAATTCCGCTGGAAAACGCCTTTTTTGCCCTGAACCAGTTCAGAATAAGTGGCTTATGTCGTCGAATAGTTTTGACCACCTTCTTCATTGGATCTATCTTTGACCGCATGACTCTTGTACACCAACGATCCAGATATTTTCCTGCCCAATGTGGTGAAATGTAATCCCAGAACACCTGAAATTCCTCTTTAAGCAGGTAAGCTCTGACACTTTTCAGGTTGTACTGGAGTACTGTGTTTAACTTGATCTCTTCTTTCTCTGTCAGATTTTCTTTTCTCTTGAGCAGGCACCAGCGAGTTTTTTTCAGAACAGGTTCATATCCGTCTGCCTGAAGTTGTTTGTGCTCTGATGCCCTGACTTCATCAATGGCTTTGTTTAGCATGGCAACGATATGGAAGCGATCCAGAATATGCAGTGCCTGGCAGGCAAACTCCGCAATCGCCTTCACGTAAGGCTGCCACATATCAGAGCAGACATACTCCAACTGCTGGCTTCGCTCTGTACCAAAGAATGAGAAAAAGCTGCGAATCGTCGCTTCAGTACGCTCTTCGCCAATCCACAGCAATCGTGTGCAGTTTCGATCAATCTGGTAAACGTGCATATTCTGGCCTCCCGTGAACGCTCATTCTGACGAAGCGTGAACACGTTTTCTGGTTTTCCGTGAACACTGATTCTGACGAAGCGTGAACAATTTTCGCCTATTTCCAGAAAATGCGTTCACGCTTCCAGAAAACCTGTTCACAGCACCAGAATTAATCCTGTAAAAGGCGTAAGCATTCGGTAAACCCATAACACCCCTCTCCTGTGTACGATTCCAGGAAGCACTTGTCTGATTTTAGGAAAGGGGTGTTACTAAGCCATTTTCACAAGGCGGGCTGTGATTCCTAAGCTCCTTAAGGCGTGCATCCGTCATTAGCCAAGGCAGCCATTGAGACAAATCATCAGGTGCTACACGACCATTGTCTGCACAGGTTTGCAGGTACTTTGTCATCCATGCCCAGGGATTTATACCCCAAAGATTCAGCGTCATAAACACTGAAAACAGCCAGGCCATTAACTCTCCGCTCCAGTCACTGCCTGCACCGTAATAATTCTTGCGCCCGACAATGGGGTTTCTCAGGGATCGCTCAGCAGCATTGTTATCCATAGGGACTTCTGGGTAGTCCGCAAACAGAGTTAGCCCTTCCCAGTGATTCTTCAGGCTGGTAAGGACTTTTTGACAACGTTCCTTAAGCTTTGGACGCTCCAGCTCTTTATCCCGCCACTCTTTTAACTGGCCGAGATATTCTTTGAGAACTTTGTCGTATTTGAAAAACTGTTCAGGTTGCCTCTGATGTTCCAGACGCTGGTCATTTAAATGGTAAAGCTTGCCAATACGGTTTACCCAAGTGGCACTCCACTTTTCCAGTTCATCATTGCCTTTCTGGGCATTGATAAAATCTCTGCGCACATGGCTCCAGCAGAAAGCTAAAAACATATCTGGATTTTCATTGGCGAGACTTTTATAGGCGCAGTAACGATCACAAACCAGAATACCATTGCTTTTACCCAGAAGCTCTTTGGGAACCCGGGCTGAACGGTTGTCGTCCACGCTGTAATAGACGGCTTCCTGCACCATAAACACCCATAACCAGTGTTTTTTGGCACCCTGGTCATCAGACCATACCATCCAGCGAGTTTCATCGGCATGCCACTGCTGACCCGCTATAACGCGCTCCCTGATAGACTCTACTATGGGCTCAAACAGCGGTTTAATGGTTTGTAGCCCGCCTGTCACGGTGCCCTGAGAGAGATCAAGTCCACGCATCCGAAAATCTTGCAGCTGTCGGTTAATGGGAATGCCGAAAGCGTATTTGTGCAGCAGGATTTCGACCCATACAGAGACGCCCAGTTTGCCTTTACGAATGAGTTTCGCCGGTTCAGGCGCTGTAATAATCCCCGGGGTTTGTGAACACTGACAGGTTTTCTGGTAGCGATGTCGGCGGTAACGACGGACATGAGCCTGAACTTCTACTTCGATAACATCGCTATCTTCCGTGCCGGGGAATGGACTAAAAGGAAGACCACAATGAGTGCAATGTTGCTCATCATCAGGTATCACGAGGTCTTCAGGAATCACGGGCAAGGTAGTGACGTTCTTTCGACCATGTCCTTTTGAGCCTTTTTGCTGTCCTTTCTTGCGGTCAGATTTCTGCCCGGAGCCCGAACCTTCTTGCTGATTGCCTGATTTTTTTGATGTCTTTTCTGTAGAGCGTCCGAACACCAAATGCTGCATTTGCGCTAATTGGTTTTTTAGTTGGTCAATTTGCACCTGAAAAGCACTGATTTCTTCTTGATGTTTGACCTTAATCTGTGCAATTTGGGCAAGCGCCTCCCGCTCCCGTTGACGGGCGCGCAGCCATTGGCTGTGCCACTGATTCGCTTGCGCTTTGAGCTCTATGTACTCCATTTTGCTTAGCGTTACTCGCGCATAAGCAAAAGGTGTTTTCACGATATCAGCTTCAGTGGTAGTGGAAAGAACTGAAGAAAGCATTCAGGAAATATAGTTGAACATGGTCAAATAGTCATGCTTCAGATGGGTTCACCGAATGCTTACTAAAAGGCTAAAAATCCCTCTCTTAAGCATTGATTTCATTCAAATTGTGCCGCTCTCCCTTATTCCACTAAAACCCGGAGAGATGGCCATGGCTAAAGAAGTGAGATTATCAATGCGCAAAATCAGAGAAATCCTGCGTCTTCGTTTCAGCTGTCAACTGAGCATTCGGCAGATATCTGCCAGTATTCGGGTCAGCACCGGGGCAGTCACCAAATACCTGAGCCTGTTCGAACGGTCCGGCCTTAAATGGCCTCTCCCCGCCGACATGGACGACACTGCATTAATCAACCAGTTGTCGCCTGATACAGCCAGCCGTAGCCAGCAGGGGCTGGTTAGCCCTGACTGGATTGAGATTCATAATGAACTCAAACGCAAGAGTATGACCAAGCAGCTGACCTGGGAAGAGTATTGTGAGGCCTACCCTCATAATCACTACAGCTATCCTCAGTTCTGCCACCTGTATCGCGAATGGTGCAAAAAGCAGAAACGCTCCATGCGGCAGCTGCACCGGGGTGGCGAGAAAATGTTCGTAGACTATGCAGGTCTCACAGTCACCATCGTTGACCGAAACACCGGCGATACCGCACCTGCACAGATTTTTGTCGCGGTTCTGGGCGCTTCCAGTTACACCTATGCCGAGGCCTCGTGGACACAATCGATTGTGAACTTCCTCGGCTCCCAGATTCGTGCCTTCAGTTACTTCGGTGGCGTTCCGCAGATGCTGGTTCCGGACAACCTGAAAAGTGCTGTCACCAAGGCCTGCCGCTATGATCCGGACATCAACCGCAGCTACCTGCACATGGCTGAACACTTCGGCTGCTCTGTCATGCCCGCCCGTCCTTACAAGCCAAAGGACAAGGCCAAGGCAGAAGTCGGTGTGCAACTGGTGGAGCGCTGGATTTTAATGCGCCTGCGTCATACGACATTCTTCTCGTTATCTGAATTGAACCAGGCGATAAAACAGCTGCTTGAGGATCTGAATAACCGGCCGTTCAAGCAACAGCCGGGCTGTCGTCGCAGCCTGTTTGAGCAGCTGGACAAACCGGCGTTGATGCCGCTGCCCGTACAGCCATTTGAGCATATTGAGTTCAAGATAGCCCGGGTCAACATCGATTATCACGTGCAGTACGCCAGTCATTATTACTCGGTTCCACACCAGCTGGTTCGGGAACAGGTTGAGCTACGCGTCACGCAGCAAACAGTGCAGGTATTCTACAAGGGAAAACCTGTCACCAGTCATCCACGGAAATGGCAGGAGGTGGGTGGCTTCACCACCAAACCAGAGCACATGCCCGAACGGCACCGCAAGCAACAGCAGTGGACACCAGGTCGTCTGTTGAGCTGGGCCAAAGACCTTGGGCCTGAAGTGCAGCGGTTTACCCAAAAACTGCTCGACAGTAAGCAGCATCCCGAACAGGCCTATCGCGCCTGCCTTGGCCTGCTCAATCTTGAGCGGGACTACGGGGCAGACCGCCTTAATGCCGCCTGCGGCCGGGCCATTAAAACCGGTGGCCACCGGGTCGCCAGTGTTCGCTCCATACTCCAGTCGGGTCTGGATAAAGTGCCCCTGGAGCCAGCGCAGGACAGTAGCGCTGAGCGTGTGACCATCAGCCATGAGAATATTCGTGGCTCAGGCTTTTACCACTAAGGAGCACCACCATGACCAATCAAACCCTGGCACGCCTGCGTGGCCTGCGACTGAACGGTATGGCCGACGCCCTCAATCTGCAGCGGGAACAGCCCGGCACTTATGAGGAGCTTGGCTTTGAAGAACGACTGGCATTGCTTATTGATCAGGAGGACGCCGACCGCAGCAACAAACGGCTGGCTCGCCTGCTCAGGGCAGCCCGGTTCAAACTGGCTGCCACGCTGGAGGATATTGATTATGAGCAGCCCAGAGGCATTACGAAAGCACAGATGGCGACACTGGTCACTTGCGACTGGCTGAACCGAAAACAAAACCTGTTAATTACCGGTCCCTGCGGCACGGGTAAAAGCTGGCTGGGCTGTGCCTTTGGGCATGGGGCCTGCCTGAAAGGCTACAGCGTACGGTACTTCCGGACTTCCAGGCTGCTGGAAGCGATGACCATTGGCCATGGTGACGGCAGTTACACCAAGCAACTTAAACAGCTGGCAAAAGTCGACCTGCTGATACTGGATGACTGGGGTCTGGAACCACTGACCCAGAGCCAGCGCAATGACTTGCTGGAGATCATGGATGACCGCCACAACCAGAGCTCCACCATAGTGACCAGCCAGCTTCCGGTGTCGAAATGGCATGACAGTATCGGTGATGCGACTTTGGCAGACGCGATTCTGGATCGACTGACACATAACGCCCACCGGCTGAAACTCAAGGGAGAGTCTATGAGAAAAATCAGGGCAAAACTGGAAGAGCGTGAACACTCAGGCTAAAAATAGAGGTGGGCAATGTTTAGGAAAGCGGAGGTGTTCACGCTTTCCAGAATCACCGTTCATTTTGACCAGAATACGCAAAACGACAGTCAGGTACTTATGGCCTATTTGATACGCCACCTCGTCGACACCTATGGCCTTGATATTGTCGAGCGAACGATGCGCCTTGCCCCATTCAACCACATACTCAACAGCATGAAAGACCTTCTCCCATGATGTATTGAAAGTGCAGGCAACCTCTTTCCAGGAGAGCTTTCTGGCCCAGCTTGCCAGAAACTGCATGTAGACTTTGGTAAGTTCTTTCTTGCCATCACCCCATGGAACCTGTTCAACCTTTACGCCACACGTCTTGCATTGAACCCTGCGCATTGTGTAGAGCAGAAAAACTCTAATTCCCCAGAGAGGGACGAACTCAAAACGGCGTTCAGCAAGAGAATCGTAGCCTGGTGCTGGCTTCAAGCAGCCTGAGCAAACGGCATGACTGTTCTTTCGAGGAACCACTGTCACATTAAATACTTCTGAACCTTGATAGACGCCGGGTTTTACATCCTGATAAACAAATGACTTGAGTTTATGGACTTTATTGAGGATAGTTTTAATCAGCATCAGTGCTGCCTTTTGTTGTTTTTTTGTCCTTCAACAAAAAGCTATCAAAAGTCAGCCACTGGTGCATCTACCTCAAAAATTTGTTCATTTCTACCCACAGTTATCCCTGAAGAGCCCTTTTTTTATACAGTTTTTAAAAACAGGTCACCGATTTGAACCCTGGATTAACGATTGCCCACTAACTTATAAAAGCCCAAACGCCCCTCAAAAAGTGGATGTGATTGGCTCATTAATGCTTTCCATTCTTTCAGGACATAAACGCTATGCGCATATCGGAACAATTATTGGTGATAAAGTAAACGCTCAGTTGCTCGGGATGAAAAAAATTGTCAGCGATGATTCTGCCAGGCGTGGTTTAAAGAAGATTGACGAAGATGAAGGCGTTGAATGGATGCAAAAACACCTCCATCTCTGTTTTGATCCGTTATTAACCATTCCATGGATTATGGATGTTGATGTTACCGTGAAAACCATTTATGGGCATCAGGAAGGAGCGGTTAATGGCTATAACCCACATAAGAAAGGGAGACCCTCTCATACTTACCACTCATATATGATGGCTAATCTTAAATTAATACTGGAAGTTGAAGTCAGACCCGGAAATCAAAGTCAAAGTAAATACTCTTTACCCGGTTTAATGGAGCTATTAAATCGACTTCCAAAACGCTGCTGGCCTGAATTTGTTCGTGGTGATTGTGATTGGGGAAGTGACCGGGTAATGAGCGAATTGGAAGATGCTGGTTGTCATTATCTTTTTAAAATGAAGAAGCACGACAACGTTAAGAAAGCCATAGGGAATGCGCACTGTAGCGGAGGATGGGTAAAATACGACAACCATTGGGAGGGAAAAGAATCCGTAATTAAACTGTCAGGTTGGAAAAAAGAAAGACGCATAATTATTGTTCGAAGACGGCGTCCTGAAAATGAAATACCGATGTTGGAAAAAGGAATAAAAGAACGTCAACAAACGTTAGCATTAATAGAAGAGCCAGAAAATATAAAAGCTTACGAGTATTCGGTTCTGGTCACATCTCTTGATAATGATATAGTCTCGATCATTAATCATTATCGCAATAGGGCTGACTGTGAAAATAACTTTGATGAAATCAAAAACCAATGGGGCTGGGGCGGTTATGTAACAAAAGATATGGCAAGATGTCGAATGCTGGCCCGAATGGTTGCCTTGGTTTACAACTGGTGGACGCTATACGTTCGATTGAGTAATCCGGACTCCCATAAAGAATCAATTACCAGCCGTCCCTTATTAATGAGTTCAATTGGCAAGCTGACCCACTCTGGCAACCAAAAGAAAATAAAGCTGACAAGCCAGCATCGATGGATGTATAAAATTGCGAAATTACAAAGTGAACTGTGTGATTTTTTTGATTCAATCAAAAGTATCGCACCGCAGTTGAATCCAATTAACGCATGGTGTCGTATTTTAACGAAAGCGGTCTCAAAATTTTTGAAAAAAGGGCAGGTTATTACGATGCAACCATTAATTCGATCGGGCTAATGACTTAAAAAAAACGCTGCTCAGAACCGTGAGAAGCTATTCCTAATGGCATGGCTCAGTGGCGTTCAACTGCTGAATTTAGGTTCAAAAGTCGCCATCTCTGAACGCCCTCTGACAGTAAGTGTACAGATGAGATTTTAGTGGTAAATCGAGTGGTGGAAGAGTGGTAATTTTTGAACGAAAACACAGTGAAAAGAGGTGAAAAATAGTGAGGAATAAAAATTCTGAACGTTGGAGTTTTTATCGAGAAGGCAGGTAGGCCAAGGGCTGAAGCCCTGAAACAGGCGAAAAAAAAGGCTATCGAATTAACGATAGCCTTTCTGATTGGTGCCCGGAGCCGGAATCGAACCGCCACCAGCTCTGGGCTTGGCTTTAATTAGTGCCAGTTTTTGTGCCATATATCGAATTCTTCTACAGATTTTGACTGCCAAAATGGAGCATCTAAATCTATGCAGTCTTATATTCGGAGTCTCACCGGAATACATTTTCCTTGCAGAGTCTCAGAGTTCAAGCAAAAAAACATATTCATAGTAGCCATCAATTTGAAAACGTGCGTTACGTGAAAATCTAGGAGCTATGCCTTGAAAAATAATTTTCATGCACGCAGCATCGCCTACTGTACTGACCTGATCTACATATAATTTCATTTTTAACACTCTTCTGGATACCCTAGCTCAACTAGCCCACCAAACTCATCAATATGAATCTCAACTTGATTACACTCTTTTATAATAGTTCGGTCATATTTTGGGCTAAGAAAATGAATTTTCTGGTTTGTTGACCCGCGCCAGAGCAACGATGGATTTCGCAATTCTTCTCGGTAACGACCAGCAACTAAAATATCTACGTGGGCTAATACTTGTTGAGCAACAGGCATACTGGCTAGCTCAGTGAGCTCGTAGCCTGTATAAAGCATTACATCAAGAGAACTCTCAGAAAGAGACTCTAACAGCCAATAGAGATTATTGGTCTGTTGGAGAGGTTCACCTCCCAGCAGGGTTATCCCGGCAATATCGCGTTCTGCAATGATTTCTTTGATCAGTTCTTCCCTTTCAATGAGCTGATTAGCCTTATGCGGCCACATCGCAGTGTTCCAGCATCCCTTGCAAGCTAACGTGCATCCTTGGAGCCAGATAACAAACCGATCTCCAGGTCCATATATCTGGCTCGATGGTTGTATATGAGCAATATTCAGACATGTGCCAAACATCAATACACCGTTCTGGTTAGAACAAGTTGAATTTTTCCATTTTTTCTCTGTTCTTTTACCCTGTATCCCTGAGCTTCAGCTTTCTTGATTGCTGCTAATTTCGTTGCTTCAACCCTGGCTATACGTTCCTGCTCCAACCTTTGCCTCTCCTCCTCAGCAATACGCTCAAGCTTACTTTCGTACTCTGATTTATAGACAAGTTCCAGAGATTTCAGAAACTGACTAACTGGAGTGTATTGCTTGTTCAAAGATCGGCTTATGACTCGGCCAGACCAGTGTTCATCGGAGTCATAAGTAAACCGATACGCTTTTCCATCCCATAAAAAAGACTGCTGCCCCCGATAATCTGATCGGTTAGTAAGCAAGTTTTGCCCCTTAACGGTTACTTTAACCCCAAGCCTCACAAGAGCCCCATAAAGAACATCTTGTTCAGTAAACGGGGTAAGAGTTCTGACAACTGCACTCATTTATCTCTTCCCTGCTTGATTGTATTCGTCTTGTTCACTTTTACTTTCTTAAGATACTCATCGGTGGTTTTGATTGAAGTAACCGGGGTCTCATCAAGAATTTCATCAAGCGCTTCAAGGCAGGTTTCTCCCTCAAAGCCAAAGGTTTTGGCACTGACCGCCCCTTCTTCATCTATAACAAGAATAATTTTTTGTTCAGCCATTCGCAGCTTCCCCTTTTTTAAGAACCAAAGATGCCCTTAATCGCATAGCTGTGCGCTTCGCCAACTCTGAATCATCATCTGGTGCAATCGCGAGATAGCGCTTACCCTTTGACATGTAGAGCTGACCTATATCAGGCAAATCCTCTTCAGGAAAATCAATAGAAAAAGCAACATCAGCTTCTCTTTTTCCTTTGGACAGAAGCTTTGAAAGAAAACTCTCTTTTGCCTTTCCTTTGATTGAATTGCGAGACTGCTGATGGGTCGATAGCTCTTCTCCCAACCGTTCCTGCTCTTTACTAACCTGATCGAGTCCTTGTTGCAGTTTCTGCTCTCTTTCGGCAAGGTTGCTTATAGTTACTTTATAGGCTCTTGGAATTTGCTCAAGCCGTTTTTTTGCTTGTTCCTGTTCCTTACGTTGCTGCTTTTTACTCGATTTGCTCGCCTCTTTTACGAGGTCACCTGAAGTAGTTTTACTCTGCTTTTTTAAAACCTTATTCAACTGCCGGCTATTATTGGAAATCCAGATCTCAATATCGTCTCTTTTCGAGTCTCGAGCTATTTCATTAGAGTTAATCGCAGTGAAATATTTATCAAACAACTCTTTCCAACTCTCAAGAAAAACATGTTCAGCGGCGGCTTTCTTCTCATTTCGGGTGTAGAGAAACGCCTCCATGTCTTGCTGAATCTTGGCTCTTTTCTGATCACACTGCTCCAGCCGGGTGTCAATTTTCAGTTTTTCTTGCTCCCAATGTTCTAACTGCTGTGCTTTGTCAGTCTCATTCGCAAGGGATAAGGCACTTTCAACTAGCTTGCTCCGGAGCTGATTCAAAAGGGCAACATTTTCCTTCCTGTACGAAGGGGATAATTCAGAAAGGCATATCGATTCGAGGTGATCTATTTCTTTTTTCAGTTGTGATCTTTCTCGATCCCTTCCGAGGAAAAATTGTTTCATATAGCCAAGCAGATTGTCCTTAATTTTGCTTTGCTCAGCCTCCATACGAGCAACCTGAACATTCAGGTCGCAAACCTCATTATCCCAACGTTTCTGAATTCTCTCCCAAGCGAGTACCAACGCATCTCTTTCAGCCTGCCCAGGTAAGTAAGGAGGATGAATCACTACCTGATACTCAATTTCCCTAGCCAGTCTGGAACGATTAAAAACAGACTGATCTTTCGTCAGCTCCTGGGCATTATCAGACTCAAACTCAGCAAAAGATCTGCATTCAAAATCCTCAAGCGTGATACTTAAGAGCTCTTTGCACTGCAGTTCTTCATCAATATTGTCTACATATCGAATAGGGCTGGTAATATCATCAACAGCAATTTCTTTTTTCAGCCTCCAATAACCATTGGCCAAGAGTTCAAGGTGGTAATCATCGACGGAACGGCGCTGATTTTCAGATAACTTTACTGCCCAGATAACATCAGTTTTACTGTAGCGCAGAGGCAATAACCAGGCCTCTTCTTCAGAAATTAACACCTGAGGCAAGTCATCACGGGAAAGTAAATGTATATCACCATATCGCTCTATTACCCGCTGCAACTGTCCTTGTTCGATGGCATTAAAAGCTAAGAGAAGTTCGCTTTCTTGCAAATTCAGTTCTGTATGATCAAATTCTTGCCATACAATATTTTGATCATATCCACCATTAGTAAATAGCTTTGCCGGATGTTCAAGTGCAGTATGCAGGCTATGAGTGAGAGGGCCAGATAAAATATTGCGGTGAAGCAGGTCAATGGTCTCGACAGGCGCTTTACTGGCCGGCTGTCTTCGCCCGGATTCTAGATATTCGTTATTAGCTTCAAACCAGAAAAGGTGACAGAAAAGTCGGTAATACTCATCAATCTGGTCAGTTTCCAGCGCAAGGCTGTACTGGTAGCCTTTTTCAACAAACCCGGAAGAGCACACCCTGCTCCATGCTGATTTTGAGTGATAGTCCCCAATAAGTATCATGCCGTGTTGCTGACTACCTGTACGGATGCAACACCGGCCAGACAGCGCATCAATTGCAAGATTGTTTTCTTCACACTCAGTCAAAAAGAGAAAAACCTGCACATTGTTATCAGCAAGATTACCAATATACCTGATTGCATCTGTATCGCGGATAATGTCAGCAGCAATAAATAAACTATCCTCTACCTGACAGGTAGCCAGCTCATCCAATAGCTCAGAGCTTTCTCCTGCTTGGAAGTAGTCATCCCTATATGAACCAGTCGCATCTTTCTCAGCCGAGTTAAAAACGAATACATTTTTCAATCGCTCATCCCGATAACTGACCGAGAAGGTACGTTCCAGTGGCGCAATCATCAAACATACTCCTTACTTAATGGTTCACTCAGCATCTCAGTCAGGTAAGAAGGCAACTCATCATTACGAAGTCTTGTAAACGTTGGCGTCCCCCTGACTTCTGGCTCCTCTTCCCCGAAGTCAATAAAGTCCAGACTGCTTGTACATGTCCATATTACTGGTTCGCCTGTAGTCAGGAATATCCAGTAACGATCATGGTTCTCGGGACGCTTCTCCATTGTCCTGAGAGCCCATTTTTGACTGGGAAGTTTAGCTTTTTTATTGACGGAAAATATCACCCCCCCATCACAACTGCAGCTCTGGGCAATGGCTGATAAGTTTCGCTCGTTTTTTCTGCTTTGGTAATACCGATCCGAATAAATCAATCCAGTGACCACTACTCCAGACACAAGATGTCTTACAAGCGTTTCAACTGAGAGTTTATCCCCTTCAGCCCAGCGACAGCGCGGTTGCTGTACATGGCTCGCTGATGGAATAAGATAATGACCTGCGGAAGCGTGCCAAAAACCTTGAGGGTTCTGTTGACGATTCAGAACTTGAAGTAAAGACAACCCCTCCTTCAATGAAAGGTTGTACGGTTTTACTGCCGGATGGTTAATCCAGCAGCGTTGTAAGTATCGACTTTCGTCAGGTGAAAGATAATCCTCTCTGTAGGTATCATTCAGCCATGCCTCGTGCCATAAATTTGCAGTTGCAGGATTTTTTGGCATCACGGGAAGATTTATCAGTTCACCACCAAAAAAATGGCCATAGCATGTATCAATTTCATTGACAGGTCGTTTTCTAATCAAAAACTCACTTCGGACTATAGCTTTATCTGACACATCACACCGCATACGCTTAAACTCAGGCTCCCAAGCGAATTCTAATTTCCCAGCAACATCGTGAAGAAATTCAGGCTTGGCTTCAATGATATCTTTACGGGAAACCGAGAAATGCCTTTCCTTACCCGCCACATGGCATGAGAGATTCCCCTGAATCTGAATTGCTGCCTGAGCACTTTTATTTCTTCCCAACGTGTACCGAAGTTGTGTTTCTATTGATGGACTATTAGTGCGATATTTATCATCAAGCACTTCTATTTTCAGGTTAGAAATAAGCCTCTTATCTACCGAACCATCATGATCTATAAGATACACGTTAGTGCTGTTGCAATGCAGTTCTTTCGGAATACCCCTTCTATGGACTGAAGGCCAGCCATAAGACTTGATCTGTTCATGGTAACTCCGGTTACGAGGAGGCTCCCATCGCAGCATAGCTATGGGGTGTATTCCAAGGTACTGATCATGAAAGTACCATATATGGTATATTCCCCTCTCTTTCGTGCTAAACATGCCAGTCTGTTTAGTGTGATGAGCCTGCTCGGTTAACTGTTCCCCCTCGATCAAGTTTTCTTTTTCAAGATAACTAATCAACCTATCAGGAAAGGTTGATAAACCCTGTTCCGACGCTGCCACCAAAATTTTCTGTAAGTCTGGGCGAGGCTGTTCGACATCAACAGTCGCAAGAACTTTCTTGCAGTCGACCTTTACCTGCCTGTTCAATATAATCTCCATGATTACTCCTAAAGGGCAGGCATTAACGACCGTGCCAAAGAACTGAGTTCTGCGGAAGGGGAGTTATTGGCAAAGTAATCTTTTTTCCCTACCACAACCAACTGGTACCGGGCTCGTGTGAGAGATACATTGAGCCTGTTCGGGCTGTCTAAAAAGCCATCTCTGTTTGTATTAACCATGGACAGGTATACCAAATCAGCCTCTTGCCCCTGAAAAAAATCAACTGTATTGAGCTTTATGTTTACCCCTTTGTAGGTAAATCTGGCATGTCTTTTTTCTCTGGTCAGATCCTGCAACTTGCTACGCAACAGACTCTCTTGCTTTCGATAGAAAGTCAGGATTGCAACACTATGGTCACCTACCACGCCTTGTTGATTTGCCCAAGAGCAAAAATCTTTAAGGCCGCTCAAAATGGTATTCACCTCGGCAACATTACTGTTTTTGTATACTTTGCCTTCAACATCGGCCCAAACCGCCCGCTTTGGATACCGTCGCCATTCCCAGAACCGATCTGATTCAGTGAATCGTCCGTCCAAGAGCGATTGAGTGCCACTGTGATCCGAATAAAACTGTTCACGGGGAAAGCACGATATGTCAGGGTGCATCCGATGCTGGTAGGTTAGTGTCGTATGACGGCACTGCTTTTCTTTGAAGTTAAATCCTTGATTCAAAGTGTTCGGATTTTCGGCTCTTGTTTTCAGCGTTCCTGAACCAGAAAGTGCTTCCAGAATTGATGGAAAAGCCATGTTTCGCAACTGGTACACACGACCTGTGGCAGATATTGATCGAGGCATCAATCTTTCGAGCTGGTCTTTCATGGCTTTCGCCTTATTATTTTTATTACCTCGCCTTCTGGTTCTTTTGCCTGGTGTCAGAAATCTAAGCCAGTATTCACGCTCCAGGCGCCAGACAACTTCGTCAGCCCAACTGCTTTTCTGCTCATGATCACACCACTGCTCATGAATTTCATGAGAGTAGCGCATTATATCGGAACGCTTGATTTTGAAATTATGCTCTCCATCATGCCGGGCAAAATGCCGATAAGCATGAGCTGAGTTGCACCAGTTCTCACCAAAGACTATAGAGTCAGCAGGCAAGTAATCTCTGTAGTCGCTCAATAGCCTCTCTTCACAAAAAATCAGGTTGTATTGATATACATTCCAGGGGCTACTTCTCAAACTCTTCTCATTGATAGCACCAACAGCGTGGCCAACCAGACCTATGTCGCTGTAAATATGCCCATCCCGTTCTGAATGCCTCGCTTCAATTTCAGCAGCTATTGCCCTTAGCTCACCACTGCTCACTGGTACTATTATTCTTTCGTGGTATCCCCAACGGCCTTTTTGATATGTTTTTAATTCATTCAGTAAAAAGCAGGCTCTTTGTAACTCAGCAGAAAGAATCTGCTCTTTTTGTTTATTAAAAGCAGGCCTGAGAACCAAGTGTTTCAGGTTGGCCGTGATTTGATCCCTCTCGGTAAAAGGTGAAAGTTGCTTGACGTCACCTACCAGTATCCAACTCTTGGCATAGCGTGCTGGAACCAGAAACTCTGCAAAAGTGGTTTTACTGCATTCATCGATGATCATGACGTCGAAAGGAGGTATTCCCCGCTCAAAATCAAACTTTGTGTCACCAAGTAGCCGTAATATCCCCATGGTCGTGCCACACACCAGATTTGAGGAGTCCACTAATAGCCTTTTACAGTCCAGATGACCAAGATTCTCCGAGAATGAATCCAGAACTCTGTCATACTGATGATGCTCAACACCTGTTGCCCGATTTTCATCACCAATACGAAGCGGATAAATACCTTGCTTGCAATCCAGTTCGTCGATTCGTTCAAGAACATTATTGATAGCAGCATGGGTCGATGCTGTAAGCAGGACTCTCTTACCCTGTTTGATCAACTGAACTATCAGCTCAAGTATGGTGGTCGTCTTTCCCGTTCCAGGAGGTCCATCAAGGATAGCGAAGTCGGGAGTTGCGAGTGCTTTACAAACAAACTCACGTTGCCTGTCACACCCATCAAAATCCATATTGGTTAAAACTGACCAGTCTATTTCCTTCTCAGAAACAGGGTTGAACAATGGCCAGTTGTATGAATCTCGATTTCGGATCAAGTCAAGGAGAGGTTTGTGTTCACGAGCAGGTGTCATTTTTAGCCGGGTGATCGCGTCTTTCTGACGTTTCAGAGCCAATGTATTAACTCTGACTTTAAGCTGCTTTCCTTTCGGGTAGAGGGGAGCTGCCTTTTTCTTATCTTTTCCTCGCCCCAGAATAATTTGCCTTTCGTCTGGCCGCGCATTTTTCACACAGTAAAATTGAGTGTTTTTGCCTTTAATTGCAGGATCATAAATATCAATCTGATCATCAAAAAAATATTCCAGCGGATCCTGGCTGGCAGTCTCTTCACCATGATCCAGACCAATCAGCTGTATCCAAGGTTCAGAGTCACTGATACTCCTTACTGAAATTCTCAGGCCTGGATAGTGGCGATGAGTCAAAAAATCAGGTAGCGGATCATCTCCAGTAACCAGTCTATTCTGTTCATCTAAGTACCATTCGTCTGGTAACTGGTAACCGTCTTCTGTACAGAGATCTGAGACAAAGCAATCTTTAAGAAAAGCCTTGTCAGTCACCTTTCTGAATTGAACACTTGAATGTTCCTTTTTTTCTCCCACCATGAATAGGTCAGAGCCATGTCTTATAATATTGTCTGGAAGGGAGGGTTCCGAAAGCACACGAAACTTCACGTCCTGCTGTTGAAAAAAAAGTGGCAGAGAAGCATCTATAACACCCTGAATACGATAGCAATTTTCACTTTCTCTTTTGGCCTGATAGGTCGTAAGTTCTTGCGTTAGCTCCAGATTGTCCGTTAACTCCTGAGTAAGTGGTTTAATATCCAGGATATCGCCACACCAGACAATGCGATTCACTATAGCGCTAGCATTCAACTTCAGCAGGATTTGATCGCCAGTATGGTTATATTGTTGCTCTGATACTTTGATTTTCTGACGATCAGCGCCCCGACCAACAGTGACTAGTTCTTCAAAGTCAGGTTCAAATTCTTTGATCAGATCCACCCCGTCGGGACTGCCAGTTACTTCATACCATCCTTCATTCTCAGGAATAAGCTCTATACGGGTTGTTGGATGAACCTGATATAAAGGCTGACAAAGCTGAAGTACACCCGGAACAGGAAGCCTCTCCCACTCACAGGTCACTTCTTTTTTTCGTAAAGCTTCCTCAGCATTTTTAAGATACCGCCTGAACGGTTCAAAAGACTTGTCAACTTCCTCTGCCCAGTGTTCGGAGGATGCATCTAGTGCAGTCAGGTAGCAATTAAGCACAGCAACTCCTCCGAATTATTTATTATTTTTCACAAAAGGATTTTTACCTTCCTGAATTAATCTGGGGCGCACATCAGATTTGTCTTTAGCCTCTGGCAGTGGATCTGGCTTAACAGCACTTGCTGGAACAGCCCTCCCTTTTATCCATTCGCGAGTATCCAGGATCGTTTCCTGCATAGTCACGGATAATGGTGAGGTAGACTGAATAGCTCGCTCAATATCAGTCCACTGTAATGGCCGGTCATCACTGAAAGCCATGAACATGGCTTCCTTCACAGCCTCTTCAAGCTCAGCACCAGTGAAACCTTTGCTTATAGAAGCCAGCCTATTCAAATTATCATCGGATAGAGCATCACCACGATCCCTTCTACGCAAATGGATACTTAAAATATCCTTACGCTCCTCACAAGTCGGTAAATCAACAAAGAAAATTTCATCAACACGCCCTTTTCGGAGAAGTTCAGGAGGCAACATTTCAATGTGGTTGGCTGTTGCAAGAACAAAAACCGGGCTGGTTTTTTCCTGCATCCACGTCAGGAAAGTACCGAGTACCCGTGAAGTAGTTCCCCCATCCGTACTTCCAGAACTTTGCATTCCGGATAAAGCTTTTTCTATTTCATCCACCCAGAGAATACAGGGGGAAATCGTTTCTGCTACTTGCAGTGCATTTCGGATATTTTCTTCAGATTGGCCAACAATGCCTCCGAACACTTTACCCATGTCAAGCCGTAAGAGGGGTAGTTGCCAACTGCTGGAAACAGCTTTGGCTGTGAGGCTTTTACCAGTACCAGGGAGTCCAAGCATTAAAACTCCTTTGGGGTACTCAAGTCCGCACTTCCTCGCATTTTCAGAAAACGCCTCACTGCGACGGTTAAGCCAGCTCTTTAGGTTTTGAAGACCGCCCACATCTTCAAGAGCAAACTGAGGATGAAAATACTCAAGCAGTCCAGACTTCCTGATAACCTGCTCTTTCTCAGAAACAACAAGATCAACTTCTGCCTCTGTGAGACGCCCTTTGGCTACAGCTACCTTGGCAAATGCAAGCTGAGCTTCTGAAGTAGACAGTCCCAAAGCGGCATCAATAAGTCTCGCACTTTCATCAAAATCCCTATCATCGATGCCATAGTGCTCTTTGGTTGCCTCTATAAGGGTTTTAATCTCCTCCCGGTCTGGCAGGGGCATAGATAACACCTGAGTATCTTTCTGCAATTCAACGGGCAAGCACGAAACAGGCTGAGATAAAATAATTGCCTGGTCAGTCAGTTCCAGACGGCTCTTTTGGAGGGCGTAGCTTCTGAGTTGGGAGATGAGTGACGGGTCTGCCTGTTCAAGCTCTGCATGGATATCTTCAATCAAGAGTATGCTGTTAGATTGCTCTGCATCTGGTGCATCAGAGAAGTCATCAGGTTCGAAAGATTCAGAGAGATACCAATCTAAAAGCTCTGGTAACTGATTGATATTTTCCTTTATAAGTTGCTCGGAAGTCCCTTGAAATTCTCGTATCCCTCGGCATCGGTTCCAGATGTAAAGGGTTCTGTTTGTTTCCTGTGCAGCCTCAAGGCATACTGCATGAATTCTTAATGTATCGTGTCCGATAATTTGAATAATCGGCGCTCCTGCCCTTATGTTCGTTGTGACGCTGTCGCTGAACAACTCCGACATTACTACAGTCCTTATAATTCCACTTGTTACATGCGTGCCATATTTCACCATGGTATAAGCATAAATGCCATAGCACACAGTCAAACGTTACCTGCCTACTCTTGGAAAAAGTACACCGCTTGATTTATGTGTACTCCCATGCCATGGACATAGAAGCTCGGAGCAGCTGCCTGTTCACCAGCTCATCTTCAGCCCAGTAATTATTTTCTATACTCTTGCACTTCCCCGATAAGTCCGGTGGCACTTTGTGCAAAAGGTGAGTGTAGCGCCGCAGGTGCACCTAGGTTTTATGACCACTGCAGAGTGCTACTTCCGGAATCGACATATTTTGTTCAAACAGCCTTGATTTACCTTCATGCCGAAAGGAATGAAACCTGATATCTGGAAACCCAAACTCTTTCGTCCAATAGGAAAAGCGAACAGTGATAGATTTTGCCTTATAGGGAAATATCCGTTCTTCTCCCTCAAACTTTGACTGCCTCTCAATAAGAATTAAAAAAAACAGCAGAATAAGGGCTTAGATAGATATGCCAGCTTGCTTAATGTGATGTGGTATGAATTTCACGAAATGGATTTTGACAGTGATACCAATGGGTTAGAGGATTAGGGTAAGTCTTTGGGTAACTTTTCTACAAACCGCTTCAAAATTAGCAATTAAGACACCGCTTTTCCCTATTGTTGCCTCCAATTGTTATACCTTTGGCGGATCATGATTGCGCATTTCACAAAGCCGCTCCTCACTCATTAACCAGGGCAGATAAGGAGTGAGATCATTAGGTGGCTTCCTGCCATTTATGGCACAAGCCTCAAGATAGGCACCCAGCCAGATTTTTGGATTAATATCCCAAAGCTTTAGCGTCATAAAAACGCTGAATAGAAAAGCGGCTATATCAGCACTCCATACGCTGCCAGAGCCGTAGTAATTCTTCCTGCCAACGACACCTGTGCGCAGTGCTTGCTCTGCAGCGTTGTTATCCATGGGGATACCGGGATCAGTGACAAAGCGGGTCAATCCTTCCCAGTGATTCTGTAGACTTTCGAGCACTTTTTTCGCTCTGACTCGCAGTTTAGGACGATTAAGTTCCTGAACCCTCTGGATTGCCATCTGCTCTACCTGATGTTCAAGCCGTAACTGCTGTGTTGCTAGCTGCTCTGGTTCATCAAGCACTTCAAGTCGCTGACTATTAAGATGATATAAACGACCAATCCTGTTCACCCAGGTGGCGCTCCATTTCTCCAACTCCGGATCACCTCGTTGAGCGTCAATAAAATCCCGCCTGACGTGAGCCCAGCAGAAAGCTAAATTAATAGACACCGCATCATTCGCAAGCTTTTTGTACGCTGAGTATCGGTCACACACCAGCGTTCCAGCCCCGTCACCAATGATCGACTCTGGTACGACAGCCGCACGGGTGTCAGCAATGCTGAAATAAACCGCCTGATCACAGAGAAATACCCAAAGCCAATGTTTGTGAGAACCTGTGGTCTCATGTGCCCAGCTGATCCACCGGGTTTCATCAGCATGCCACTGATCGCTACTGGCGACGAATTCCCGAGTAGCTTCGGCAACCGGCTCAAAAAAGGGCGTTATAGCTTCCAGGCCAAAGGAGATGGTCGCCTGCGACAGTTCCAGTCCCTGAGTCTTATAAGACTCAAGTTGCCTGTTTATGGGGATGCCGTATGCGTACTTATTCAGCAACAGCTCCACCCAGACAGAAATACCAAGCTTTCCTTTGTTGATGAGTCTTGGTGGAGGTGGTGGAGTAGTAATATTGGGCGTTTCAGGGCACTGGCAAGTTTTTTGGTAATGCCTTCGGTGATAACGACGAACGTGAGCCTTAACTTCAACTTCAATTACGTCGCAGCTGTCGTCATTGAAAAAAGACTTGAATGGCCGGTGACAGACTGTACAACACTGTTTGTCCACTGGTAAGTCTACAGACTCATGAACCACTGGCAGGTTGTTGTGAAGATGGCGACCAGAGCCGGGGACTCCGGGCTGGTGACCTCGTTTTCGATTTGAAGGTGGCCGGGTAGTATTGCCACTTTTCTTTGAAGAAGAACTGGTCTTCTCTGATTTACGACCGAAAAGCAAGTGCTTCATGTGTGCCAGTTCTGATTTCAGATCAGCGACCTGGGTGTTCAACCCAGCCATTTCGGCTTTATGCTGAGCGATAAGAGAGGCATTTTTAGCCAATACTTTTTTCTCTCGGCCACAGGCCGCCTTCCACATGGCATGCCAGAGGTTGGCCTGCTGTTTTAGCTGGATGTGTTCCTGCTTGGTGAGGATGACCTGCGAGGTAGCAAAGGGGGCAGGCAGTAATGCAGGTGTTGTGCCTGATCCTGAAACATGAGCATTTTGCATACTCTAAAAGTAGACGACTTTGAGCTTATGTTTAGTGGTTTGTAGAAAAGTTACGAGTCTTTAAAGGGTAACCCACAATCTAATCAGTCATTGGCTCCCCAAGAACAAAGTGAAAATAGTATTTCCAAATCAGTTGCAAACACACTCCGTCAACCTGAAAACGTCAATAGCAGCAAAATCAGGCAACGACTATCAGATTCCAGCCAGTTGCCAGAGCAAAAGACGCTTCAGAATGTGAAGCTTCAACCTTCAGCCAGACAACAGCTTCCAGATGCATTTCAACCATTAACCAAAGCCCATAACCAGTCCAGCCAGGCAGTCAGCGATCAGTTCCAGCATTCGAGTCAGAGTAAATCCGATGTTACCAGTCTATTAAAGCAAAGTGCCTATGGCACAGACCCATCCACATCAGGTCCGGGGCTAAAGCTGACCTATAACGAAGCTTTTGATAAGGCAGCTTCCCACGGCCTCACGAATCATCAGGCTGCTGCATTTGCGTCACTGGTCAAAGACCGTGATCCCAAATATGAGCGAAGTGCTGATCCTGAAGATCGTCGTCATCGTTTGGGTCAATCTATTGCCGAGATCAGCAGAGGCTGGGGTGACCATGGCGCTGCCTTAGGGCAACATGCTTTCAATCATCTGACTCACGCGGCAGATAACCCACAACATACTAATTCCGCACTGACTCTTATTGGAGAAATGAATCGCCTTTATCAACCGGAACTGAAGCGGTATGAACAATCTGTTGAAGAATTATTGAAGGGGCAATCATTATTCCCTATGGAGGGAAACTATCTCGATACAAGCATGCCTCCTAAACATATTGGCAGTAATACAGAAAGTCAGCTTCAGAAACGCCAGACAGAAAATAACCTGAGAGTGTTTGGCAGTCAGGATAAAGGTCTTTTTAAGGAACCGTCGAGCCGATTATCACGGACACAGAGAGAGGTGAGGCAAAGCTTTTTAGATCAGATCAAACCCGACTGAATCATCTCCTCCATAAGGATTACCACTAATATCCAAAGCACCAGCCATTGGTAAACCTGTTGCAGGATTGGTTTCGCTCATTAGTTCCTCAAAATCCTCAAACTCCATACTTTCGTCTGAATTTTCATCAGGAAACTTCTGATTAAACCGCCATAACTGCCAAAAACACACGGCGGAAAACAGCCCCCAGACAACCGGGGATACCGATAGCTCCCAGAAATAGCCTGGTACCAAAAAAATATAAACTAGCTGCTCAACCACCAGACAAACAGCAGCCAGCACCATAAGACCAGCCACAAAACCTTTAATCCGTTTTAACAGAGTCATCGTCTTCACCTCCTCAGTATTTTGTTACTGAGTCTTCACGTCCATTCATCAACATAGCTCAAATTAACCGGGAAACGCCGAATGTTTGCTAACTCGAAGTCTGCTGTACCCATAGAACCTCAATACACAGATTCACTGCTCACCACCCGGGCTTACGACCCGGAAAGCCAGATATTTCTATGCGACGACAGACATCTGTTCTTCGGTTTTCTGAGCCTGCCCCTCAGTGGTCTGGACAGTGGCTTGGATGACCGGCTTAACGGTTTACTGAACCAGGACTGGCCTGACGATACGCTGTTGCAGTGCGGTCTTATCTCCAGCCCCGATATCATGAATACCCTTCATCAATTGAAGCTATCTGAAGACAGTGCCGAGCCTCGCTTTAAGGCCATGCTCAAACAGAATTTCCAGCAATTACAAGCCGGTATTCATGAGCCAGTGACCAATGAACAAATGCTGAGGCATGGTATTTTGTGGTTCACGATTAAGGTTCCCACCAGAGAGTTGTCGCCCAGCGAAGATGAACTGCTGCAAATAAAACGACTCAAGTCATCATTCCAGGGAGGGATTGAAACCGCTGGATTGCTATCCACCCCTATGAGTCAGCATGACTGGCTCAGGCTGAATATGATTCTTGTCAATCATTATGAACATGGGGACTGGGCGATGGACGGTGTTTATGCGGATTCAGAACGACCGCTGAATCAACAAGTGTTTGATCCGGATACCCCCCCTGCATGTTTCCCCCGACCAGCTGGAACTGGGTACCGAGCAAAAATACCGGGTCATAAAAGTACTGGTTGCCAAAAAACTACCCGCTTATGTGCCGCTGGGTCAGGCGTTTAACTACTTAGGGGCGCAGCATTCAATAACTTACCGGGCTTTTGGCTGTTGGCTGTTGGCTATTAGCTGCTCATACAGCCAAAAGCCAAAAGCCAACAGCGGTATATTATGTTCTGCTGCTTCCCTTAGGGGATAGTCAGAGCGGCCATCGGGGCATCAAGTGTTATGCCCAACTTCATGTACTGCTGCACTTTCCTTCAATCAACCAGCTTCAGTCCTCACTGAGTAACCGAAAGAGAATAGCCATACAGCAAGCCTCCAGCCCCATTACCCGCTTTGAGCCCAGGCTTATGGAGCGCAAGAAAGATTTTGATGTTTTGTTTGAAGCCCTGAATAAAGGGGATGCACCACTAAAGCTGACGTTTTCTCTGACGCTGTATTGCAATTCAGCCAGGGAAGCCTGCCGTCTGTCGTCCAATGCCTGCAGTTACTTCCGCGAACTGGGATTTATGCTCTATGAAGATGTCTATTTCATGTTACCCATGTTTCTCAACACCCTCCCCGGCAATGCCCAAAAAAGTACCCAAACCATTGCCATGCATGAGAAGACCCTGGCGACCCGTCATGCCGTTCCACTCCTCCCCTTGTTTGATGACTGGCCAGGGCATCAGGAAGTCTTGCTGAACCTTGTTTCACGGCGTGGGCAGTTGATGAACCTGTCTTTGTTTGAGTCAAACAGCAACTACAACGCCATTATCGCTGCCACTTCCGGAGCCGGTAAAACGGTTTTGGTGAACGAGATGATCAGCAATATTCTGATTCGTGGCGGTCAATGCTGGGCACTGGATATTGGCGAAGGCTACAAAAAGCTCTGCCATCATTTTGATGGTCTGTTTCTGGATTTTGATCAGGGCAGCAATATCGGCATGAACCCTTTCGCTCTGGTGCATGATTACGAAGAAGAAGGGGATATTCTGCTGGCACTAATCATTGCCATGGTATCGCCCAGAGAACCACTGACGCCTTATCAGGAAGCGGGACTGAGAGAACAGATTCGTGAGTTATGGGAGCATGAGGGTACGGGAAGCAGTATTGATCTATTGCAGGAACGGTTAAAGCATCATACGGACGAGCGTATGACCGATCTGGCAGTGCAGCTCAGTGCCTTCACAACACAAGGTGAATACGGTCGTTTTTTCTGTGGTGACAATACACTGGATATTAACCAGTCATTTACGGTTCTGGAACTGCGCCATCTGGATAACCGGAAACATCTGCAACGAGTGGTAATTCTGGAACTGATCTACCTGATCCAGCAAATCATGTATTTCGGTGATGTCAGCCGCCGTAAACTGGTGGTGATCGATGAGGCCTGGAACCTGATGCGGGACACTCAGGGAGCCGCCCTGTTTATTGAACACGGCTTCCGTCGCTTTCGCCGGTTTAACGGTGCCAATCTGATGGCCGCCCAGCGCATTGAAGACTTCTATGAAACCCCGGCTGGCCGTGCAGCATTAGACAACAGCGCAACCCAGTTTCTGCTGAAGCAGCAACTCGCCACCATCAACGAGTTAGAAAAGCAACAACGCCTACCCTTATCCCCAGAAGGCTATAAGCTGCTGAAAACCGTACACACCGTGGAAGGCAAATACTCTGAAGCATTGGTACTCACAGAACAAGGCTCCGGTATTGGTCGCCTGATCCTGAATCCATTTAAAAAACTGCTCTACTCCAGCCATCCGGAAGATGAAGGGGCAATCAGGGCTTACCGCTCTCAAGGCATCACATTGAGTGATGCCATTCTGCAGGTTTTGAAAGATAGAGGAATAAAATGACCGGGGGAAATTGGTTTTGGTTTCAAGTGCGGCTTCAGTCGCTACTTTTTATGGCAGCCCTGCTTAGCTCAATCGTCTACGCAGAACCGGGTGCACCACAGGTTCCAGAGCACAATCATTTTGTCATAGTTGCAAGGCCATTAACCATAGCTGAACGATTACAGATCATGGCTCAAATGCCTTTAATCCACTGCTGCGTTTTTGGAGCAACTTACTCCTTTATCGTTTTCTGGCCTTTCAATTGGCCCAATGGGCTTGAGCAAATCAAAAACTACTGGCTATCGATGTATAACAACTCGGTAGAATATCCCCCTGATGATTCTCACGAAAATGAGTAGTGACTTCTGTTACAAAAAACTAATGCACAAACTCATTGCGATAATCTGCATTATGATCATTTTCTCTATAGCGATGGCAAACGAGCTACAAATTAAATTATTTGTTTCTGCAAGTATGGATAAATCGCTATTGACTGCGCTATTAAAAAAGTCTGCGGTTCGCACATTCATTGTCCGGGGGATTGGGGGTCAACATCAGAATTTAGGCATTGCTATTCAAAAATGGCAACAGATTTTGATGACCAATAGAACAACGACCACCGTTGAAATCAATCCTGTAGCTTTCCGGGAATACCAGATTGACCGGGTTCCCGCCATAACATTGCAAGTTGATGGAAAGACAGAGCTGACAGCTTTTGGAGTGACCTCCGTAGATTGGCTGATGCGTCAATATCAATCAGGCAGGCGTGGCCATCTCGGTATTTATGGTACGACTTATCCAATCAGCGAACCGGACTTGCTGGAGGTGTTGCTTCAGCGCTTAAGCCAACAGGACTGGCAGGCAATAAAGGCAAAAACATCCCAGCGACTACAGAGCAAAGTCTTATCTTTCGGAGCAAAGCTGCCGACCAGTCGACAGGCATCCAGCAAAGTTCTGAAAATTTCCGGTCACTGGCGCACTCCCATCATTGCCCTGGATATCAACGATCGCCAGCAACAGAAGGCTGTAATTCAATGGTTGCAGCAATACCCCGACGCATTGGTGCTGGTTTCAAATGGTTCGTTGCAACAATTTCAAACACTGTCTGTTATCTGGCATCAGCATCCGATTTACATCATGCCTCCGGAGTTGGTTCATCGCTTTCAACTGACTGCTCTACCCACATTACTGACACCGGAAAGCCAGAATCACTGGCGAGTGACTACCGCAGAAGTATCACAGTTTTCAGCAATCGATGTGATGTCATGGGCAAGAGCTTTGATTTCCGGGTCAGCACAATCAGCCTATGCCGTTGAAGCCACCGACAACCCATCAAAAGCTTTGTGCCAGAACGTACCAATCCTTTCAGAAAAACTGATCACCTCAGTCCCTTGGAAAGAACTGTTTCCCATCCGAATCGGGCTGGCAAAGCTGGGCTCTGGAAAGGAGCCGAATCACAGAGCCAAAAGCAGCACAGGACTCTGTATGTGTGAAGACAGTGCAGGTATGTTTCATCCCGGAGTGACTACCGGGTTCTGGCGACCTCAGCGATTAATTGAACTGACCCGCAGTCCGGGCTGTTTGATGGCTCTGGGTGGTCACAAATTGCCTATTGTTGACCAGCGTCGCTGGGGAACGTTGGGCTCAGCCAACATTCCCAAAGGGCTGACTTATATGCACGCCCACGTTTACAGCCTGCCCTTGATAGAGATGCTGAACATGTTTACTGGCATTGGTGGCTGCACCAGTGATCTGGTGGATTTTGACCTGATGAACCTGTCCGAAGTCGATCCATCGTGGAATCATCCTGAACTGGCTGCCCTGCTCTCTCCGGATCTGGCGGCTTATGCCAACCCTGCGGCGATGAATGCCTGTACTGCTGACGGTCTGGCTGCTTTGAATTCACAACCAATGGACAGCTTGCACTGGTGCGCTGGTAGTTGGGGTAATATCTATCCTCTGTCAGGTTTCACCAGTACCTACGGACACTTTGCTGATAACACCAGCCTGCTGGCAACAAGAGCTTTAGCCAAGATTCACCGCATCGGTCTTGCCCGAAAAACCGTAGGCGAGGATGCACAGTGCCACAGTCGTATTACCCCTTGGCTACCCAAAAGTCAGTACAAGATGAGCATGTTCTGGCCGGAATCGGAAAAACAGAAAGCCCACTGGATCGGGGCTTCAGCTGCCACATGGGGAATGCATAGGCATCCGTTGGGTAAAGACGATGCCATGTACTTGATCTGGCAGTACCGGGATTGTTGTCAAACGGCAGTGAGCCAGTGAAATACTTCCAGCTCAACAGTCTGTGTTGCCTGCTTCTCTTTGGCATAAGCACTGCCTTTGCAGAAGAAGCCACCAAAACCTTTGGGCAGCACACCCGTTCCCAGTGGCTAAACGACATCAATCATAAGACTGAAGCCGTTACCCGCAATCCGGAACCGATTATTGGTTCTGACCCCACTCTCATAATGGAAAAGTCTGAAGATCATCAACATCGACAACAGCTGGAACGCTTTTATCACCATGAAGATTTTGATGGTTTACAAACCTTTGGCGAACACCGAGCAACCCAATTGGAAACCGAACAGTCACCGGAAGGCGAAGCCTGGCGCCTGCTGAATCAATCGCCTGATCGCTATTACCCCGACGCCAATGAACACCGGATTCTCGGAGCTGTGGAACTGGGCGTAAATGCACTGCAACATCCCAACACATGGTCAAAACAAAAACACTGGCCTACCAATGCTCAGGGCAATCCGGTTTATGACTCTAATGCAGAGATGAGTACCACCATTGCCCGCCTGCGCCAGCACTTTAAAGGCTGTGACTACCAGAAAACGCTGGTGCTGAAACAGGATCGGCAGGTTCATAGCCCCGATATCAGGGAATGCACACGGGCATTGGTTACGGACGACAGCGTAACGCTTAACCGTAAAATCAGAATCAGCCCATTCCTTGAATACGTCTCCGGTTCAGGATTGGCAGGAATGAACAGTTGTGAAGGCCGTTCTGTCAATGAAGGCTGCATTCAGATTCGATTAGGTAAAGACCGGGGCGCAGATAACTACTATCGCTGCGGCTGCTGTATCAAAGAAGAAACCTTCACTGTCACATTGCCAAGACCGGAAGCCCTTACCCGTGCCGTTATCCAGGAAGCCCGCTGGGATGACCGGATGCAAATCTGGATTAACGATCACAAGCTATGGCAGAGCAATGGCGACTTTCCACCGGAGAGCGGCGGAGGTTGTGAGCTGGATGAGAACTTTCACCTGAACAGCCCGGTGGCTCTGGACAGCTCTCTATTCAAAAGCCCGGATCATCAACTCACTGTCAAAATACGCACCTCTGTGGGAGACAGAGGTGAAGGCTACGCCCTGTTAAAACTGTACTTTGATACGAACCAACTGGTGGATGAAGACCGCTGGACACCGTCTTCCGAACTGGAGCGACTGCACGCCATGAAACAGTGGCAGCAGGACGGTTTATGCAGTCTGCAATTCCACTGTCTTGAACAGATGACAGAGGCCGAATACTCGCTTCACGGCAAAGTGATTCCGTTGCATCCGACCTTGTCACGACAACTGCCTTCTGACTGCAAAACAGCAAGAGCAGAAGCTGACTGTTTTTATTACAAAACCACAGCCACACAACAGCCTCCCGATAGCTGCGCCCAGTTCGCCAATAATCCTGACTGTGAATTTCTCGGCAGCCGATGTCTGGGAGACTCTCCATCACAAGAATATGGCACCTGCTACACCTCGGAAGACCGCTACGACTGCGGCTACACCGGTTCACTAAATCGCATTGGCATCGAAGAAAGCATTCACTGTGAAGGCCAACCCATGAAGTGCATGTTAGGAGAGTGCCAGGCGGATATTACCGACGCTGATAATACGGATTTTGCCAGTGCGGTCAGTGGGCTTCACGCCGCAAAACATATGGCGCACGACATGGAGTGCGACCCTTATGGTGGCGGCTGCCAGATATTCAGCGGTAAAGCCTGCACCTGTAAAAAAGGTATTTTCAATATGGTGGACTGCTGCAACCTGCCCACCAATGTCAATTTCGCCAGTTATATGAATTTGTTACTGATGGGTTATCTGTTCGATAAGTCTGCAATCCATCTTCAATCAAACTACCCCAACCAGTTAACCGGCCAGTACCAGAAAATGCGGGAATCTTTGATGCAGGGCATCAACAAACTCAGCCAACCCGCAAAAAATTTATGGTCAGACGTGGGAAAGAGTTGGGACAAGCTCTCCGAAAAACTATGGCCAACACCGGCTGAAGTCCACACGCAAACCGCTACAGCCCAACCTATTGCCGGAGAGCTGTCGCAAGAAGCGCAGTCATCTCTGTTGGGCAATATGCAGCAACAACTCATGCGAAAAATGGCCGAAGTCGTCCAAAAAATACTGGGAGAAGACGCTACCAACCTGTTGTTCCGAACCGTGGGTGACAATTTGGCTTCACAAAGCGGGCAACTAAGTCAGCAAGCATTGATGCTGAATCCAGCCATCACCTCGGCGATCAGTGCCGTTACCATGCTCTACACCGCCTACACCATGACCAAACTCATCATCCAGATCACCAACAAATGTGAAGACGAAGAGTTTGAGCTGGCAGCAAAGCGGGAAATGAAAACCTGCCATAAGGTCGGTAGTTACAAAAAATCCAAATTACTGGGGATAAGCAGCATGGAGTACAACAGTTACTGCTGCTTCAACTCACCACTGTCACGCATTCTGCAGGTAAAAATCAGACAACAGTTAAACATGGGCTGGGGTTCCGCCAAACATCCGGATTGTTCTGGTATCACTCCCGAGGTTTTACAAATAGTAGACTGGAACCGAATCGACCTGAGCGAATGGCTGGCACTGCTGAAGCTGCAAAACAAGTTGCCGGAATTGAATGCCGATACACTGAAGCAGCTCAACTTGGAAACGCTGACAGGCAAAGGTTCCCGACTGGATTTTGATGAACAAAGGCAAGATAGCCGTCAGCGACTGGAAGACCGTTATCAGGGTATAACACCCAGTCAAACCACCAACTACCAAAGCAATAAAGCGGATTCGTTACGCCGCAGCAAGAGTTACCCCTGATCAGGAAACAAGCCCACAATATGTTTAACCGGAAGCATCAGTGTCATGGGGTTAAATGGAGATTCCTTAAACCCGTACTGAAGGTAGAATTGCCGGGCTTCTTCGGAAACAGCATGAACCAACATGGCTTTGACACCGATGTGCTGGGATACAACCAGTGTTCGCATCATGGCATCTTTCAACAAACCCGAGCCAATACGCATTCCCTGATGCTCTTGATCAATGGCCAGTCGCCCCAGCACCGTCACTGGAATCGGGTCTGGCATATTCCGGGCAAGGGATTTTGGTGTTTGCATTCGTTCAATACTGCCGCTGGACAGTGCGTAGTAACCAACAACCCTATCGCCTTTGCACACAACAAAGGTACGGCTGGCATTGGCAGATTGATTTTTCAGAGCTGTTTTTTTCAACCATTCCGTCAGTACATCATGGCCACAATCAAAATCGTCTGTATTGTGATCTTTTGTCAGTAATTCCGGTGCCCTGATTACTCCCACGGTGCAGCCTCTGCCAATAGTTTACTGAGTTTACTCTGTTCAGGAACAGGTGCTTCGAGAGCCTCTTCAAAGGCTTTGGTCTGAGCCTCATCCAGAGTAAATACTCGTTGATCAAGCAATACATTCATCGCTTCCCGACAGGCAACATCAAGAATAAAAGCGGTTCTATCCTTATTCAGCACAGCCGCTGCCATGGTCAGCAAAGCTTGCTGTACGGGTTCAACCCGCATATTGATGGGAACTGTTTTAGCCATATAACACCTCTGTATATCTGTTGGACTTACAATCAAGTATAGCCATTAGATATACAATATTCCAAGGAGTTTTGTTCCATGGAAATCCCCCGCACCATCAACGACCCCATCCAGTTCCTGTTCTGGTCTCTGGACGAGGTGTACCCTGTGGCTGTCGGCCTGATCTGGGGCATCTGGTTTGACCATCTGTTCTTTGGCATTTTGCTGGGCATTATGGCGATACGCCTGTACCGGCGATTTCGGGATCGGCATCCCGACGGGCATCTGAGCCACCGAATGTACTGGCTGGGGTTCTGCTTCTCCCGATCCAAAACACTGCCTAACCCCTATATCCGAACTTTCTACCCCTGTCGCAAATGACCATCACCGACTACCTGCAACGCTTTAAAGAGTGGCGACAACGGCTGTGTATGGATCGGTTGATCCTGCTGGTTCTGGTCGTTACCAACGCCCTGCTGATTGCTCACTGTCTGAGTCGTAAACCAACGGTGGAGCTACTACTGCCGTTTATGGAAACTCAGGCTGGCATTCATTCCGGCGAGGCTTCTGTCGCTTACCACGAATGGTGGGGGCTGTCGCTGGCCGAACTGTTGGGCAATCTGAACCAACAGAACCTGTCGTTTGTAGAATCCCGACTGCAAAGCCTGTTTGCTCCAAACCTTTACCAGCAAGTTCAGGAGACACTTAACAGACAGTTTCGTCAGCTCCGGGAAGATAAAGTCAGCATGAGCTTTGAGCCGTTACATATTGAATTTATTGAAGAATCGAAGGCCGTAAAAATCACGGGCAATGCAGTAATGAGCTCTGGTAATCAACGGTTGAAGGGACAAAAAACCTTCACGTTCCGATTCGACATTATCCGCTATCGCCCTGTGCTGGCTGCCATTCAGATTGATTCCAACCTGAAGTAACACTCCGGGAGTACCTCACCATGAACAGAGCATTGGCTTCTGTCGTCTATGTTTTTTGCTTTTTATTTGGATCACCATTAATCGCCGCCGGAGTACCACCGGTAAAATTGCAGGTGTCACCCGGACAACAACAGATGGTCACCCTGAGTCGGACAATGGTTCTCTCTTGACAAAAACAGGGACTCAAACCAAAATTTCCTTATATTCATCGTCCCTTGTCCTAGGACGTAGGACAAAGAGAGCATCATGAAAGGTCAGGATATCGGTTTATTATTAAAACTCTACTGTCTAAGCCTTGGAGAAAATCAGTCGGTCATCCCTATTCCAACAGGTCAATGGCAAGACTGGAGCCTGGATAGTGGAAAAAATGCTGAGGCATTTTCTCCTGGTGCAGCTGATTCTTACGGGGTTCGCACGCTGGCTCAAATGACCGGTATCAGTAAATCTCAGGTTAATCTGGCATTAAATCGATGCTATAGCGTGGGGCTGGCAAAAAAAGACCGTCGATCAGGTACTCCTTCGGTGAATCGAAAGTCCCTGTTTGAGTTTATTGTTTATGGTTTAAAATTTGTTTTCCCTGCCTCACCGGGTGCAGTAACACGAGGAATTACTACTTCGCTGATTGCTCCTGTTTTTGATAATGAACTCATGAGTGCCGGAGAGCTGGTTCCTGTCTGGCCTGATGCCCGTGGGCTCAGCAAAGGTCAGGGGATTGAGCCGCTGTTTAAATCCGCTACCTACGCTATCCGTAAAGACCCTGCTCTTTACGTGTTACTGGCTCTGGTGGATGCTATTCGTATGGGGCAACCCAGAGAGCGAAACCTGGCCATCCACAGGCTGGAAAACTATTTGGGTCTGGCAAAATGAGCCAAGCCAATCAACACCAACAGATGCTTATTCGTGTCGCCACCGCACTGGGGGCTGACCTCTTGCAGCAAATGGCTTTTGGTTTTCAGGGAATGACTGTTCAAAGCCTGAACGACATATCCTGACTCGTAGTCTGAATGCCCGACGCTTTCACACACCTGATACCCAACAACTCTCTTTCAGCGATGCCACTTGCTGGCTGCTCTGTACCGATGGCTATTGGGCAGAACACCTGCTAACAAAGAAGAACTGGTTTGAGCTCGAAGATGATGCAAGCTGTCTTGAGCTTTCGAATCAGATACTCAATTCTACACAGAACAGCGAGTGTCAGAATTTACTGACTGTGTGAAAGCTTCAGGCTAACTTCGTGGAGCCTCAGTCGAGTATTCACTCCGGCGATGAAGGGACAAAAAACCTTCACGTTCCGATTCGACATTATCCGCTATCGCCCTGTGCTGGCTGCCATTCAGATTGATTCCAACCTGAAGTAACACTCCGGGAGAACCTCACCATGAACAGAGCATTGGCTTCTGTCGTCTGTGTTTTTTGCTTTTTATTTGGACCACAGTTAACCGCCGCCGGAACGCCCCCGGTAAAATTGCAGGTGTCACCCGGACAGCAACAGATGGTCACCTTGAGTCGATTACATCTGAACCGGATCGTCACCCCTTTTCCTGCACCGCAAGTCCGTACCATTGATCAGGCGGATATTCGTATAGAAGGCAGTGTTATCTATCTTTCATCACGGCAGGAAGAACCGTTTGTGGTCTATATCACGCCTCCCGGCAATGAATCCCACGCTCTGTCGTTACTGGTAACACTGTTGGATGTGCCACCAAAAGAGATCCAACTCAGCCTGTCCAAACATTGGCAACGAACCCTTTTGGGTAATCGGAAAGCTGCCCGAAAGTGGGAAGAATCGACAGACTATGAGCAGGCCATCACCGATATTTTAAAGACACTGGTCAAAGGCCAAATTCCGGAAGGCTACGAACTGGGCAAGTTTACCGCCTCCAGTCTTCAACCCTGCCAGCAGGACGGGCTGGTCTTTGACTTCACTCAGGCACAACAGGTGCAGGGACATCATTTTAACATTCTGGTAGGCACCGCAAGAAACCACACTGAAAAGCCTGTGACCTTCCATGAGCAGAGCTGCCATGGGCATCATGTCAGCGCCGTATCCATGTGGCCAAAAAACAGTTTATACCCGGGGCAGAAACGGGAGCTGTTTATTGTTTCTCAAACCGAAGAGCCGGAATCAGCCCCTGCTGTTCGCCCTTCCTTACTCAGCCACTGATTTTTCTTTTCATAAAAAAACTATGAATACCCTCAACCGCTATTTAACGCCCAGAGTCCGACGTTTAGGGATTGTGCTGGGCAGTACCCTGATCATCATTATCCTGATTTTTGTCACCAGCAAACAGCATCAACCGAGCGACAACAAAACCGATGAGACAAAAGCACAGAGCGTAGATTTTACCGGCGTTCCTCCGAAAGAGCTGACCCTGAACCGCATCAGTGCCGATCTGGAAAACATTAACCAGCAACAACAGTCACTTCATGAACAACATCAGAAAGAGATGGTGCTGCTACAACAGGAAATTAAACGACTGAATAGTGTTGATCCGGCTCAAGGCAACACCATTGCCACAGAAACCGCTATTTCACCAGAACCCCTGCCTCCTGACGTTTTGAGCTGGAACCACTACAATCAACCACCTCCCCCGCAATACCCGGAGCCGGAAGAGCAAGAAACTCCGCCACCACCTAAACCCATACGTATGCTCGGTGCTACTTTCACGCCTCCAACAGCAACAGACACCAGAGCAGACAACAAACCCAGATTACTACGCCTGCCCGCTGGCAGTATTCTGTCCGGTCAGCTGATAACCGGGCTGGACGTACCCACCGGCCAAGGCGCACGACGGGAGCCTTATCCCGTTCTTATCCGAATCAAAGCCTCCGCTATTTTACCCAACCGCTACCGAACCAATGTGCGTGAATGCTTTGTGCTGGCTTCCGGTTATGGCGACCTGAGTTCCGAACGGGCTTACCTTCGCAGTGAAACCTTGTCGTGCATTTTCAGCAACAAAATCAAAGACAAAGAGCAGGTTATTGAACGACCACTGGAAGGTTATTTAGCTGGAGAAGATGGCAAGGCTGGCTTACGGGGCAGACTGGTTAGCAAGCAGGGACAGGTCATGGCAAAAGCGGCAATGGCAGGATTTCTTGGCGGTGTCAGTCAGGCGTTTGATATCAAACCTGTCCCTGTGTTTTCCGTGGTGCCGAATAAAAACGGTGAAATCCAATCGCCTTTCCAGTCCGGCCTGAAAGGCAGTGAAGCCCTGCAAAGCTCCCTGATCAAGGGCAGCAACAAGGCTCTGGAAAAACTGGCGGACTTTTATCTGAAACTGGCAGACCAGATGGTACCGGTTATTGAAATCAGCGCAGAACGAAAAGTCGATTTGATCCTGACCAGAGGGTTACAGCCATGAGCTTATTGTTTAAACCACAAAGGCACCAAGGCACAAAGTTTTTAAAACATTTCTTCTTCGTGTCTTTGTGCCTTTGTGGTTCAGCACTGTTGTTGTCAGGCTGCGCCCTGCTTGGTGTGGGTGAGGCAGAATACGCCTGCCCCGAGCCTGGCAAAGGCGTGTGTAAATCCACCCGGCAGGTCTACAGAGACACTGACCTCTCAACCATAGAACCCATAACACCACCACAACCAACCACCATGACCAGAGCAGAACCGGATCTATCTGTGGTCACACCCGAATCAACCCCAAACCGGTTACCCGCCCAAATCCTGAGAATCTGGATCGCCCCCTGGGTAGACAAACAGGGCAACTGGCACAGCGGTGGCGTAGTAATGACCGATATCTACCCGAGAGAATGGCAGTCTGCCATTCCCGTCTATTCCCCCTCAGATGATTAAAACCGGAGAACCAGCATGAACTCCCTTCCTCTCACTGACCTGCAAGCCTTCACCATTAAACAACAGCACTGGATGTTGTCACTGGCGACACTGATCATCCTTTCCCTGTTACCGCCAGAACTTCAGGCGGCAGACCCTGTGGTACCGACAGGCTCCACTGATTTCGCTGAAATCTATGCCCGGCTGGTAGGGTGGATTAAAGGCGATCTCGGCAGAACCTTATCCATCGCTTTTGTATTGATCGGGCTGGCTTACGGCATGGCGCGAAACTCCCTGATCGGTTTTGCCACAGGAGTTGGTGCAGCGGTGGGTTTGCAGGTCACTCCCACCATCATCAACTCAATATTCGGGCTTTAACCATGACCGCTTCTCAGGTTTTATCGGTGGTTAACCACTGGCTGCACCCTCAGCAAAAATCGGAACCTCTGCCAACACCCCAACCAGCACCCGATACCAATCCGTCAGACGGTTGTGCGGGTTATCAGGTGGGAGTGGGTGCCATTCTCCATAAACAACAACCATTGATTCATCAGGTTAATGAACAACTCTGTTTGCCTGATGAGCTGCAAGGGTTGTTTAACCAGACGCTGGATCAGCTGGCTCTCTGGCTACATCTTCTACCCGCTCACCCTCTGCATCATTGTGAACCCGCCGGAGCTTTGCGGCATGCACTGGAAACCGCTTTCTGGGCGGTGTCCGCCACACAACAAATCCATGTGGATCACAATCTCTACCCGGATCGACGCCGGGCAAGACAACCCCTCTGGCGATTAATGGCAGCTGTCGCTGGATTATTGCATGACAATGGACGCATGGTCAGCTGTGTAACAATCAGGGATGAACAGGCCGGACAGTGGATGGCGACTCAGCAAAGTCTGGGAAGCTGGCTACAGCAGCACCGCATTGAGCGTTACTGCCCCCACTGGCAGCACTGCGAGTCCCGTCCTGATAAACCCATTCCACAAGAATATACCTGGACAAACCTATTACTGTTGGAGCAACTGATACCCAACAATCTGCGTTATGCCTTACAGCCAGACCGGGATAAGGGCATTCTCTGGCAAACCTTTATCAGCGCACTGGTGGGACAGAGCAGTCCTTTAGCGGTTAAACAACTGGTCAGCGCGGTGGAGGTGGCTCGCCTGAAAAGCGTCAAACTGCATTTTGTGCGGGGAGAGGCTTTGACAGGTCTCACTCAACCTCTTGCCCCAGAGCCATCAACTTTAAAAGAAGCGGCGTCAAAACAGCCCGTTTCCAAAGATTTGTCTGAAAACGGGTTAGAGTGGCTAAAACAGGTGGTGTCCCGACTCAACCCTAATAGTGTGAAATGGGCAAAAGAGTCTCTGCTTTTGAAATGGCCGGAAGATGTAGTCGGGCAGGAAGGACTGCCCGATCCCGATGCCCTGATGGAGTGCTGGCAAGAACTGGGTTGGCTGCGCCCCATCGCTAACCAGGTCATTATTCGTCGCAATGGTCGTCAGGTGATTGCATTACAACCAGAAATATCCAAACGGTGTCGCCAGTGGTTGACGGCCAGTGACGCAGAGGCAGAGGCTGCGCCATGATCAGCGATAAACCTTACCTGCAAAGCTGGCGACCCGTTTATGAACTTAGTTCGGCGGTACTCTGGTTCACGTCCATGAATGTCGCCATTACCCTGATGTTTTTCAGCTCTCTGCCAACGGTTGGTTTTATGGTGACCACCGCCTTGTGCGGCACGATCACCCTGGCACGCTTAGCCCAAGCCCTGCCCCGATGGCAGCAGCACCAGAGATTGAAAGGCAAAAAGCTGACTTTGTTCACGCTGACCGCCAAACAGTGCCAAACCCTCCAACAACAGAATAATGACAAAGGAGTCTGGCTAGGCTGGGGTTTTGAGTGGCAACGACAGCACGGGCAGCTGGCGTGGGACCTGCTTCGCAGCGATAACCAGCCCGCCAAATCTGAGAACATTATGGGCGCGGGCTGGATTCATGGCATGGAAGAGCATGAGCAAACACTGTTTCAACCGTTGGCACAGGTTCAGATGCACACCATGGTGATTGGTGTTCCCGGCAGTGGCAAAACCAGATTGTTTGATCTGCTGGTCACTCAGGCGGTGTTACGCAATGAGCCGGTGATTATCATCGACCCCAAAGGTGACCATGACCTTGCTTCTCATACGCTCAGAAGTTGTGAACTGTCAGGCAGTCAACGTCGCTTTATGAAGTTCCACCCCGGGTTTCCGGCAGACTCCATTCGTATCAACCTGTTGCAGAACTTTAACCGTTCCAGCGAGCTGGCCAGCCGGATTGCCGGGCTGATGCCGTCTGGTGGTGATAACGCACCGTTTCAGGCATTTGCCCAAAAAGCAGTAGATGCTGTGGTTCAAGGGTATTTGCTCTGTGGTCAACGTCCCACTCTGGTACTTATTCGACAGGGGCTGGAAGGTGGCGTAACGCAGTTGCTAATAAGAGCATTAACGGCGGTGTGTTCAAGCCATTTTCCTGAAGCGGAGAAAAAAATTGCTTCAAAATCACAGAAGAATAAGGTCAATCAAGAGACCATAGCTCACCGCTGGATAGAGCTTTATCGAGAACAGATCATGCCTGAAAACCCCTGTACCGATGTGGAAGGCCTGATCTCGCTGTTTGAACACGATCGGGCGCACTATGGCAAGATGATCGCCACGCTGCTGCCTGCTTTGGGCATGTTAACCGGCGGTCCTCTTGCACGACTGTTATCGCCCGACCCGACAGATATAGACGATCTTCGCCCCTGTACCCATACGGCCAACCTGATCGAACAAAACAAGGTGATGTATTTCGGACTGGATTCGTTAAGCGACCCGATGGTGGGTAAAGCCATCGGACAACTGTTACTGGCAGACCTTGCCGCCGTGGCAGGTGACCGTTACAACTACTCATCCGCACATTCGCAACAACACAGCCAGCCCATTAACTTATTCGTGGATGAAGCCGCTGAAGTACTCTGCCCTCAGCTGTTATCCCTGCTCAACAAAGGACGTGGAGCCAAATTCAGGCTTTACGTCGCCACCCAGACACTGGCGGACTTTGAGGCGCAGTTGGGCTCCGAAGCTGCTGCGGAACAATTTATCGACAACTGCAACCATTTAATCTGTTTGCGTACCCAGAATCCCGAAACCCAGAAATTTATTACCGATAAATTACCTCCGGTTCGTTACCGCTACTTTATCCGCAACCAGGGAATCAGCACCGATGCTAACCGCCCCATGGAGTTTACCGGCAACCTGAGTGAACAACAGCTGGAGGAAACCGGTGATTTGTTTCCACCACAACTGTTAGGCGAACTGCCCAATCTTGAATACGTGGCACGACTGGGTGGTGGTCGTCTGCTGAAAGGCCGTATTCCGATTATCTGCTCTCCAGAATCCTGAACCTCTGATATTAAAACAATCCATGACAAACTCTCAAAAACAGACCAGCCCCATCGTTGTCTGGTGCTATGGGCTGGGTCTCATTCTGCTCTGGCTGGCTATTCCCGGACAAAACATGAATCAATACCTTCAGAAAGAGCAACAGCAATACGCCAGTAGTCTGGGGGAAGAGAACGGCACCTGGATTATCAATAACGGGCAGCTTTTCTACTCCAAAATAGTGTTTGAAACTGGTGTTCAGAGCTTTCTGCTGAAACACACCACACCGGATCGCAAGATGGGCGAAGGACTCGCCACAACCATCGAGTTTTTTCAGGGCGTTGTCCGAAACTTCCTGACACTTCTGCAACAACTGTTTTATCGTATTGCCCTGCTAATCGCCTGCTTTCCTTATTGGGGCATCGTTCTGCTGGCGGCGATATTGGATGGATGGCTGATCCGGAAAATACGCTACCATGATTTCCATTACACCAGCCCACTGCGAAACCTCTGGAGTCGCAGACTATGCCGATGGATTCCGGGACTGTTCCTGTATCTGGTGATGATTCCCTGGTCTTTTCCGGTCTGGCTCTTTCCTGTTATGGCGTGGCTGACCACGCTTTCACTGGGTTGGTGGACAGCCAACTGGCAGAAACGTGTCTGATGTTTTTCTTGCTTCTTTTATTGCTGCTTTTCCCAACGCCTGCCAGCACCGGCGAGCGATGGTTTGACCGACACTCTGAAGGCTGGTTCTGGTACGAACGCATTCCGGAACCGGAAGCAGCAGAAAACGATAAGACTATTGCACCGTCTCCGATATTACCGGTATCTCTCTCCACCCAATGGATCAGAAAAAACATAGGAGACTACCTGGACAGGGCGATTGATGAACACACTAAAGAACATGTCAGTCAGTACCTTTATCTGGACAGACTCGTAAAAGAGAAAGCTGAACGATTCGCCCGTGTCGGAAAGCAGATTATCGAAAGCGCCCCTATGCTTGATGAAAACGTCCGACGCCCTATATCTCCTGCTGCGGCCAAGATTAGTGACGACATGGTGCAATACGCCAGAGAACAGGTTTTACGGAAAATAGCGAAAGTCGCCGGAGTTGTCTTTTACTATCAGGGAAGGTGCAAGCTTTGTCAGCTGCAAGCCCAGACATTAATGGCGTTAAGTCAACAGTACGGATTTAAGCTGATTTCTTTTTCCACTGACGGTGAACTCATTTCTGATTTTCCTGACAGCCGGATCGACTGGAAACCTCCTCAGGCACTCAATATACAAGCCTATCCAGCTCTGTTTTTAATGAAACCGCCGGATGAGATCATCCAACTCAGGCAGGGGGTATCCTCTTATATCGATTTACACAACCGTATTGTTGACTCAGCCCACGAAGCCCAATGGATCAGTGAGCAAGAATACAGAAGTACCCTGATTATTCGGGAAGTCTGGAATGACTCCACTACAAATCCAACTGACTTAGTACTCAACAGACTCAGAAATATTATTCAATAGGTGAAATTTATTATGAATGCTGAAAACCAGCTTTGGTCCATAAAGCGAATCGCAGATTTTCTGGATCTCTCAGTAAACTACACACGGAATGTCATCGTGAAGCAGGCAAACTTTCCCGAACCAAGATTTTCAATCATCGAGGTCAATGGAAAAAAACAGAAAAGCAAACCACGCTGGATCGATACGGAAATTAGTGAATGGGTCAGTCAGGAGTACTGCTCCCAATCTGAAATAGAAGAAAGGCAACCTGCAAAACGAGGTCGAAAAAGAAAAGTATCAGATGAAATTCGAATCTGAACCGGTTGATTTTCAGGCTAATTTACAAGAAAAGTCCTTTGCTGTTTTTCTAAAATACTTCAGTGTTCTGTTCATGTCGGTGTGACCAGCCTGCTTCGCCAGCTCAAACGGTGTTAGCTTTTCAGATAATCGTGTAAGCGCTTCGTGCCTGGAATCGCGAAATTCAAGATCATTGATCAGCGTTTTTCTCACAGCAATGCTAAATATGGAGCTTACGTTTAGCTTTGAGCTAGCAAACCAATAGTCGTCATCGGTTTTACCTAAATTCAATAACCGAACTGCTTCACTGGACAGTGCCAGCGTCTTTTTCTTCTTCTCTTTGGTTCTTTCCGCCGCAAGATTAATCACTCGATTATCAAAATCAATTTCACTGGCGACCAGATATTTCACTTCCTGTTGCCTCATGGCCGTTTCGATGCACAGCTTCCATAACAATGCCACCGTTTGAGCCGGTGTTTCAGGCACCCTATGGTCTTCCCAGTGATCCAGTGCAAAGAGTACTTGCTCGATTTCTTCTTCTGAAACTCTGCGATCCCTTGAAGCTGAACGATCGTCAGAAAATTTGACACTAGAAAAAGGTGACTCTTCGATATAGCCCCACTCCCGAGCCATCGTAAACACATTACACAGAAAGTTCTTCTCCCTGGCCACAGAGCTTTCTTTGACCGTACTGAGCCGGGTCATTTTCCACTCTGCAATATGAAAGCTCTTGATGGAAGAAATGGGCTTATCCATTAACTCCGGCAGAGGGGAATGGTTCTGACTGGTTGCCATCTGCACAAATCGCTGATTTTCCCGTAATGCCGTTTCCCTCCCTTTCTTCCTGGGACTGACTTCATCAACGTACCGAACAAACGTCTCCCTAAGCGTTTTTCGATACAACTGATGGCGCACCACCTCTTCAGCATTCTTCCCATATTCATCAATTTTTCGTTCAAGGCTGGAAGCCCAGTCAGCGGCTTCTTTTTTTGTGTCGAATGTCCGGGCCTGATCAATACCCTTTTTTCTGACCCGGGCCAGCCAGCCTGATTTTCTCTTTTCGAGCCTCGCCATGATAACTCCGCACTTCTCTGAGAAAGGTAAAAACTGCGTTGATTCTGTGCCAATCCCAGTGCCAAAAATGAGTGGCACAAATGACACAAGCGAAGTTTAGCAAGATGAAGAATAATCAATAAAAGAAATGGTTATATAGGAAGAGTTGAGCGCAACGCCTTGTCGCAGTTGACGTATAGTGAGAAAACGTAGGGAACAGATAGAAAAAAAGCCCATCATTTTCACGATGAGCTTTCTGTATGGTGCCCGGAGCCGGAATCGAACCGGCACGACCTAATGGTCGGCAGATTTTAAGTCTGCTGTGTCTACCAATTTCACCACCCGGGCGCTTGAAACATTCTAGCGCTTCAAGCCTTGAAAAAACAACAGTTGTTGTCTTTTTAACAATGGAGGCGAGTACCGGAGTCGAACCGGTCTACGTGGATTTGCAATCCAGTGCATAACCGCTTTGCTAACTCGCCTTTTAAACTGGAGCATGAAATGAGACTCGTTCTTGTCATAAAGAGACGACCCAACCTTAATAAGGTTGCATCTCACACTCAAAGTTTAACTGGAGTGGGAAACGAGACTCGCTCTTGTTATAAAGAGACGACCCCAACCTTAATAAGGTTGCATTTCACACTCAAAGTTTAACTGGAGCGGGAAACGAGACTCGAACTCGCGACCCCAACCTTGGCAAGGTTGTGCTCTACCAACTGAGCTATTCCCGCTTGATCTTTCCGGGAAGTTGTTCCCGTTGAAGATGCTGCGTAGTTTAAGAATTTTTCTCGTTGTGTCAACACTTTGCGTTCATCATTTGTGCTCAGTCCTTGGAAAACGGGGATAAATCAGGCCATGCTGCACGAATATACACATACATAGACCATAAGGTGAGCACTGATGAAGCATAAAGAAGTGCCAGGCCAACATAACCAATGATTCCTGCCAAAGGCGCTGGTGTAAGAAGCAGCAAGGTAATTGCCATCATCTGCGCAGCGGTTTTAAGTTTACCTATCCTGTTTACTGCAACACTGGTCCGCTTTCCCAGCTCGGCCATCCATTCCCGCAGAGCTGAAATAACGATCTCCCTGCCTATGATGATCATAGAGGGGACTGTCATCCAGAATGCACCAAACTCTTCAATCAACAAACAGAGCGCGGTAGCCACCATGATTTTATCTGCAACCGGGTCAAAGAATGCACCAAAAGCGGTGGTCTGATTCCATCGGCGGGCAAGGTAGCCATCAAACCAGTCGGTAACGGCTGCCACAAAAAAGATAGAGGCAGAAGCCAGATAACGCCATTCAAAAGGCAAATAGAAAACCAGTACAAGAATGGGAACCAGGATAATGCGCAGGGATGTCAGTATATTCGGGACATTCATAATTAGGATTGCTATCCAGCGTGAATCTCTGTCACCACTGATGAGTTACTATAGTCTCAACTCACCAGTGAATGAAAAACATCATAACTTACACAGATGCTGTTACAAGTACAATCAAATACCTAAACAGAGTTCAGTCAGAGTGTAAGTGTTCGTAAATCTGCTCCGCCAGCTTATGGCTGATGCCCTCAACTTTTGCCAGTTCTTCAACAGGCGCTTCCATAACACCATGACGTCCGCCAAAGAACTTTAACAGGGCTGAACGTCTTTTGGCGCCAACACCGGGAATGGATTCGAGGGTGGATTTTTGCCGGGCTTTCTGTCGGCGCTGCCGGTGGCCGGTAATAGCAAAACGGTGTGCTTCATCCCGTATTTGCTGAATTAACAATAATGCTGCTTCATTGCCTTTGGAGTGCAGCTCAGTGCCCTGATAAATCAACGTTTCCAGTCCTGGCTTTCGACTGACGCCTTTAGCGACACCTAGCAGGGGAATATGCTGCAAAGACAGCTCATTCATCACCTCTTCTGCAATGCCAAGCTGCCCTTTACCGCCATCAATAATGATAACACCCGGTGTATTTTCAGGGTTTTCTTTGAGATTTTTATAGCGTTTGTGCAAGGCGAAACGCATTGCATCATAGTCATCACCCGCTGTTACGCCTTTGACATTAAAACGACGATACTCACTTTTTAGAGGACCCGCTGAACCAAATACAACACAGGATGCCACGGTTTCTTCACCAAATGTATGACTGATATCGAAACATTCCATCCGGCTGATGGTCTCTGATAACGACAATAATGCTGTCAGCTGCTCTGTTCGCTGTAGACTATGGGTTTTGCTGGCGAGCAGGTTCTCAAGACTCATGTCAGCATTTTTGTTGGCCAGCGACAGCCATTCATTACGCTCGCCGCGAACACGGTGCTTAATCGCAACTTTTTTTCCACTCACTTCCGTGATTGCTTCGGCCAGAACCGCTGATTCCTGGTATTCGACTGGGATAATTATCTCCGCAGGATAGTCACGGCTGTCACTCAGTTTGATATAAAACTGTCCCAGAAAACCTGCCAGATAATCATTGCTGTCCGCTTCCAGTTTGAAGTCAGGAAAATAACTCTTATGCCCCAGTACTCTGCCCCCTCGTACAAATAGTACATCAAAACAGACACTGCCGGATTGCTCAGACACGCCGACCACATCGGCATTTGCAGCCCCTTTATCGACTGACTGCGCCTCCTGAACCTGCCGAAGATGGTTGATCTGGTCACGAATTTCAGCAGCCTGCTCAAAGTTGAGCCGCTCCGATTCGGTTTCCATACGTTTGATCAGGGTACGAATGAGCTGCTGGCTTTTTCCCTCAAGAAACTGCCGGGTATCGGCCACATCCTGCTCATACTCATCCTTGCTGACGAGATTGACGCAGGGTGCCTTGCAGCGATTAATTTGATACTGCAAACACGGACGGGTGCGGTTTCGGAAATAATTGTTATCGCACTGTCGTAATTTAAAGACTTTCTGCATCAGGTTAAGACTATCCCGTACCGCCCAGCCACTGGGATAAGGACCAAAAAACTGACCCTTTTTGCTTTTCGGCTTACCCCGCTGGTAAACGACAGCTGGGAATTCATCCTCGGTGGACAGGTAAATATAAGGATAGGATTTGTCGTCTTTCAGAAGGATATTATACTTTGGTCGTCTGTCCTTAATCAGATTCTGTTCCAGAATCAACGCTTCCGTTTCTGAACGTGTGATGGTCAGGTTGATACTGTGAATTTTACTGACCAGTGCCATGGTTTTTGTAGTCAATCCGGCAGGCCGGAAATAGCTGGACAACCGGTTCTTCAGGTTTTTCGCTTTGCCAATATACAGAGTCTCGCCCTGTTCATTACGCATATCATAGACCCCCGGCCGGTTGGGAGCCTGTTCAAGAAACGTCTTGTAGTCGAAGCGTTCGGAATGATCGCCTGTATCCATAAAGCCTGATGATAGAGAGAGGAATTTCGACCAGTATACCCTTCAAAGTGGGCAGGGCTAAACGGTTTCCACAAGACCGTGTCGTATAGCCAGGTGCGTCAGCTCAACATCACTGGAAATATTCAGCTTCTCGAATATTCGGTATCGATAGCTATTCACTGTTTTAGGGCTTAGTGATAACTGATCTGAAATCGACTGCACCTTTTCACAACCAACAATCATCAGTGCAATCTGCATTTCTCTGGTTGAAAGAGCATCAAACGGAGAATCGCTATCGGGTTGCAGCGATTTCAGTGCCAGCATCTGGGCAATGTCGGGACAGATATACCGCTGCCCTTTGGCTACCGCTTTTATCGCTATGACCATTTCATCGATATTAATGCCTTTGGTGACATAACCTGAAGCACCGGCTTCCATTAACTTGGTGGGGTAGAGGAGATCATCACAAATAGTGACAGCAATGACTTTTATGGCGGGATTTGACTGATGAATTTTACGGGTTGCTTCAAGGCCGCCAATGCCCGGCATTCTCACATCCATCAGAACCACATCAATACACTCTTTTCGGCAGACTGAAATAGCCTCTTCGCCACTGGATGCTTCAGCAACCACTTCAATACCTGGCATATCGCCCAGCATACGTGAAAGGCCGGTTCGTACCAAATCGTGATCATCAACAATAAGAATGCGAATCACTGAAAACTCCAGAATATTATTCTCGTTGTAAGAGCTTCGCCTTCCACATTTGCAAACAGGCTATCCCTGATAATCCGATGAACAGGGGGCTTTGTCGAGCCCCCTGCACGCTTTTCTATAGTTTTTGTTCCAGCTCAGGCACCACTTCAAACAGATCTGCTACCAAACCATAGTCTGCTACCTGAAAGATAGGCGCATCTTCATCCTTGTTGATTGCCACAATCACTTTGGAGTCTTTCATACCGGCCAGATGCTGTATGGCACCAGAGATACCGATAGCAACATACAGGTTGGGGGCTACAATTTTGCCTGTTTGCCCTACCTGCATATCATTCGGTACAAAGCCTGCGTCAACCGCAGCACGGGAAGCTCCCACCGCAGCTCCGAGCTTGTCGGCCAGTTTATAGAGAATTTCAAAGTTCTCTCCATTCCCCATGCCTCTGCCGCCGGACACCACCACTTCTGCAGCAGCCAGTTCCGGACGGTCTGACTCCGCCAGCTCTTCGCTGACAAAACTGGAGATGCCGGCGTCATGGATAATATCCAGCGCTTCAACACTGGCACTGCCGCCTTTAGCAGCCACAGGGTCAAACCCTGTCGTACGGACCGTAATCACCTTCACAGCTGCGGTAGACTGAACAGTAGCAATGGCATTACCGGCATAAATGGGGCGTACAAAAGTATCACCACTTTCCACACGCATGATGTCGGAAATCTGGTCCACATCCAGCAGTGCGGCTACTCTGGGCATAACGTTCTTACCCGTTGTGCCTGCGGAGATAAGAATATGGCTGTAATTCTTGCCTAATTCAGCCACCAGCAGGCTGACGTTTTCGGCCAGCTGATTTTCATAGCAGCCGTTATCAGCCAGTAACACTTTATCAACACCGGCAACGGCGGCAGCGGTTTCTGCCACGCCACCGCATCCGGAACCTGCCACCAGCAGGTGAATCTCTCCACCCGCATCAGCAGCAATGGCACCGGCAGCAGCCAGAGTGTTCAGCGTGGCTGCACCCAGGGCTGCATTATCATGATCTGCAACAACGAGAATAGCCATCAGATTACCTTCGCTTCATTTTTTAGTTTTTCTACCAGCTCATCCACACTGCTGACTTTGATGCCGGCACTGCGTTGTGCGGGTGGTTCGACTTTCACAGTGGTAATGGTTGAAGAGACGCTGACTCCCAGGGCTTCCGGGGTTTTAACGTCCAGAGGTTTGCGCTTGGCTTTCATGATATTTGGCAGTGCGGCGTAGCGAGGTTCATTCAAGCGCAGGTCTGTGGTCACTACGGCAGGCAGTGATAATGCGAGTGTTTGTAAACCACCATCAACTTCCCGGGTTACAGTCACCTTGTCACCCTCTACATTCACTTCTGAAGCAAAGGTCGCCTGTGGCATACCGGATAATGCTGCCAGCATCTGCCCGGTCTGGTTATTGTCGCTGTCGATAGCCTGCTTGCCCAGAATAACAAGGTCTGGCTTCTCTTCATCAGCAATGGCTTTTAACAGTTTGGCAACGCTCAGTGAGCTGAGCGGCTCATCAGTTTCAACCAGAATACTCCGGTCAGCACCCAGCGCCAGCGCAGTTCTCAGCTGCTCCTGGCACGCTTTTGGACCCAGAGAAACCGCTACAATTTCACTGGCAACCCCTTTCTCCTTCAATCGAACCGCTTCTTCTACGGCAATTTCACAGAACGGGTTGATGGCCATCTTGACATTCGTAAGATCAACATCGGAATGATCCGGCTTAACGCGGACCTTAACGTTGTAGTCGATGACTCGCTTAACGGCTACAAGAATCTTCATGGGTTCGCAGCCTTCCCTTTTTATTCGTCTATGGCTTAATAAATGGATGTGAGCTACGGAACCTGTGAGTCGTACTAATGTACTTCACTTGTCGTTCATAGTTCACAGCCTCTGCGACTGAGGAGTCTACCAGTCTGTCAATAAGGGTTCAAACGTATAATCTCGAAAAAAGCATTTAATCACCTTTACCAGCAGGGGAAAGTGAACCTTAGTATCACTCACAAAAACCATCGTATTTATAGGTGATATTCTCGCTATGTGTGATTATACTTCGTAACAAAATAAAACAACTGTTTGAATTTTTACAACAATAATAATCAGATATCAGCCCAAACAGAGGGAGAGATCACCATGGAACGCGAATCTATGGCATTTGATGTAGTCATTGTGGGTGCTGGTCCCTCAGGTTTATCTGCTGCCTGTCGTTTAATGCAGCAGGCACAGGAGTCCGGTCAGGAAGTCAGCGTCTGCGTGGTTGAAAAGGGTTCAGAGGTGGGTGCCCATATTCTCTCTGGTGCCGTCTTTGAACCAACAGCACTTAATGAACTGTTTCCGGATTGGAAAGAGAAAGGCGCGCCCCTGAATACACCAGTGGTCGCCGATGACATTTATGTACTGCGGAACGCGGACAAAAGTATCAAGATCCCCAACGTCTTTGTTCCCAAAACCATGCACAATGAAGGCAACTATATTATCAGCCTCGGTAATCTGTGCCGCTGGCTGGCCGAACAGGCCGAAAGTATGGGGGCTGAAATCTACCCCGGATTTGCCGCTTCCGAAGTGCTTTACCATGAGGACGGCAGTGTAAAAGGTATTGCCACCGGGGATATGGGGTTAGCAGCCAGCGGTGACAAAAAAGAGAGCTATATGCCCGGCATGGAGCTGCATGCCAAATACACGCTGTTTACCGAAGGTTGTCGTGGACACCTGGGCAAACAGTTAATTGAACGGTTTAAACTGGACGATGGCAAAGACCCACAACATTACGGCATCGGAATAAAAGAGCTCTGGGATATCGAACCCGATAAGCACAAGGAAGGACTTGTCGTACATACGGCAGGTTGGCCGTTGCAGGAAAGCGGCTCGATGGGCGGTGGTTTTCTGTACCATATTGAAAACCATCAGGTAGTGGTGGGTCTGATTACCGACCTGAGTTATTCAAACCCACATGTCAGCCCTTTTGAAGAGTTTCAACGTTATAAGCAAAACCCGGTTATCAGGCAGTACCTGGACGGCGGCAAGCGTGTCTCCTATGGAGCCAGGGCTTTGACGAAAGGCGGCCCGCAGTCACTGCCGAAAATGTCATTCCCTGGTGGTTTACTACTCGGTTGTGACGCAGGAACCATGAATTCCGCCAAAATTAAAGGCAGCCATACCGCCATGAAGTCAGGACTGCTCGCAGCAGAAACCGTGTTTAAAGCTCTGCAGGCAGGTTCTGAAGGTCGGGAAAATCTGACCAGCTATCAGGATCAGTTTGATCAATCCTGGCTCGGTATTGAACTGCGCCAGCAGCGTAACTTCAGCCCGGCCATGCATAAATTTGGCAATATCTTTGGAGCGGCCTTCGCCTTTATTGATCAGAACATCTTTAGCGGTAAGCTGCCTTTTACATTGCACGACAGAGTTCCTGATTATAAACAGTTAAAACCGGCTGCAGACTGCCCTAAGCTGGAGTATCCGAAGCCAGATGGGATCATCAGTTTCGACCGTCTGGGTTCAGTCTTTCTCTCGAACACCAATCACGAAGAAGACCAGCCCTGTCATCTGAAACTGGCTGACCCTGATATTCCGATAACCAGCAACCTGCCTTTGTTTGATGAGCCTGCCCAGCGCTACTGCCCGGCGGGCGTGTACGAAGTGATTGAGGATGAAGCGACCGGTAAAAAACTGTTCCAGATTAACAGCCAAAACTGTGTTCACTGCAAAACCTGCGATATCAAAGACCCTGCTCAAAACATCACCTGGGTAACACCGGAGGGTACTGGAGGCCCCAATTACCCTAATATGTGAACGTCCAAGCTGCCATCCAGAGTATCTGCATGGCAGTAAAAACTGTTCGTTTATTCAACCAGCCCAAGAGAATAGTCGTGTCCACCACTATTGATGCATAATTGCTCCTGACCATTGACCAGCTGAAGCTTAGCCATGCTGACCAGCTCGTAATACACATTACGGTGAATACGCGCCTCAAGACGATCCCTGACCAGAATATAAGGCACGCCTTCGCCAGCATTCGACAGCCTTAGAGGGTGTTCCTGGTTAAGTACGACCTTGTCACCAACATTCGTTGTAAACACAAGATGTTCATCAACAGTTTCTACAGAAACTGCCACAAAAGGTACATCATCAACGGTTATCCGCACCTTTTCGACGGGTGTTACGAGATAGAAATGCTCATCATCGTCATGCCTGAGAACGGTTGAAAAAAGGCGTACCATCGACTCTCTGCCAATGGGTGACCCCATATATTCCCAATGGCCGTCAACACAGATGCGCATATCGATTTCACCGCAAAAGCCAGGGTTCCAGTCATGCACCGGGGGTAAGCCCTTCTGCTGCAATGACTGCAGGTTTTTTGTCAGTGATGTGGGGGTGGGTTTATCTTTAGACACAAGCTGTACCGTCATTATCGTTTTGCTTGTCGGGTTTATGACTTAAAGCTGCAAGCTAACTTACACGAAGTTGTAGCAGGGTCATTATAACGTCAAATTGAAGCCTGAAGGACGTAAATGTTTGTTAACCCATGAATAAAAACCGCCGATGCTAATCTTTGAGAGAGTAGCTCAATGGCAGGGAATGATAATGCAGCTCGTAAAAATGCTGGCCAACTGGTTGACCAACTGGCTCATGCAGGAAGCACACGACATCACCAGCCCCCAGTGCGATTTTGAACGCATCCGGCACGAAGTCAAACCCTGTGATGTATTACTGATCGAGGGCCGTTCCAGAGTCAGCAACGTTATTAAGCAGATTACCCAAAGTCCATGGTCCCACGCCATGTTGTATATCGGTCGCCTGCACGATATTGAAGACGACAGAGTTCGGGAAATTATAAAAGAATCTTACGATGGCTCTCCGGATGAGCAGCTGGTTATAGAAAGCGAACTGGGTTATGGCACTGTCGTTCACCCGTTAAGCCTCTACGAAGGTGATCATCTGCGCATCTGCCGCCCCAATGGCCTGAGCTACGGTGACAGCCAAAAGGTTATTCATTATGCGGTCAGCCGCCTCGGGCTTGATTATGATGTCCGGCATATTCTTGACCTGGCAAGATTCTTCTTTCCTTACGCAATTCTTCCCAGACGCTGGCGTTCAAGTCTGTTTGAAAGCTCTCCGGGACAGGAAACCAAAACCGTATGCTCCAGCATGATTGCTGAAGCGTTTAGCTTTATACATTTTCCGATACTCCCCCTGGTCAAGCTCGACAGCCAAAATGGTGTACAGCTGTTTCAGCGTAACCCAAGACTGTGTACACCCAGAGATTTTGACTATTCCCCCTACTTCCGCATTATTAAATACCCGTTCCTCGACTATACCCACCATTCTGATTACAAACTGTTGCCCTGGCACGGTCATGGTGCTTTGGAAGGAAAAGAAGCAGAATTTTATGTTTCACCCAATAAACTCAGAGAGTTACAGCAGGTTAACGCAGAAGGCATTCACGCTACAGGTTCCGATATAATCTCTGAAAACAGGAATTCCCCCCCTTCATAATCCAGATATTGAACTCATAAAAGCTGATTATTCTGAAACGGTCTTATACATAAGTGGACGCAGGGCAAATCTGCACCATAATTACCCGTGCTGACTTGGCCGACTTCCCCCTACGGTCAATCAGTCTGGGTCACAAGTTTGACCCTGGTACTTTGGATTGTGTACCTATATGTTTCACTCCTAATGGTCTTAGCCCGTCGCTTCTTCCCCCAGAACGGCGGGTTTCTTTTTGCCTGGACAAAAGGCAGGAAGCCAGTAATAGCAAGGTCTGACACAGTTTTCATCGGTTTATCCTTTCAGTCAGCTTTTCATTTTCGACCTCATTTGGGTGCGTAAAAGTGTGTGTATTTGCTCATAAAAACGTGCCAAAAACGTGCCAAAAACGCGTTTGAGTGATGCAAGGTGATGCACGCCGCATCAGGTATCAGATTTCTTCCGATCCCTTGTGAGAGAACGTTGGTCTGGCAGGTACACAAAGCAAGTATCTGGGTATTTCTGGCCTGATGCATTGCATCATGCATCACCCTGGTTCTCCCTTTTTTTCAATGTTCGCGACACGGTAGACTGGTTGATATTCAGCAGGCTGGCGATTTCTCGTTGCGAATGCCCCTGTCCTGACAAAAGCAGAACCCGATCCATCATTGAGTCTTTGTCAGACTCCTCCTTATCAGCTTGATCAGTTTCAACTATTGCTGATGCAGGTGCATCAAATTGATGCTTATAGGGCTCGTCCTCCGCCTTCAACTGATGCACATTGCATCGCATTACCTGTTCATAGGCACACTGAACTTTATTAGCCCTCTGGGGGAGTGGCACTGCACCCCACTGAAAGATGATTTTCAGCAGTGATGCTTCGATATCCAGCTCTCCCGGGCTGACACCCTGCTCTACCCGGTGCTCAAAAAATTTGCTCAGATCATTCCCGTCAATCAGCATCGGGTATTCATTACCCAACACATGACAGATATTGTTTTTCGCAGCTTCCAGGGCTGCAAAAAAGTCATTCACCCGCCAGCATTGACTTCCTTCTGACCGGAGTAAATCAACCCCGACCTGCACCTGAGGGTGATCAGAACCTAATTTCGACACCAGTTCCTTTTGCAGCTTCATACGCTGCATCTGGGACTCTGTTTTCGCTTTCCAGTTAGCAGCTTCTTCAGCAGTCATAAAATAACCGACTTTTTGCCGTTGGCGGCCATTAATCCAGACCGTGGCCCGGCTTTTGATCTTTGTTGATGACATAGTTCACCTCCTATACGAAACAAATATAAAGAGGTACCGGATTGTGTTTATGATGGGTTATGGCATGGTTCACTCAAAACTAGTGACACTGTATTTATATACAGCACACTACAATCTGGCAAATTTCCAACATAAACAACTCTGATTTCAATAAAAAAACGCCACTCACTGCAAAAATGCAATGAGTGACACTTTTAAGTTCATAGGATTAGCCAGTCACGGGTTAAAGTAAATAATGAAGACTTTAACTGGCTTAACTGATTGATCATCAGGCTCTTCGGAAACAGCTCTTTCACCAAGGGAACATTGATTCCCAGCCCTGCCACGTCTATCCCTGACTGCTGACAGCGGCTGATCAAATCAACCACCGCATCGCGATGCTCACAGTCAGGCGCTCCATCCGTAATCATCAGAATTAGGCGACGTTCCGCCTTTGCCTGACAGATTTGGTGAACCGCATGCCACAATCCGGTGGCCATTGGTGTTGAGTCGTGACTGTCCAGAGCCGCCAGTGTTTCCGCTACCTTTTGGGTAGACTCTTTGACTGTGACTATAGGAAAGACTCTATCCTCTCTGGTTCCCGGATAAGCCGACGCTGAAACAGTGACTCCGTTAATCTGCTTCAGTGCATACACCAGTGCCAGAACCGCTTCCCTTGCCAACGGCATCCTTACTGTCATGGAAGAAGAAATATCCAGCGAAATATGAACGGTGGCATTGATAGTGATGGACTCTGCTCGTCGTTTGAAAAGACGACCATCATCCAACGCTATTCTGTGCAGTCGTTTGCCATCTATCCGGGTACCTCTCTTGCCTGTGCGATCTCTGGTGAGCGTTTTTGCCTGAACCAGCCCGGTTAGCTGTGCAGCTAAACGGGTGGATTCTGACTGCACTTTCCAGAGCAAGTCTCTTGCAGCCTGCCTGTCTTCATCTGTCGTCACCACCGTATCCATTCCTGGTGTTGTGGTGATGGCTGACAGGCCTGAAGACTGCTCGCAACTCCATGACTCCAGCTCTCCGGCGACCGTTTCAAACAGGTCATCCGGCCAGTCTTGATCGGTAGATTCCAGAATTTGCTTTAGGCTCTCTTTTTGGAGCAACAGGTCATCAGCCTTGTCTGAAGCATCGCCATTGTCTGAAGCGTTCTGGTTACTACTTCCACACGAATGTTCAGGATTATCACCTTTTCCTTCCTCAGAATCGGATTCTGGCTCACCACCTGACACAGAATTTGTTTTATCCTCCTGATCCTGTGCTTCAGGTTCCTGAGCATCACTCTCCTTTTCTCCTGACGAATTCTCCGGTTTATCAGAACCTTCCTCACCAGAATCTTTGCTGTCAGAATTTTCATTGCTGATATTCTGAAACAAAACGATAATCTGGTCAGCCAACGTCAGGGCTTCCCTGGTGCTGCTCAAGTCGGGAACCTGTTTTAACAGCCCATTCAGTGAATCCAGTAACTGTTTGGGAAAACAGGCTTTCATCACTTCGCGGGCTTTAGAAGCTTCCTGCTTCAGAGCCTTCTGACCCAGAACTTCACTACGCAGGATCACCAGCAAAGCGTCGTTTAGCACCTTCACAGGCGGGTCATTCTTGTCCGGCGCACTTAAGCGACCTTCAGTCACCAACTGGTGAACGACACCCGCAAGAGAAAAAGCAGCACCGGGGTATTCCCGGCTGATGGCTTTTTCAATGCGAATATCTTCTAAAAGGTTGGTCAGTCTGCGCCGTAAAGCAGAGCCTTCGTAATCCAGATAGAAATCTGTATAACGAACATGCGCTGCTTCATGACTTAAATAACCCCATGCCAGCTTTTCCTGCTCTGGCCGTTGCGGGTCAAAGGCGGGTAGCCAGATACTTTCACCATCGGTGCAAGCCCTGCGACCTGCGACTTCAACCCGAACGCCCATTTTCCTGCCCAATGCACTGCCAACAATGGGTAGTGCTTTCTGTAAAACAGGAGCCATATCCAAATACCTCTCGATCAATATAAAAGAAGAAAGGGACATAGCACCTGCCCAGGCGGGCACTATGTCCCGCCGGGGCTTTTTATCGTAAAAGACAGCGTCCTTTAAAAAGACGCTTTAGAAGTAGAAAGTGGCTGTGGTGTTTTGTTCCTCTGGCACCACAACCGGCTTCTCAATAACAGGCTCTTCCTGAAGCTCTGTGTCGTTTACCTCTGGCAATCGAGCATCCTGCGTCTTCACAGGCTTCCCTTTGCTGGAGGTATCAATAACCGTCAGCCCTTCTGCACATCGCTCCATTTGTTCCACTGAACAGAGCAACAGCACACGTTCCATCAGCTGAGTCAGCACCTCACCTTCCAGCGCACCGCTGTTGGGTAACTGCGCTAACCCGGCATCCAGCCGTTGCACTATGGGAGAGATTCCGGGATCAACAAAAGCCAGTCCGTGTAGTTTATCCCTGAGCCGTAGAATCGGGTTCAGGGCTTTACGAGTGACTTTTTCTTTCCCTCGGAAGGTCTGCTCAAACAAGGTCTGAGCATCCCGACTGATTTCCTCCCGCAGCGTATTGCCCAGCTGGTCAACCTGTTGATTCAGGTTATCCGGCTGAGGCGATGCCACCACCTTGTAAGTCGTGTAACCAAACTGGAAACGCTGACCTACGTGCTGAACATCCGGAACCGCATTCCTTATAGCTTCTGCAAAATCAGGATGGGCGTTGACCCATTCCTGAATATGCTGGTCGTAGCTGGTCAGAAAGGTCTGCTTTTCCTGGTTAAAGTCCTGCTGCACCTGATCGAGCTTCAGGCTTAAACCTGAAATGGAGTGATCCGGCACCGCATAACCGCCCAGAAACCGCACACCTTCTCTGGCGCACAACCGACACGCCTGATCCCTCAGACGATGGAACGGCTTCAGCACTTCCCGCTTGCACAGTTTCTTGCTGCCCAGCGACACCACTTCATCAGACGGCAGTTGCCCTCCTTTGCCCAGAACCAGGTCTTCCGGTTTCAGACGGCGAGCGCCTGACCAGATGGAACAGTCCAAAGCAATTACGGACATTTGATCGAGTATTTGCGTCACTGTGGTATGAGTTGTACTCATGATTCATGACCTCCTTCCCACAATTCGCCAAACACATCACTGGCAATCCGATGAATCGCCTGCCGTTCTGCTGGTTCCACTCTGGCGGTCAGAGCTTGCTCCAGGGCGTATTCAAACACTCGGGGCGCACCCTGAAACCTCAGAGATAACCTTGCCCAGCGCACCAGCCCACGAGTGGACAACGTAACACTAAGCTGTGACTCCCCTTCCCCTCTTCCATGGGCATCACCAGTGAACAGACGACGAACCTCGTTAGCGAGCTTCACCATCTTTTCCCTGACGATGGTTGGAAGGTCTGGCACTACCTGATCCAGAATCATTATCTCGGTGAACTCATCGGGATAGTCCACTTCGATACAACGGAAGCGGTCTAACCAGGCCAGTGACTGTCGCAGAACACCCTGATACAAACCACTGCCATCACCTGCTCCGGCACTGTTACCCGTGGCAACAAACCGAAACCTTGGATGCACCGGAATGATTTCTCCGCCGTTCTGAGCCAATACCAGAGGCGCACCGTCCAGCAGATCGTACAATCCGGCCAGCTCTGCGGGATCGGCCACATCCATTTCATCCATGATAAGGATATGACCTTCCTTAACCGCAGTGCTCAATGCCCCGTACTGAAAAGGTGTTGCACCCTTATCAAGAACTTTCTGACCCAGAAGATCATCCAGTTCCATTCTTCCGTGAACAGGGACCATCTGTGTAGGCCAGTGCAACCTTGCAGCCGCCTGAACCACCAGACTGGTTTTGCCGCAACCTGTCGGGCCAGTGAGGTACAAGCCGTCACCTTCAGGATTATCGAGAAACGCCAGCAACTTCCGCAGCCGGTCTCTGTCAAACACATAAGGCTGAACAGTCGGTACTGCCGGATGCCCGCAATCCTGAAAACCTTCGAGCAGGATGAGTTGATTCGTATCCAGGTCAAAGGTTTCATTCAGTTCATAAAAAGCAGGCTGTAAAGCCGCTGGCATAGCCTGAACCTCAGTTTCCATCGTTAATTTCCTGCCACTTCTTAAAATAAAAAAAGGGCAGGAACCCTCCCCGGATGGAGAAGATCACTGCCCCACCCGGGTTAAGTAAATGTTGAATCAGAAATAGAAGCTCTGGTGACTCACGGTTGGGTTACGCACCAACAGCTCGTTGCCTGCTCCATTCAATTCTGACTCACTGTCGTTCATTCCTTTGTCCAGCAGGGTCACCCTCACCTGCTCCCTGCCCTTACGGCGGAAAGCATCAAGATCAGGTAACGCCAGCTGGTGTTGCTGACACAAGGCTTCCAAAGCCTTTTGGTAGTCCACGGAACCGGCGCAATCACTGCGGCAGATTCGCAAGCCATCGGACTCAGCCACCCGAAAAGCACCCATCAACTTCTGCAACTCATGCTGCATCAGCTTCTGCTGAGACTTTCCGTGGTTTAGCTCTTCCTTTAGCTCATCCAGATGTAACTGACGACGGCGATAAATCGCTGCCAGCTTGTGCCATTGCGCCTGTTCTGACAGACCTTGTGGCACAAATACATCCAGATTCGGGTCTTTGTCCGGCTCATCCCCTTGTTCCACCCGCTGCCAGAACGCTTCCGCTTCCTGCTGCAACGGTTGAATCAGGTTCTCATCCCTGTTGATACAGACCGGCAGAATCGGCATGCCTTTATGGTAAAAGCAGAGCCAGGCTTTGGCTGCATCCGCAACCAGCATCTGGAACTGCACCTGCACCAATGCACGACGATAGCCTTCCGACTGATCCTTCAACGTCTTCACTTCCTGATAAACCTTCTGGCACGGCGCTTTCAGCTCTACCGGAATACCATCTTTGGTGATACCGTCAAAGCTGGCACGCAGCCTCGGGTTCTGCTCCCACTCGCCGCAAACCGGCAAAAGAGGTGCATCACCTAAAGCCTGTTCCATCAGATTCCGGGCATCGTCTTCATCTTCAATGCCTCGCTGGACATGAGGGTTAGACGACAAATCCGGCTCTTCCAGGAGCCCGGACTTCTCTGCCCAAAGCTGCCAACGTGATTTATAAGACGATTGCCCTAAGATCACAGCAGCATCACTGGCGGTAATACCTCCACGACGCCAGTCCAGCCACCCCTGCGACCGTTGCTCAAGATTGACCGTTTTCATAAGGTCAGCCTCATGCAACAGAAGCCGGTGGTACTGAAGCCGCCTGTGCTTCATCCAGCCGGAACAGGCAGTAGTTCAGGGCATTGCCATCGTCCTTAAACCGCTCCTGGGCAAAACCCTGAGCGGCGGTAAAAGCGCCTGTCCCTTTAGCCCGATCCACAATCTGGTCGATAAACGACAACACTTGTGGTTCCAGATCGCCGGGTTCAGGTACTTCATCAGTAGCTACATCCTTTTCTGGCAGTAGTTCTCCTGACATTTCAGCCAACGCCTCATCCAGAACATCCGGTTCAGACGACACTGGCTGTGGTTTATCCCTTTCCTTACCACTGTCTTGCTCAACTACTTTTGGTTCGGCTTCACGCAGGTCAGGTACTGGTTCACCCATCTGGGTTTCCAATATCCGCTCTGCTTCATCCGGTTCAAATAAACCACTGAGTCCATAAGCAATCCTGATTGCCTGAATTTGCGACTTGTGCCGAAGCATGCGCTTTGGACAGGTCTGCCAGGGGCCAGGAAATTTCTTGCCATTCTTTATCACAGCAGGCCGGTACAGCTCATCGAGATACTCACGCACCCGAATGGGGTGTTCCCGATCTTTGCGATAAATCACACATTCCATCCACGGATGGCACTGCCTCATATCCTCATCAAATGCAATCAGCTCGTCCGGATAATGGAACTCCATACCATCGCTCTGAGGATAGGAATTCATGATTGCCGTCCAGCCATCAATGGAAATTACGGGCAACACCCCACCTCTACGGTCGGATAGCGCCCATATCTGACGAATGAAGGGATTCAGCCCATAAGTGTCTGCCACAGACAGCAAAGACATCAGTTGCTCCCGGGTTGGAAGCGATCCGTTTTGCTGTCTGAACGCAGTCTGCGCCAACGTATTCAGCAACTCATCTTCACCAAAGCCATAACGCTCCGCAAAACGAGCCACAAGATCATTAGCACTTTCATGCACACTATTAGCGGTAACCATAGAAGTTCTCCTTAAAACAAAAAGGCAGAACTTCCCTGCATGACAGAGAGGTTCTGCCATGCAGAAAACGTACGATTCATCAGACAAGTGGTAGCTTGTCAGAGAACCTATACGTCGATAGGAAAGTCACCGAAGTGACAGGAAGGAAGGGACGGTGGACACCGTAACCCTATAGAAAATCAGCTTTCGCTGTCAGCCTTCAAGCGTATCGGACGATACAAACCTTTCAGCCAATCTCCGGAAAAACCACACTGCTACGAATGTCTGATCTGCCGGGTCAGCAGACACTCTAACCTGTGTGGCCGAACAACCTTTTCATCATTATCGTCACTGGCTTTACCCTGAGGAGAAGAAAGCCGGTTCCTGATGAGCAGGTAATAAGGTGAGTTAACTATAGGACATGTTGATTGCTGTTCAATATTGTTGTTGGTTTTTAACATGAAAATAAATAAAAAACTCTGTGTCACCACCATGCGTATCGGAACAGCGCCGAGTGGCGCTGTCCTGAGAAAGTTAGTCTAACTCAACAAGGTTCTTCTCAAACGTTTTATGTTGATCACGAACCGCTTGATCCGGTCCATTTGTCACAGAGCTTACGGCTATGATGGCAATTGTCGATAGGATGAATCCGGGGACAATTTCGTAAATATCAAAAATACCCCCGGTCAACTGTTTCCATACGACAATTGTCACTCCACCCACAATGATACCTGCAATAGCACCATGACGATTCATACCAGACCAGTAAAGGGATCACGCCATAGAAAGGAAAAAATCGTACGCTAAGAGGCTCAATCCCTTGGTATTCATAGGATTAGGCTAGAGCAAAGTCCACTATAAATCTCCATTTTTTAGGACTTCAGTCTCCAGATGTAATCCCCCGTCAAACTGATGTGATCCCACCCCAGAGGGGACAAGTAGCTCAAATATTTATCTGGAATCTCTTTGCGTTTTTTCACTTCAGCAATCGCTTCTTCGAGGTGAATCGTGTTCCACAGGATGATCGCAGCAACAACAAGGTTTAGGTATCCGGCCTGCAAAATTGCTAAATATAAAGCACCATATTCTATGTACTTCACAGCATAGAAACCGATTTTTTAAAGGCATTCATCTAATGAATATCTTGATGACCAAAGGCTTCAGGAGAACGACTCAAATTACACCTTTCAAATTCGCTATGTGATTTGGCGTGTACTTCCGAAAGCCTTGATACTCGTGCCATACCGCCAGAAACTAGCGAAATAACACACTATTTGCTCTATATTCATTGCTTTTACGTCAGATTTTTTCCAAAACCCATCTGTGCGTAGTGAATTGAGAATGGTTTTTGATAACCTGAAACCCTTTATTCATGAAGCTATCAGTCAGTTCAGCAACACTTGGGTATTCCAGCGCATTCGGCCACCCATTCCGGTAACATCCGGCCACCTGTTCCAGTGTATCCGGCCACCCCTCTTCGGAGCGCAGCGACGCATCGGATAGCAGCTTAGGACGTAAGTTCTGACTTTGCCAGTTTTGAATGTTTCTTGCGCAGGGAGTCACCCTTAAGTGGCACCCGGTGAGCGTTGTGAATCAGCCTGTCCAGAATGGCATCTGCCAGTGTTGGATCACCGATCAATTCATGCCAGTGATCTACCGGCATCTGACTGGTGACCAGGGTGCTTTTTACATTGTGCCGGTCTTCTACTATTTCCAACAGGTCACGTCGTTGGCTTTCTGTCAGAGGTGATAGACCCCAGTCGTCTAAAAGAAGAAGGTCAGTTTTTGCCAGTGCTGTCATCAGTTTCACATAGCGACCGTCAGCCCTTGCCAGGTTCAGATCTTGCAGTAATCTCGGCAGCCTGAGGTACTGCACTGTGTACCCATCCCGGCAGGCCTTTTGTGCCATTGCACAGGCTAGCCAGGTTTTTCCCACACCTGTCGGCCCTGTAATGATCACGTTCTGATGCTCCCGTATCCAGTGGCTGGATAGCAACTGCTGCATCTTGTCTCGTCTAAGGCCTCTGGGGTGACGATAGTCTATGTCTTCCATGCAGGCATCATGACGTAGTCGTGCTTTTTTAAGCCTTGTTTTTAAACGCCGGTTATCCCTTGCGGTCACTTCACGGTCAATCATTAAGCCGAGTCGCTCATCAAAGGACAATTGCTCTATATCCGGACTCTTCAGCTGCTCACCCAATGCTTCGAGCATACCGGTAAGCTTCAGAGCCTGAAGCTTTTCCATCGTAGGGTTCATTAACATTTTTATTCTCCTATCGTCATTAGTTAAAGTAGCCTGAACCCCGAAGGTTCTCGTGCTCATCAGGCAACACCGTCTCTGGCTCCAGTTCCGGAAGCGGTTGCTGATCGAGATTGTGCTTCAGGATTGACTCTATGCTCCGGTAAGTGCAGGTGTCTGCATAAAGTGCACGACGACAGGCGTTTTCAAGCCGGTCATTACCGTAGCCTTTGGCTAAACGAATGATGCCCTGACAACTTCGGTAACTCTGTTCAGGATAACGCCGTGTTGCAAGGACTCGCTGGATAACAGCTGCGGTTTCAGGTCCGATTTGTCTCGCCCAGCTTTGCATTCGCTCTGGTGTCCACTCGGCATATTTACGGTGCTTTTCCGGCATGTGGCTGGCTTGAGTAGTATGCCTGCCCTTATGCTGCGAACGGCGGTGGCTGGCGACTCTTTGCCCCTTATGGAAGCACTCAATCGTCTGACTGGTCATGCGTACACTTAATTGCTTTTTGACCAGCTGATAAGGGACTGAGTAGTAGTGTTTGTCGACCTCTACGTGGTAGTCAATATGTACTCGTGCCTCCTTCCATTCTGCGTATTGATAACGCGTTTCAGGCAGTGGGCGTAGTGCAGGCTTATCGAGAGAATCAAACAATGAACGACGGCTACCGGTGAGCTTCTGGAACGGTTCGTTATTCAGTCCTGTCAGTGACCTTGCGATAGCCTCATTGAGTGAAGCCAGAGAGAAGAATGTCTGGTGACGTAAACGCGCCAGTATCCACCGTTCAACTATTTGGACAGCAGACTCGACCTTACCTTTATCTTTGGGTGATCGAACCCGGGCGGGTACGACAGCGACATTATAATGTTCAGCCAGGTCCTGATAAGTGGGATTGATCTCAGGCTCATAACGATGAGGATGCTTCACACCGCTCTTCAGGTTATCCGGCACCAGGTTATTGGGTACTCCACCCAGGTATTCAAAGGTACGCACGTGAGAGCCTATCCAGTCTGGCAAAGACTGAGATAATGTGGCTTCTGCATAGGTGTAACTGGAGGCACCAAGCGTCGCAATAAACACCTGCGCCTGCTGAACTTCGCCTGTGTTCTGATTAACGACAGAAACCGTCTGACCGGCGTAATCGATGAATAGTTTGTCGCCTGCAATATGATTTTGCCGCATAACAACATCAAGATGCGTTCGCCACTCTCTGTAGCGGTCACTGAACCAACTGTACTGATAGCCGTCAGGATGATTGGTCTTGTATTCCTGCCAGAGCACCATCAGGGTGACACCGGGCTTGCGAAGTTCCTGATGAATTTCGCTCCAGGCTGGCAAGGCCAGTTGTCGTTTTGAGGCAGGTGGCTGAACGGGAAACAGTTGTTGATCCAGTGTCGTCTCATCCAGATTAGACGATAAAGGCCATTCCAGTCCGGAGGCAGCAAACCGGTTAAGGTAATCACTGACGGTTGCTCTGGAAACATTGCAGCTACTGGCAATCTTCCGGATGCTGAGCTGGTGCTCGAATTTGAGCCTGAGTACTTCACGAATTTTGCGCATGGGCAGTCTCTTCATGATGCTATCCACTCGTCCTTGAGGAGGTCTCAAGTTTGAGGGTAGCGATGAATTATGGGACTGCGCCACTGGTCGGAAAGGGGGTGGCCGGATGTACCGGAATCAGTGGCCGGATACTAACGGAATGGGTGGCCGGATGTTACCGGAATCGGTGGCCGGATGGCTCCGGAATACCCAACACTCTCGATACGTTGGAAATTGAGAAAAGATAAGCAATTCGGACATACACGACAGTATCGCTGCAAAATCATTAGGTCACAAGGAAAATCAAGTACTTAGCGTCATTTTCTGACGTAAAAGCAGTAAATATAAAGCACCATATTCTATGTACTTCACAGCATAGAAACCGATTTTTTAAAGGCATTCATCTAATGAATATCTTGATGACCAAAGGCTTCAGGAGAACGACTCAAATTACACCTTTCAAATTCGCTATGTGATTTGGCGTGTACTTCCGAAAGCCTTGATACTCGTGCCATACCGCCAGAAACTAGCGAAATAACACACTATTTGCTCTATATTCATTGCTTTTGCAGGCCGACCCCCAAGTTAAATACTGACCAATTCGTCAGAAGAATTGCGGAACATTGGTGCTTCCAACTGCTAACAGGAACTTAGCCTGATATGTTCTTTATAAATGAGAACGGACAATATATTTTCGACCGGAAGGTTATCCGTGAGGCTCACGACTGGTGCAAAAATGAAGTCGGGAATTGCTGTATTTATTGACTCAAGTCAAACAAATCCAAATAGCAATGATTATTATTTATACATACTTTAAGATAGTGAGTACTATTTACTCGCACTCTATTCTGGGGTGACTACCCAAGATTCATTGTTTCGAAGAAGTGTTCTATATATGTATTGTGATTTAGAAGAAGGTAATAGAGTTACTCTCCAAGGGCCAGATGGTGAGGAAACTTTTCGTTGTCCAGAAGATGTTTATATATTAGATCAAGCTGAAAAAAAATTAATAAATCTCCCTTACAGCTGTCGTGCAGGCTCTTGTAGCTCGTGTGTTGGCAAAATTAAGTCTGGTACAGTCGACCAAAGTGACCAGGCCTTTTTGGATGATGAACAGATGGGAGATGGTTTTGTCCTGCTTTGTACCGCATATCCTAAGTCTGATGTTACTATAGAAACTCATGCTGAAGATAAGTTGTAACACTTATTATGTTGTTACATGTTTTATAAAAAAATGAATTAATACAATGTTAAATAGAAGATCTTTTCTGTTATCAACTACTGCTGCAATAGGAATACTTCCTTTTGCATCAAAATCTATTGCTTCATCTGTTAAAAACTCACCAGAGCTTATAAAGCTTGAATTAAAGGAAGATTTTAAAGGTACTTTTAGTAGGCTGGAAAAAGCTGCTAATAGAAACAATCATCTTGCTTATGTCGATGATAAGAATCGCATTCCTGTTACTTATCGTGTCAAAGTTGTTGATTATGCGACTATGAGGCCACTGGTTGGAGCTAAAGTTTATTTTTTGTTAAGCGATGCCTTTACTTCTGATGATAAGGTTCCAGGCATCTATAACCGTAACAATGCAGACATTGAATTAGTAAGAAATAATGATGACTTAGTATTTAAAAGCCATATTCCAGCGGATACCATAAAAGGCAATCAGCTTTTAAATCCAGCTGATGTTATTGTTAAATACAACGGTCTTTATTCTATTGCCAGAATTAACTTGTCAGGCTCTCAGACGCAACTTATTAAGTCAATGGAAAGACGTCTTGAAAAAACAATAAAGACAAAGACTCTATCCGACATAGCTTTTGCACAACATCAAAGAGAAGGCTTCATTAAGGATGTTAATCCGGTTTCCTATGGCCAAAAGTATGAGGCACAATTGACACTGTTAATGTCTTCTAAAATCAGCTGAAACATTCTCTATAGATTCTTGTTTCAAGAATAATCTCATTAGGACATTCATAATGTACCGTATTTTTTTATGGCGAAGTTTTGTGGCTTTAATAGCACTAACTATTCAGCTAACATCTGCTTATGCAAGTAATAGCAATTTTAAAGCACTTGGATTCTGGGAAAACGGATACCAGCTTCTGGTTAAAAATGGTCAATCTCAGCTCCTCACCAATGACGGCCAGTACATAAGAGACAAACGGATAATTTCTAAAGAAATCAAAAGGATTTACTCTGAAGGTTATCAACAAACCCTGTTGTTTAGAACAAAAGCAACGAATGTCACCTTTGACTTTAATAAACAGATAAGAACTGATGCTCGTGGTGGTAAAATTGTTACTCAATACAACAACCTGGGCCAGGTGATTGCTGTCACTGACCCAAGGGGGATTAAAACCCGCTACGAATATAACTCGGATGGGCAGCAAATCGCCCGTTACAGCCCTTCAACAGGTAAGACAAGTTATCGCTATGCCGATAAAGGACTCAAAACCTATGAGCAGCATGAAAATGGTATTGTGGTTCGTTACCGTTACGACGACCAGAGTCGCTTAACAAAGGTCACTTACCGCCAAGAAGATCAAGAGAAAAAACGATTTGTCTATACCTACGATGACTGCACTCACGGAGCTGGAAGGTTATGTAAAATCAGCAGCAGGGAAAGCGTCATAAAATATGAATATACTGACAACGGCCAGTTGGCATCAGTCAAAACTCGCTTAAGAGATGCCCAAAGAACCAGCGTCATAAAATACCGTTACGATGATAAAGATCGCTTGCATCAGCTGACTTACCCCAACGGTTTAAAGGTGTTTTATGATTATGATGGTTTAAGCCGGGTGCAGCGTATTTCAGCAGAATATGGAGAGCAACGCTTCAGTATAGCGGAAGATATTTTCTGGAAGCTCGATACTGGGCAACTTCAGACAATCAACTGGGGCAACGGGTTAGTTTCTGACTATAGATTCAATCAACAGGGGCTATTAAATAGTCTGGTTGTAGGCAATCACCAAAATCTGGAAAATGAATACGATTCAGAAACCACGAACCTTAATGCTATTTTAAATCTGCTTGACGGAAAAAAGAGCCAACAGTTTGACTATGACCGATTAAACCGACTTACACTTGAACAGCAAGCAGATAATGCTATCCGTTATAGCTACGATGACGTTGGTAACCGGCTACTGAAAACAATTCATTCAAGCGATGCCAATGAAACGACAAAATACCAGTACAGTAGCGCTGCAAACCAGCTGGTTGCTATTAATCAGCAACCACTGTCTTACGATGCTAATGGGAATTTACTGGAAGATCGTTACGGACGTCGCAGGTTCGAGTATGATGTCACCAATCGAATAACGGCCTATTACAAAGATGGCGGGCTTAAAGCAACCTATATTTATAATGCTATGGGGCAACGGATAGGCCAAACTAAGTTTGCCAGCCGCAACGGAGAAGACCAGTTCCGAGTGATAGATTTCGCTTACTTGCCTGAAGGCTGGTTACTGAGCGAGAACAGTCGGAAAAATAACAGTGATAAAGGTGATACTCGCGATTATATCTGGTTGGGGAGCATTCCTCTGGCGCAACTGCATACCCGCTACAACAGGAAAGGGGAAGTAAAAAGCCAGTCTCTGTATTACCTTCATGCCGATCACCTAAATACAACGAGATTGGCAACTGACAGCGAGCATCGGGTTGTCTGGCGTTGGGACAGTGATGCCTTTGGCAGTGAGAAAGCCCAGCAAGATCCGGATGGTGATGGAAATAAAGTCGCGATACCGCTGCGCTTTCCAGGGCAGTATTATGATCGGGAAAGTGGCTTGCATTACAACCATTACAGGGATTATGACCCCAGTACCGGACGGTATATTCAGAGTGATCCGATCGGGCTTCGTGGTGGGTTGAACACTTACGCATACGTGGGCGGCAATCCGTTGAAGTACATTGATCCACTGGGGCTGTTTCTGGTGTGCCGTCGCCCGCTTGAAGCTTTTCCTGGCTATATGAGTTCGGGGGCTACAGGTACAAACCTTGGCATCTTTCATGAACACGGATTCTATGAAGATGGAACTGGCGACAATATTGGTTTTACCGGGAGTGGTTTATTTGATGACCGCGAAAAAGCCGATCAATACCTATGCAGTGACGAAAGCTATGATGACAGCACGATGCGACAAGCACAGGAAAACATCGCTGATGATTGGCAGGATGGATATAACATGATTACAAACAACTGTCAGGACTTTATGGACGCATTAATCAATGAATACAACCGTATTGCCGAATGACAAGGCGTGGACTTCTTTGTAACTAAATAATTAGATATAAACTGCATGATTATTAATCGGAAAATTATTTTAGGCAATGTATTTTTGGCGCTTGCCTTTTTGATTTACCTCTGCGTTTTGGATTTACTGTTTGTATTCATAATGAATAAACAAAAATCGTTCATAAATGACATGATGTTATTAATAGCTGCTATGCCATTTATTGGGACTTTTTTGACCTTTAAAATGACAAACGGATTCGGAACAATCAAAGCAAGGATTTCGATTAGCCTTGCTTTTTTTCTGGTTTTGGTGGTTGTTGGATATATTGAAATTCTTTGGGTTGCTACTCATTTTCATTTTTTCTTAGGTGGCAATATATAATGTTTCCAGATTACCACTGAGTATTTTCCAATACTAAAATGAGCCTGAAGGAGGTGCCAGCCCTATGTACGTGTAGGGAACTGAAAACAAAACCGCTTCTGCTTGAAAACAAGAGACGGTTTTGTTTTCAAGCGGCTACATCTATAGAAACAGGCGGTTAGCATGATTTTATGAAGATTTGTCACGGTTACGGGCCACGTACCTACACACAGGCCACAGCCCGAGAGGGCGATTACGCACTGCACTCATCCGGCGCAATATGCGCTCTTCCCAGTTGGCGAAGCAACTGGACATCATTGAAAAATATACTTATTGATTAGGCGGTTTCACGGTTGTACGGTTGCTTTTGCTGGGTTCACTTACAGTGATCAGTGCGTGAGTGAACTTATGGAGGGAATGGGCGCTTAGTGTTAGTTAAATCCATACTGAAAAGTCATATTATCCTGCAACAGTAAGGCTACAGTCCGCATTAGAGGTACGAGTTCCATCGGAACGAAAGGTTGCTATAAGCCGAAAGCCCTTGATATTAGTGAGCTGCCCAGATTGGGCATACTTCCAGCTTACATCAAGCAGGAAGCCTAAAACCGTCAGAATTGGGTTGGTCTAAACTTTTCTGGACACTATTTCCAGTAAATTTATGACCTCAACCTGAAAGATTCAGCTTCTACAGCAACTTTTCTCACGAGTGGGCTTCAAACCCCGGGCTCTTTTTCCCCGAAAGGCGGTGTTTGTCAACAAAGATGTCGCCTCCACCTCACGCCACTTCCTTGATACTGGTCTCATTACCCGCCTCAGGTCGATCAGGATTCAACCAGACCTCATTTGGCAGTGACCAGTCACGGGTTGCTCTTTGCCCCCATCTTTCAGGGGTCTTCATTTTTGCTTGCTCCATCAGCTTTTTACGTTGCTCCAGAAGCTCTTCAGCTTGCCCATAATGCCTTTGGGCTGGTGTAACAAATTTCAGGCTGCTGTGCTTGTGTTCTGTGTTGTACCAGGCAACAAAATCCGAAGTCCACTTCCTTGCTTCGACCAAGCTGGCAAAAGGCTTTGACGGGTAATCGGGCCGGTATTTCATCGTTCTGAACGTTGACTCTGAGAACGGATTGTCATTGCTAACCCTTGGCCTGCTGAATGAGGGCACGATCCCCAGACGCTGCAAGGTAGACAGCATATTAGCTCCTTTCATCGGACTACCATTGTCCGAGTGCAGAACCAGAGGTTGATCTTGCAGGCTAATGCCATGCTTGAGGCAGGCCTTGCTGATCATCCCGGCAGCGTAGTCGGCGGATTCAGCCTCATGAATCTCCCAGGCCACAATCATACGACTGAAAATATCTTCGACCATGTACAGGTAGTAGTATTCACCTCTGATATTTGAGCGCAGATAAGTTATGTCCCAGGTCCACACCTGATTTGGCTTTGTAGCCACATACGACGATGGTTTACGGCCTCCGGAAGCGCTTGCCCTGCCGCGTCGATGCTGCTGCATATTCTGGCCTCCCGTGAACGCTCATTCTGGAGAAGCGTGAACACGTTTTCTGGTTTTCCGTGAACACTGATTCTGCCGAAGCGTGAACAATTTTCGCCTATTTCCAGAAAATGCGTTCACACTTCCAGAAAACCTGTTCACAGTACCAGAATTAATCCTGTAAAAGGCTGAAATCCCTCTCTTAAGCATTGATTTCATTCAAATTGTGCCGCTCTCCCTTATTCCACTAAAACCCGGAGAGACGGCCATGGCTAAAGAAGTGAGATTATCAATGCGCAAAATCAGAGAAATCCTGCGTCTTCGTTTCAGCTGTCAACTGACTATTCGGCAGATATCCGCCAGTATTCGGGTCAGCACCGGGGCAGTCACCAAATACCTGAGCCTGTTCGAACGGTCCGGCCTTAAATGGCCTCTCCCCGCCGACATGGACGACACTGCTTTAATTAACCAGTTGTCGCCTGATACAGCCAGCCGCAGCCAACTGGGGCTGGTTAGCCCTGACTGGATTGAGATTCATAATGAACTCAAACGCAAGGGTATGACCAAGCAGCTGACCTGGGAAGAGTATTGTGAGGCCTACCCTCATAATCACTACAGCTATCCTCAGTTCTGCCACCTGTATTGCGAATGGTGCAAAAAGCAGAAACGCTCCATGCGACAGCTGCACCGGGGTGGCGAGAAAATGTTCGTAGACTATGCAGGTCTCACCGTCACCATCGTTGACCGAAACACCGGCGATACCGCACCTGCGCAGATTTTTGTCGCGGTTCTGGGCGCTTCCAGTTACACCTATGCCGAGGCCTCGTGGACACAATCAATTGTGAACTTCCTCGGCTCCCAGATTCGTGCCTTCAATTACTTCGGTGGCGTTCCGCAGATGCTGGTTCCGGACAACCTGAGAAGTGCTGTCACCAAGGCCTGCCGCTACGACCCGGACATCAACCGCAGCTACCTGCACATGGCTGAACACTTCGGCTGCTCTGTCATGCCTGCCCGTCCTTACAAGCCAAAAGACAAGGCCAAGGCAGAAGTCGGTGTGCAACTGGTGGAGCGCTGGATTTTAATGCGCCTGCGTCATACGACATTCTTCTCGTTATCTGAATTGAACCAGGCGATAAAACAGCTGCTTGAGGATCTGAATAACCGGCCGTTCAAGCAACAGCCGGGCTGTCGTCGCAGCCTGTTTGAGCAGCTGGACAAACCGGCGTTGATGCCGCTGCCCGTACAGCCATTTGAGCATATTGAGTTCAAGATAGCCCGGGTCAACATCGATTATCACGTGCAGTACGCCAGTCATTATTACTCGGTTCCACACCAGCTGGTTCGGGAACAGGTTGAGCTACGCGTCACGCAGCAAACAGTGCAGGTATTCTACAAGGGAAAACCTGTCACCAGTCATCCACGGAAATGGCAGGAAGTGGGTGGCTTCACCACCAAACCAGAGCACATGCCCGAACGGCACCGCAAGCAACAGCAGTGGACACCAGGTCGTCTGTTGAGCTGGGCCAAAGACCTTGGGCCTGAAGTGCAGCGGTTTACCCAGAAACTGCTCGATAGCAAGCAGCATCCCGAACAGGCCTATCGCGCCTGCCTTGGCCTGCTCAATCTTGAGCGGGACTACGGGGCAGACCGCCTTAATGCCGCCTGCGGCCGGGCCATTAAAACCGGCGGCCACCGGGTCGCCAGTGTTCGCTCCATACTCCAGTCGGGTCTGGATAAAGTGCCCCTGGAGCCAGCGCAGAACAGTAGCGCTGAGCGTGTGACCATCAGCCATGAGAATATTCGTGGCTCAGGCTTTTACCACTGAGGAGTACCACCATGACCAATCAAACCCTGGCACGCCTGCGTGGCCTGCGACTGAACGGTATGGCTGATGCCCTCAATCTGCAGCGGGAACAGCCCGGCACTTATGAGGAGCTTGGCTTTGAAGAACGACTGGCATTGCTTATTGATCAGGAGGACGCTGACCGTAGCAACAAACGGCTGGCTCGCCTGCTCAGGGCAGCCCGGTTCAAACTGGCTGCCACGCTGGAGGACATTGATTATGAGCAGCCCAGAGGCATTACGAAAGCGCAGATGGCGACACTGGTCACTTGCGACTGGCTGAACCGAAAACAAAACCTGTTAATTACCGGCCCCTGCGGCACGGGTAAAAGCTGGCTGGGCTGTGCCTTTGGGCATGGAGCCTGCCTGAAAGGCTATAGCGTACGGTACTTCCGGACTTCCAGGCTGCTGGAAGCGATGACCATTGGCCATGGTGACGGCAGTTACAGCAAGCAACTTAAACAGCTGGCAAAAGTCGATCTGCTGATACTGGATGACTGGGGTCTGGAACCATTGAGCCAGAGCCAGCGCAATGACTTGCTGGAGATCATGGATGACCGCCACAATCAGAGCTCCACGATAGTGACCAGCCAGCTTCCGGTGTCGAAATGGCATGACAGCATTGGTGATGCGACTTTGGCAGACGCGATTCTGGATCGACTGACACATAACGCCCACCGGCTGAAACTCAAGGGAGAGTCTATGAGAAAAATCAGGGCAAAACTGGAAGAGCGTGAACACTCAGGCTAAAAATAGAGGTGGGCAATGTTTAGGAAAGCGGAGGTGTTCACGCTTTCCAGAATCACCGTTCATTTTGACCAGAATACGCAGCTGCTGGTTCGCAGCCTTTAATACACGGTAATAGGAGGATACAGAGGCAATATAATGCCCCTCATCCAGTAATGCCGGCACGATCTGGCTGGGTGGCAGACTCTGGAATCGAGGCTCATTACAGACCTTCAGAATGGCCTGGCATTCTGCCTCAGTCAGCTTGTTAGCCGGTGCGGGTCTGTCAGCATTTTTTCTCTGGTCAACCTTCACGGTCTTCTCCTGCTTCCAGCGTTGGTAAGTGCGCTCAGAAAGTCCAAGTATTTTGCAGGCCGCAGATTGCCTTGCCCCTGCGGCTCTGGCCTGATCAATGAGTCTTACAGCTTCCCTGCGATCTGGGTGGCTAATCAGTCGTCCTCGCGTTCCCCCCAGATCGCGCGGGCCTTTTTTGCCAGTACCAGCAAAGCAGCCGTTTCAGCCAGGGCCTTGTCTTTGCGGTTCAGCTCACCTTCCAGAACCTTGATTTTTTTCTTATCCTGCTTGCGCTCTTCTGCCAATTGTTTGCGCTGCTCAGCTGCCTCAGCATTGGCTGTTAGGCAGGCTTGCTTCCACTGGGCAACCTGCTCTGGAAACAAGCCTTTTTTACGACAGTACTCAGATAGTTCTGCTTCATTCAACACCGCTGTCTCAAGCACGACAGCGAACTTATCTTCTGAACGCCACTGTTCAGGATTTAAACCATCACCAGGAACAGGCACTCCTTGCGCTCTTGTCTTTTTCCGCCAAGTGTACAGGGTTGCCTCAGTGATCCCTGTCTCACGGGCTAACTGGGCAACAGGTACATTATTGGGAGGCATCATCTTTTGCACGACGGATGCCTTTAACTCTTCTGAATAACGAGTCATTGAATGCTCACTGACCGCCCCCTGTCTTTAGAAGATAAATCAGAAGAGGCGACAACTATGCTGACACAGGGGGAAGGCCAGAAAGAATATATTGACCAGGACTGGATGCAGGCAGATAATCGGCAGGTGAAGCTGGCTCCTGGAAAGAGTGTTGCCGTGGAAATAAAAACGGGATAGCGCAGGCTAATAGAATATTTCTTGAGTCCGCTACTTAGGTTAAAACAAGAAAGTATACGAGAAGGATGATGATAAAAAGGCTAAGTATTATCATGTTTATCCTTTCATTTTTTTGGATAGATATTTTTTTAAAAAATAATATTTCAAAGCAGTTTGTTAGCAATTTAACAGCATGTGTTGACAAATCAAGGGTAGGCTCAGGTCGTGGAGGTCGTGCTGTTATTTATGTAACCCACAATAAGAAACAAGTAAAAATTTATACCGATCAAACAAATGTCGAATACATGAAGGAGAATATAGGTGGATGCTTTTTATTCAAGGTATATAAACATAGATTTCTAATGCCAATATTTGGCGATTATCACCTCATATCATTTTCAAAATGATGATCTTAAGGATTGAATAGGGGTTTTGCAGGCCGTATACCATAATAACCCCCATACTATGCGGTTGCACGGTTGCACAGTTGCCAAATAGAACTCAATCACTTTCTATTTTCTTCACCTCCTTCTTGTCAGATGTCCCTGTAATGGCTACGAGCAAATCGGCTGACCGACTTCGAACATCTTTCACGTACTCAGCCGCTACTTGTTCACTTTTCCAACCGATATGCTCCATCAGCATTGGTATATCGCCACCTTTTTCAACCATCAGGTGCGCAACCCCGCGTCGTAAAGAATGCGATGAAAATTCATTGCCATAAGCTATGCCGGCATTAGTACAAGGGGTCACGCCATAGAAAGGAAAAAATCGTACGCTAAGAGGCTTTACCCCTTGTGCGCCTTGGGGTGTAAAGTTAGAGAAAGGGAGCACTTCATGTACCCCCGAACCAATTTTGTCAGGCTTCCGTCACTTCACGTGAATCTTCAACAGTGTGGTTACTATCGGATACTTGGTAAATGTGACCTGTTTCGGGACTCCCCTTGTCTTGGCTGACAAGCGTAGGTCGAATCCAGATGATTTTTTTCTTTTTTAGTTCTTCACCGTATGGCTGCTGTCTCCAGTGTCCTCGCCGCCAATGAGGTCTGATACTGTTTTTGTCAATGTGCTCTGTTGATTGCTTCTTTAAATTCAACCCACATAATTTCAGTTTGGTATACCCCATAGAAATTAACTGCGATTTTGCTTTCTGCTTTTTTTTCTATTTCCCGCATTATTTAGTTTATCTAGCAATGCTTTTGGAGTTTTCTCAGGCCATTGCTCTACAATATCATCAGAATATCTTGAGGTGTAGCATATTGTGTTGATTATGATATTCAGTGCGTTTTTGAATACATCAAATCCAGATAGAATATCATCTCTTTCTTTTTTAGATGATTCTTTGTTTTTGTTTATAACACCTACTTCTAGACCACCAGAAAGTTGATGAATTCCAGTTTCTGGAATTGAATTATCCTCTTTATTTGCTTCAAGCTGGTCTTGCAATGCCTTTTCAACTAACAGCTCAAATGTTTTAGTTGTGTCAGAGCTGTCTAATGGCATGTAATAATATTTGTCTCTATTGAATATCCACTCTTGTTTATTGGCGTAGTTCCAGCCTTCTTTTTTGGTTGTCAACACTACTTGCAATGGGAAGTTGTTGTGAGCAAATACATAAGCACCATCGACATGAGATCCATCACCAGAAAGCTTTAGAGTATTAACCGTTCCAAAACTTATATAAAAGCACTCATAAGGAAAATCAACAGCATCCAATGGAATTGAGCCTACATCTGTCTGTAAGAACTCTTCAATTATTTCATCACTAAGGTGAAAAATATTTCTGCCATAGCTACAAAATGAGCTGTAGTACGATGCAATTGATGGCTCTTTCATTAACCATTTTATATCAGTTGGTCTTTTGGTTCTCTCGATAGTATCTAGTTCCATGTTATAGGAATTTATAATCATGTTTGTAACAGATTCAAGATATTCGCCTTTAGGTGGATTTAATCCATTTATACGGTGATAGGCAGACAAAACCCTTTTGGCAAATGGCCTTGTTTGTCTATAACGCTCAGGGTGATATCTGAGTAAATCATTTTTTTGCATCTTTATAATCCCTTTGCATAGCTATCACATCAACTTTTTAAGTTTGTCTCCAATCTCTGGAAACATTGCTGAAAATAGAGGGTAGTATTCAGTTTTCTGATTAAATTCAGGGTCTCTTTTAAAACCGTTCTTAAATGCTTTTCTTTTTTCTTGCAGCTTATTATTAGCTGGATTGAATACCATATCTGCTCTTCCGTATGTGTCCACAACATATAAAAGAACAAGCCAATAGCATTTATGATGTTGCCAGACATAGTTTACTAACCATGCCCATTTATCTTTCTGGTTCTGGAAGTGAACAACTCCATCTTTGATAGACATTAGTGCTTTGCTTAGATTCAATAAATCACTATAAATATCCATACCATTATACAAGCCTACTTTATGAAGAGATTTAGCGCAGCTGGTTCTAGCTGTATAAGGCTGATCTTTATCAAAAATCAGCCTCTTAAATTCTTTCAAAGGCAGTCTAATCTTTTCCGCTTCCTTATCTTTTTGTGCTTTTTCGTTAAGTTCAGAAAAAGAAACAAAATATGGCTTGTGAGAAACAGAGTCGAATTTAATATCATCAAAACCAACCAGCTTTGAGTCCCAAACTTCTTGTATTTTATTTGTTGTTACGTCAAATACTGGTTTTTTATAAAAGCCTTTAAAAACTATCTCTCCAGAATCCAATGATCTAGCTATAGAGTCTTTATCAATAGAAAGTGCATTAGTTTTGTTATTGAAGAAAACATCTTTCTCTGTAGCACGAGATGATTCAGGAGACAGATCACTAAATATCCAAAATATTGAAATCCCCTCATCTTTGTAAAACATTTCGCGCTTTACAATAACATCAAGAAAGGTTGTCGAAAGTTGTATTTCAAAAACAACTTTTCGACCGTCAAGGGTTGCAGATATATCTGGTTTTTTCCATTTTTTTGACCAGCCCGAACCCTTTATAACAGACTCTACTCTGACATCAGCAAATCTTGTATCATATTTTAAGTAACTGGCAATATAGTTTTTTAGCTCAATATGTGCTTTACTTTCTTTCGCTCCATTATATTTCATACATTGTACTTCTTCTCTCGTATAATTAGAGTCAGTCTTTATCGGGCAGTCTCCAGACTTATGCATATGCTTGAAGTACATAGAGTGTGTGTTTTGGGAGAATTTTCTTGAGCGTATCACCACCGGTTGACCACATGAACCACAGCCATATAAAGGATTTTCAAGCTGAATTCTTTCTTCAACCTCTCTCCGTAACCTGAACATAAATTCTTCGCCTCTGGATATGAGGTCAAGAGATGATTCATCTAATCCTGTGTCATTGTTAATTAATTCAACAATTGTTCGACTGAAGTCATACTCACTCATTGCTCATTATTCCAAATAGACAAGAACCATTATACTTCACATTCGGCTTGATGCCGGTATCCACCTATAAAGTGTTGGAACTGAAACACCAAGATTTTCAGCGACCTCTTTAGGAGGAATGCCGTCAGTCAGTAGCCTTTTGGCAGACTCAATTTTTGAATCTGTCATCTGACGTTTACGTCCACCAACTCTCCCTTGCAGGCGTGCCGCTTCAAGGCCAGCTTTAGTACGCTCGACAATAAGCTCTCTTTCCATCTGGGCAAGGCTTGCCATGACGTGGAAGAAAAAACGACCCGCTGTAGTTCCTGTATTAATGTTGTCCGTGAGACTGACAAAATGACAACTTTGCTGTTCAAGCTCATTGACCAGTGTGATCAAATGCCTTGCGCTTCGCCCAAGACGATCCAGTTTCCAAACAACAAGAGTATCCCCTTCGCGCAGTACCTCAAGAGCTAGCTTCAAACCCTCTCGACTACTCTGCGTTCCGCTGACTTTATCCTCATAAATCTTGGTACAGCCTGCTTCTGTGAGTGCTTTTCGCTGCAAAGAAAGGTCTTGATCTTTACTTGATACTCTCGCGTAACCGATCTTCATATCATCCTTCCTTTATCATTTCAGTGAAGTCAGACCACTGCTCAACTCTAAAGGCTCGGATATCCCTGACAGAAGCAGGAAACCAGGGAAGCGACTTCAAAGCGGTAATGGCACGAAACAAATTCGCCATATTTTCGTCTTCGGTCACATAAAGGCTACCCTGTACCCGGCTGAAGCCGAGCTTGGATAAGGTAGAGCCAATCTCAATATAAGCCTGAGGTACACCTTTCGGGTGATGTTTCTCGGTTTCTGCAACCACAAGGTCAAAGGCAATAGCGAACATCAGTGAGCCACCGGGTCATTTTTGATATTTGAGTACCTGTATTCGGTCTCTTCGCCTGATTCCGGAATCTGAATCAATACAATCCAGTCATCCTGATCAACTGGTCTGACAGGAGCGACTATTTTGTACGCTGGCCCTAGTTCACCAAACCGACGATATTGACCGATCAGTTGAGGAGCTGGAAATTGTTCATGGGGCATTTCATGTCTCCTTGTTATCAAAACTCATCTAAGAGTATGAAATTGAGAAATTCATTTCAAGAATAGTTTTTGAGAACCTGAAAGCAAGATTTTTCGGGATAGGTTTCGAGGTTGGTCTATCTTATCGAAAACCAGCGTTTTTGATAACAGCAACAAAGCCCCTTTCTCATGCCTCATCGAATAGTCCTCTCCCAATCCCAGCGAGAATTATTTTCTGCATTGCCCACTGAACCGGCAGAGCTGGCAAAGTATTACACCTTTTCTGATGCTGATCTTGTCATGATTCGCAAAAGACGTGAGTCAAAAAACCGGATTGGTTTTGCTGTACAGCTTTGCCTTATGCGCTATCCCGGTAGAAGACTGCAAGCCAATGAACAGCTGCCTGATAAGATGATTGCCTTTATAGCAGAGCAACTCGCCATTCACCCCATTGCTTTCTCAGGCTATGCACTGCGGGAAGAGACCCGTCGAGAGCACTTTTTACTGTTGGCGAAACAGTTGCAGGTAGAGTCATTTGGAACAGCGCATTACCGCAATATGACTCGCTGGCTTATACCTATTGCCGTTGAGAACCCAAACAGTGACTTTTTGGTGGGGGCATTGCTGAATGAGTTACGCATCCGACGGATTCTACATCCTGTCATTCCTGTTATTGAACGCATGGTGGCTGCTGCCAAGCGCAATGCAGACAGACGTATTTTCAACCTGATATACAAACAGCTACAGTTCCAGCACCGTGTTGGACTTGATGAATGGCTGAACACTGATACCAAGCAACAAAGTAGGCTTTCATGGATTCGCCAGCCTGTCGGTCGGCCTTGTCCTGCCAATATTCTGGTCATTTTAGAGAAGCTGGATGCGATTAAGGCTTTGTCACTACCTGGTTCCATCGTCAAGCACCTGCCAGTGTCGAGAAAAGAACAATTGGCAAGAGAAGGCTCGCGTATTGCAGCGCATAACTTGCGAATGATCAGTGATGCACCACGGCGTTTTTCTATTTTAACCGTGTACTTGCTTGAGCACTCCCGCGCCTTGGTGGATGAAGCCATTACAATGCATGACCGCATTGTTGGAGGTTTGATCAAAAAAAGTAAAAGGAAGTACTCTGAGCAATTACAGAAAGACACTCGCCTTATAAAGCAGGCGATTAATACATTGGCAACACTGGGAGAGGTGCTGGTAGAGAGTAGACAGAAAGAAAACGATGTCTGGGGTGCCATTGATCAGGCTTTTTCATGGGCAGAATTACAAGCCCGTTTTAAAGAGGCGGAGGATTTGGCCAGCCCTTGCAAACTGAATCCTTTACGGTTTGCCGATAACCAATACCCTCAGATGAGGCGTTATACCCCGGAGCTGCTGGAACACTTTGACTTTCAGGCAGCCAAAGGAGGGCAGGAAGTGCTTGATGCCATTACTCTTCTTCGTGACATGAACCGCAGTGGCAAGAGAAAATTACCAGACGATGCGCCAATGTCTTTTATTACTGCCCAGTGGTACTCCCTGGTTTTTCAGGACAATGAGCCAGATAAGCACTTCTACGAGCTCTGTGCTCTCAGTGAATTGAGGAATCACCTGCGCTCTGGTGATATCTATGTAGCCGGAAGCCGCCAATACCAGGATTTTGACGGCTACCTGATCAGCAAGGACACTTATGGTGAAATGAAGCGCAAAGGTGACCTGCCTGTTGCTGTTGTCACAGACTTCAGCCGCTATATGTCAGAGCGAACCAGTCTGCTAAAGAGTGAGCTGGACAAAGTGGATTCACTTGTTCGACAGGGAAAACTGGATGATGTGACCATTAAAAACAACAGTTTTCATGTGAAGCCACACAAGGCTGTTGATGTACCTGAAGAAGCCAAAGCTCTGATTCGAGAAATCTATCAGGCAATGCCCAAGATAAAAATTACTGACCTGCTGGTAGAGGTAGACGACATAACACATTTTACTGACCAGTTTACGCACTTAAGAACAGGTCTACCCGCTGAAGATAAGCAAAGCCTGCTGGCCGTCATACTGTCAGACGCTATCAATTTGGGATTGACTCGAATGGCGCAAGCCAGCAGAGGGGCGACATTCAAACAACTCAGCTGGACATCTGACTGGTATGTGAGAGACGACAGTTACTCACGAGCACTTGCAGAACTGATAAATTTTCACCATGACACTGATCTGGTCAACAGCTGGGGAGATGGCAGCACGTCGTCATCAGATGGACAAAATTTCCCGGTTGGTCATGTTGCCCGTCGCATGGGGGATGTGAATCCAAAATATGGCAGCCATTCCGGCGTGAACGTCTACACCCATATTTCGGATCAATACTCTCCTTTCTATACTGGCTTAATTCACAGTACGATGCGAGATGCCACATATGTTCTGGATGGACTTCTCTATCACGGGTGCAACCTGAATATTAAAGAGCACTACACGGACACAGCAGGCTTTACTGACCATGTGTTTGGTCTGTGTCACCTGTTGGGCTTCAGGTTTGCACCAAGAATCCGAGATATTGGAGACCTTGTTCTCTACCCTCCCGACAAAGCCGATAACTGGCCTCATTTGAAAACTATACTTGGTGAGCGCATTAAGCCCCGCAAAGTCGATAAACAGTGGGATGAAATACTGAGACTGACGAGTTCTATCCGGCTTGGTACGGTGACTGCATCGCTAATTACCAGAAAGCTTGCTTCCTACCCACGACAGAATAAATTAGCACTGGCGTTACGGGAGTTTGGCCGTATAGAGCGAACTCTATTTATTCTGGAGTGGATGCAGAAGCCTGAACTAAGAGCGAGGGTACAGGCAGGGCTGAACAAAGGAGAAGCGAGAAATAACCTTGCCAGAGCCGTATTTTTCAACCGTCTTGGAGAGATAAGGGATAAATCATTTGAGAACCAGAGCTACCGGGTGTCCGGCCTAAACCTTGTTGTTGCTGCGATCATCCTGTGGAACACCATTCATCTCGAAGAAGCGATTGCTGAAGTGAAAAAACGCAAAGCGATTCCAGATAAATATTTGAGCTACCTATCCCCTCTGGGGTGGGATCACATTAGTTTGACGGGAGATTACATATGGATACTAAAGTCCTAAAAAGTGGAGATTTATAGTGATTTTGCTCTATCCTAATCCTATGAATACCAAGGGTTTGAGCTTCTTAGCGTACGATTTTTTCCTTTCTATGGCGTGACCGCCTATACCATGACCAAACTGATCATCCAGATCACCAACAAATGTGAAGACGAAGAATTTGAACTGGCAGCAAAGCGGGAAATGAAAACCTGTCACAAGGTCGGTAGTTACAAAAAATCCAAATTACTGGGGATAAGCAGCATGGAGTACAACAGCTACTGCTGCTTCAACTCACCCCTGTCACGTATTTTGCAGGTACAAATCAGACAACAGCTAAATATGGGCTGGGGTTCCGCCAAACATCCGGATTGTTCTGGTATCACTCCCGAGGTTTTACAAATAGTAGACTGGAACCAAATTGATCTGAGCGAATGGCTGGCACTGCTGAAGCTGCAAAACAAGTTGCCGGAATTGAATGCCGATACACTGAAGCAGCTCAACCTGGAAACGCTCACCGGCAAAGGATCGAGACTGGATGTTGATCAACAACGTGAAGACAGTCGAAAACGGCTGGAAGCTCGATATCAAGGGGTTGGGCCTGAGCATATCAATCTGTATCAAGAACAAAGAGCCAACTCTATTCGTCATTCAAAACCATAGGATGGTTTATAAAAACCATATATTGGTATATATTTACCATGTATTGGTAAATAATTGATCACACCATGTTTATTCTAAAAGGGGTTCTAAGGGCGGAAAGCCAGGAAAAAATCCTGATATACCTGATGCTTCGCGGTTCTGGCTACGGCAAAGCCATTGCAGAATTCTACGAAATTTCCTCAAACTCCGTACAAAAACAGCTTGCCCGGCTTGAGGAAGACGGCGTTCTGGTCAGTCGTCTGATAGGAAAGCTCAGGGAGTACCAGCTTAATCCCCGATATCCTTTTCTGTCACCATTGAAAGAACTGCTTAAATCTGCTGTGTCTGCTTATCCGGATTCTATGATACAGAACCTCACTATGACTAGAAGCCGCCCCAGAGCAGCAGGCAAACCAACCATCGCCATCCGTCCCAGGAACCCGTAACTTCAGGATCACATAATGACTGACTTCAGTAATACGCCTATTGTTGAGCTGGCTGCTATTGTTGCTAACCACCTCAGGCAGCATGGCATTCGAGTAGTACTTGTGGGCGGTTTAGCTGTTGAAATATACAGTGAGAACTTATACCTCACCAAAGATATCGATATGGTCAATACCAGCTATGATGCTTCAGAATCCCTGAAAACCGCTATGGCAGAGCTGGGCTTTTTCAAACAAGGTCGCGTATTTGTCAATGAATCGACCCAGATTTGTGTTGAGTTTCCTTCAGCTCCTCTTGCCATTGGTGACCAGATCATAAAAGAAACCACGGTCGCACATTCAGAACAGGGTGATATCCCAATCCTGTTTGCCACAGATGTTATCAAGGACCGGCTTCTGGCGTACTTTCACTGGCAGGACAGGCCCTCACTGGTTCAGGCTCTTGCCATTATGATTAACCACGTGATTACTCCAGAAGAGTTGGAAGCTTTCTGCAAAGCTGAGGGCGAACCTAATCAATTCGAAGTGATTGCACAACTTCATGGGACGGCCAAAGGGCAAAACTTAAATTCCATGTTTGAATTGGAAGTATTGGTGCAAAACGAATTCCTGAAACACCTGTAGGTAAGTACTTTTACGAGCGGCAGGAGAAAAGCCCGATGGAAATCCCCCGCACCATCAATGACCCCATCCAGTTCCTGTTCTGGTCTCTGGATGAAGTTTACCCTGTTGCCGTCGGCCTGATCTGGGGCATCTGGTTTGACCATCTGCTGTTCGGCATTTTGCTGGGCATTATGGCGATACGCCTGTACCGGCGATTTCGGGATCGGCACCCTGATGGTCATCTGAGCCATCGAATGTACTGGCTGGGATTCTGTTTCTCCCGATCCAAAACACTACCCAACCCCTATATCCGCATTTTCTACCCCTGCCGCAAATGACCATCACCGACTACCTGCAACGCTTTAAAGAATGGCGGCAACGGCTGTGTATGGATCGGTTGATCCTGCTGGTTCTGGTCGTAACCAATACCCTGCTGATTGCCCACTGTCTGAGTCGTAAACCAACGGTGGAGCTACTGCTGCCGTTTATGGAAACTCAGGCCGGGGTTCATTCCGGTGAGGCTTCTGTCGCTTACCATGAATGGTGGGGGCTGTCGCTGGCCGAACTGCTGGGCAATCTGAATCCACAGAACCTGTCGTTTGTAGAATCCCGGCTGCAAAGCCTGTTTGCCCCAAACCTCTACCAGCAGGTGCAGGACACACTTAACAGACAGTTTCGTCAGCTCCGGGAAGATAAAGTCAGCATGAGCTTTGAGCCGTTACACCTTGAATTTATTGAAGAATTGAAAGCTGTAAAAATCACGGGCAATGCAGTAATGAGCTCTGGAAACCAACGGCTGAAGGGACAAAAAACCTTCACGTTCCGGTTCGACATTATCCGCTATCGACCTGTGCTGGCTGCCATTCAGATTGATTCCAACCTGAAGTAAAACCACGAGAGAATCTTACCATGAACAAAGCGTTCGCTTCTGTTGTCTGCGCCTGCTGTCTTTTATTGGGACCACCGTTAACCGCAGCAGGAACACCCCCGGTAAAATTGCAAGTGTCACCCGGACAACAGCAAATGGTCACCCTGAGCCGATTGCACCTGAACCGGATCGTAACCCCTTTTCCTGCACCGCAAGTCCGTACCATTGATCAGGCAGATATTCGTATAGAAGGCAGTGTTATCTATCTTTCATCACGGCAGGAAGAACCGTTTGTGGTCTATATCACGCCTCCGGGCAATGAATCCCACGCCCTGTCGTTACTGGTGACACTGCTGGATGTGCCACCAAAAGAGATCCAACTCAGCCTGTCCAAACAATGGCAACGAACCCTGCTGAGCAATCGGGAAACTGCCCGAAAATGGGAAGAGTCGGCAGACTATGAACAGGTCATCACCGATATTTTAAAGGCATTGGTCAAAGGCCAAATTCCGGAAGGCTACGAACTGGGAAAATTTACCGCCTCCAGTCTTCAACCCTGCCAGCAGGATGGCTTGGTCTTTGAATTTACCCAGGCACAAAAGGTACAGGGGCATCATTTTAACGTTCTGATAGGCACCGCCAGAAACCAGACTGAAAAGCCTCTCATCTTCCATGAACAGAACTGTCATGGTCATCACGTCAGCGCCGTATCCATGTGGCCAAAAAACAGTTTATACCCGGGGCAGAAACGGGAGCTGTTTATTGTTTCTCAAACCCAAGAGCCGGAATCAGCCCCTGCTGTTCGCCCTTCCTTACTCAGCCACTGACCTTTCTTTTCATAAAAAGACCATGAATACCCTCAACCGCTATTTAACGCCCAGAGTCCGACGTTTAGGGATTGTTCTGGGCAGTACCCTGGTCATCATTATCCTGATTTTTGTTACCAGCAAACAGCATCAACCGAGCGACAACAAAACCGATGAGACAAAAGCACAGAGTGTGGATTTTACCGGCGTTCCTCCAAAAGAGCTGACCCTGAACCGCATCAGCGCCGATCTGGAAAACATTAATCAGCAGCAACAGGCACTTCATGAACAACATCAGAAAGAGATGGGGCTGATACAACAGGAAATTAAACGACTGAATAGTGTTAATCCGGTTCAAGGCAACATCATTGCCACAGAAACCGTTATTCCACCAGAACCCCTGCCTCCAGACGTTTTGAGCTGGAACCACTATAACCAACCACCGCCCCCACAATACCCGGAACCTGAAGAGCGAGAAGCACCACCGCCTAAACCCATACGTATGCTCGGTGCTACTTTCTCGCCTCCGACAGCAACAGACACCAAAGCAGACAACAAACCCAGGTTACTGCGCCTGCCCGCTGGCAGTATTCTGTCCGGGCAACTCATTACCGGACTTGATGTACCCACCGGCCAGGGTGCACGACGGGAGCCTTATCCCGTTCTTATCCGAATCAAAGCCTCCGCTATTTTACCCAACCGCTACCGAACCAATGTGCGTGAATGCTTTGTGCTGGCTTCTGGCTATGGGGACCTGAGTTCCGAACGGGCTTACCTTCGCAGTGAAACCTTGTCGTGCATTTTCAGCAACAAAATCAAAGACAAAGAGCAGGTTATTGAACAACCACTGGAAGGGTATTTAGCCGGAGAAGATGGCAAGGCAGGCTTACGGGGCAGACTGGTCAGCAAGCAGGGGCAGGTTATGGCAAAAGCGGCGATGGCGGGATTTCTTGGTGGTGTTAGTCAGGCGTTTGATATCAAACCAGTCCCTGTGTTTTCCGTGGTGCCGAATAAAAACGGTGAAATACAGTCGCCTTTCCAATCCGGGCTAAAAGGCAGTGAAGCCCTGCAAAGCTCCCTGATCAAGGGCAGCAACAAGGCTCTGGAAAAGCTGGCGGACTTTTACCTGAAACTGGCTGATCAGATGGTACCGGTTATTGAAATCAGCGCAGAACGAAAAGTCGATTTGATCCTGACCAGAGGGTTACAGCCATGAGCGTATTGTTTAAACCACAAAGGCACCAAGGCACGAAGTTTTTAAAACATTTCTTCTTCGTGTCTTTGTGCCTTTGTGGTTCAACGCTGTTGTTGTCAGGCTGCTCCCTCCTTGGTGTGGGCGAAGCAGAATACGCCTGCCCCGAGCCTGGCAAAGGCGTGTGTAAATCAGCACGTCAGGTTTACAAAGACACTGACACCTCCATCCCTGCACCAGAGGCTCTGCCTGTAACGGTTAAAACAGAACCTGATCCCGGTCTGGTCAATCCCGAAGCGATTCCCAACCGAACCCCCGCCCAAATCCTGAGAATCTGGATCGCCCCCTGGGTAGACAAACAGGGCAACTGGCACAGCGGTGGCGTAGTAATGACCGATATCTACCCGAGGGAATGGCAGTCCGCTATTCCCGTCTATTCCCCCTCAGATGATTAAAACCGGAGAACCCGCATGAACTCCCTTCCTCTCACTGACCTGCAAACCTTCACCATTAAACAACAGCACTGGATGTTGTCCCTGGCGACACTGGTCGTCCTTTCGTTGTTACCGCCCGAACTTCAGGCGGCTGACCCTGTGGTACCTACAGGCTCCACTGATTTCGCTGAAATCTATGCAAGACTGGTCGGGTGGATTAAAGGCGATCTAGGCAGAACCTTATCCATTGCTTTTGTATTAATCGGGCTGGCTTACGGCATGGCACGCAACTCCCTGATCGGTTTTGCCACCGGTGTCGGTGCAGCGGTGGGTTTGCAGGTCACTCCCACCATTATCAACTCAATATTCGGGCTTTAACCATGACCGCTTCACAGGTTTTATCGGTGGTTAACCACTGGCTGCACCCTCAGCAAAAAACTGAGCCTCTGCCAATACCCCAACCAGCACCCGATACCAATCCGTCAGAGGGTTGCGCGGGTTATCAGGTGGGAGTGGGAACCATCCTGCATCAGCAACAATCGTTGATTCATCAAGTAAGTGAACAACTCTGTCTGCCTGATGAGCTGCAAGAGTTGTTTAACCAGACGCTGGATCAGCTGGCTCTCTGGCTACATCTTCTACCCGCTCACCCTCTTCATCATTGTGAACCCGCCGGAGCCCTGCGCCATGCACTGGAAACCGCTTTCTGGGCGGTGTCCTCCACACAACAAATCCATGTGGATCATGACCTCTACCCGGATAGACGCCGGGCAAGACAACCCCTCTGGCGATTAATGGCAGGTGTCGCCGGATTGTTGCATGACAGTGGACGCATGGTCAGCTGCGTAACAATCAGGGATGAACAGGCCGGGCAATGGGTGGCGACTCAGCAAAGTCTGGGAAGCTGGCTGCAACAGCACCGTATTGAGCGTTACTGTCCCCACTGGCAGCATTGTGAATCCCGTCCCGACAAGCCGATTCCACAAGAATATACCTGGACAAACCTATTACTGTTGGAGCAACTGATACCCAACAACCTGCGTTATGCCTTACAGTCAGACCGGGATAAGGGCATTCTCTGGCAAACCTTTATCAGCGCACTGGTGGGACAGAGCAGTCCTTTAGCGGTTAAACAACTGGTTAGTGCGGTGGAGGTGGCTCGCCTGAAAAGCGTCAAACTGCATTTTGTGCGGGGAGAGGCTCTGACAGGTCTTAATCAACCAATTGCCCCAGAGCGATCAACTTTAAAAGAAGCGGCTTCAAAACAGCCTGTTTCCAAAGATTTGTCTGAAAACGGGTTGGGATGGCTAAAACAGGTGGTATCCCAGCTAAACCCCGATAGTGTGAAATGGGCAAAAGAGTCTCTGCTTTTGAAGTGGCCGGAAGATGTCGCCGGGCAAGAAGGATTACCCGATCCCGATGTCCTGCTTGAATGCTGGCAAGAACAGGGTTGGCTGCGCCCCATCGCTAACCAGGTCATTATTCGTCGCAATGGTCGTCAGGTGATTGCCTTACAACCGGAAATATCTAAACAGTGTCGCCAGTGGTTGCCAGCCAGTGAAGCAAATGCTGAGGCTGCGCCATGATTAGCGATAAACCTTACCTGCAAAGCTGGCGACCCGTTTATGAACTCAGTTCGGCGGTACTCTGGTTCACGTCCATGAATATCGCCATTACCCTGATGTTTTTCAGCTCGCTGCCAACGGTTGGTTTTATGGTGACCACCGCCTTGTGCGGCACGATCACCCTGACACGGTTAGCCCAAGCCCTGCCCCGATGGCAGCGGCACCAGAGATTGAAAGGCAAAAAGCTGACTTTGTTCACGCTGACCGCCAAACAGTGCCAAACCCTCCAACAACAGAACAGTGACAAAGGCGTCTGGCTGGGCTGGGGTTTTGAGTGGCAACGACAGCATGGGCAGCTGGCGTGGGACCTGCTTCGCAGCGATAACCAGCCCGCCAAATCTGAGAGCATTATGGGCGCAGGCTGGATTCATGGCATGGAAGAGCATGAGCAAACACTGTTTCAACCGTTGGCACAAGTTCAGATGCACACCATGGTGATTGGTGTTCCCGGCAGTGGCAAAACCCGATTGTTTGATCTGCTGGTCACTCAGGCAGTGTTGCGTAACGAGCCGGTGATTATCATCGACCCCAAAGGCGACCATGACCTTGCTTCTCATACGCTCAGAAGTTGTGAACTGTCAGGCAGTCAACGCCGTTTTATGAAGTTCCACCCCGGCTTTCCGGCAGACTCCATTCGTATCAACCTGTTGCAGAACTTTAACCGTTCCAGCGAGCTGGCCAGCCGGATTGCCGGGCTGATGCCGTCTGGTGGTGATAACGCACCGTTTCAGGCGTTTGCCCAGAAAGCGGTAGATGCGGTGGTTCAAGGGTATTTGCTCTGTGGTCAGCGCCCTACTCTGGTACTTATTCGACAAGGGCTGGAAGGTGGCGTAACACAATTACTAATCAGAGCTTTAACGGCGGTGTGTTCAAGCCATTTTCCTGAAGTGGAGAAAAAAATTGCTTCAAAATCACAGCAACATAAGGTCAATCAAGAGACCATAGCTCATCGCTGGATAAAGCTTTATCGAGAACAGATCATGCCTGAAAACCCCTGTACGGACGTGGAAGGATTAATCTCACTGTTTGAACACGACCGGGCGCACTATGGCAAGATGATCGCGACTCTGTTGCCCGCACTGGGCATGTTAACCGGTGGACCTCTTGCGCGACTGCTATCACCCGACCCGACAGATATAGACGACCTTCGCCCCTGCACCCATACGGCCAACCTGATCGAACAAAATAAGGTGATGTATTTCGGGCTGGATTCGCTAAGCGACCCGATGGTGGGTAAAGCCATCGGACAGCTGTTACTGGCAGACCTTGCTGCTGTGGCGGGTGACCGTTACAACTACTCATCCGCACACTCGCAACAACACAGCCAGCCCATTAACTTATTCGTGGATGAAGCCGCTGAAGTGCTCTGCCCTCAACTGTTATCCCTGCTCAACAAAGGTAGAGGTGCAAAATTCCGCTTATACGTTGCCACCCAGACACTGGCGGACTTTGAGGCGCAGTTGGGCTCAGAAGCAGCAGCGGAACAGTTTATCGACAACTGCAACCATTTAATCTGTTTGCGTACCCAGAATCCCGAAACCCAGAAATTTATTACCGATAAATTACCTCCGGTTCGTTACCGCTACTTTATCCGCAACCAGGGCATCAACACCGATGCCAACCGCCCTATGGAATTTACCGGCAACCTGAGTGAACAACAGCTGGAGGAAACCGGTGATCTGTTCCCACCGCAGCTGTTAGGCGAACTGCCCAATCTTGAATACGTGGCACGACTGGGTGGTGGTCGTTTGCTGAAAGGCAGAATCCCGATTATCTGTTCTCCAGAATCCTGAACCTCTGATATCAAAACAATTTATGACAAATTCTCAAAAACAGACCAGCCCCATCGTTGTCTGGTGCTATGGGCTGGGTCTAATTCTGCTCTGGCTGGCTATTCCCGGACAAAACGTGAATCAATACCTGCAGAAGGAGCAACAACAGTACGCCAGAAGTCTGGGGAAAGATAATGGAATCTGGATTATCAATAACGGACAGCTTCTCTACTCCAAAATTGTGTTTGAAACGGGTGTTCAGAGCTTTCTGCTGAAACACACCACGCCAGATCGGAAGATGGGCGAAGGACTCGCCACAACCATCGAGTTTTTTCAGGCCGTTGTCCGAAACTTCCTGACGCTTCTGCAACAATTGTTTTATCGTATTGCCCTGTTAATCGCCTGCTTTCCTTACTGGGGCATCGTTCTGCTAGCTGCGGTGATGGACGGATGGCTGATCCGGAAAATACGCTACCACGATTTCCATTACACCAGCCCATTACAAAACCTCTGGAGTCGCAGACTATGCCGATGGATTCCGGGGCTGTTCCTGTATCTGGTCATGATTCCCCTACCTTTTCCCGTCTGGCTCTTCCCTATCATGGCGTGGCTGGCCACGCTTTCACTGGGTTGGTGGACAGCCAACTGGCAGAAACGTGTCTGATGTTTTTCTTGCTGCTTTTATTACTGCTTTTTCCAGCAGCTGGCACCACAGACGAGGGATGGTTTGACCGACACTCAGAAGGCTGGTTCTGGTATGAAAAAATCCCGGAACCTGAAACCCACAAAGATGAAGCAAAGCACTTGTCAAAAACAGCTGCTGACCAACCTCTCACCACAAGCTGGATCAGAAACAATATCGGTCACTATCTGGATGCAGCCATTGATCATCCAAGCAAAAAAAACGTCAGTGCTTATCTGTATCTGGACCGATTAGTGAAAGAAAAAGCGGAACGATTTGCTCGTATAGGTAAACAAGTCATCGAAAGCGACCCAATGCTCGATGAAAATGCTCGCCGCCCCATATCACCGGCAGCTGCAAAGATTCAGGATGACATAGCCAGTCAAGCTAAAGAGCGGGTGCTGAAAAGCATTGCCAAAATATCAGGACTGGTATTTTACTATCAGGGAAACTGTCGTTTATGCCAGCTTCAGGTTAAAACGTTGCAAGCCTTCTGTAATCAGTATGACTTTTCATTGATCCCTGTTTCCACGGATGGGGTGCTGCTGCCGGAAATGGGTCCCGGTAAGATTGAGCCAAGCCCTCCGGAGACGTTGAACATTGTTCGCTACCCTGCCCTTTTTCTAATGCGCCCGCCAGACGACATCATTCCTCTCAGACAAGGCAACCTTTCACTCATGGAGCTGGCAGAGCAAGTACTTCAGGCAGCGGAACAGCACCACTGGATTACACCAGAGCAGTTTAATAAAACCCGCATTACCTCTGATACCTGGCACCAGACAATGCCTAATCAGATAATTCCTCTGCTTAATAAGGCTTCTCAAGCGCCTTCTATAACCGATTGATGTGTGTACCTTTTTTCATTGAGGAGACAGCCCTATGATTCACTGGGTCAAACTTAAAAAATACTGTGAATTGTCAGGGGAAACCCGACATACGGTAAATGCCAAATTAGCCGGCCACATATGGCGAGAGGGTTATCATAGCAAGATTCTGGAGGACGGCTGTCGTTGGGTTAACTTATCAAGGGTGCAGGAATGGGCAGAGCAAAGTCAAAGAAAGCACTAAAAATTCCAAGAGGCGTTCAGCTGCGTGGAGAGACCATTCGTATCAATTTCAGTCGCTTTGGACAACGCTATTTCATCTCTCTGCCCGAGCTACAACCCTCACAAACGGATCTTGACTGGGCGGCAGGTATTCTGGCCAAGGTGAAACGCAGTATCCGCAGTGGTACCTTCAAGTGGAACGACCATTTTCCAAATCATAAACTGGCAAAAACAGAGCTTCGAAGCTCAGAAAATCTGACCATTTCAGAGTTACTGACTATTTACCTGGAAGAGTACGCCAGCCACCGCAAAGCGGATATGACGCTGGATAATTATCGCTACTATGCCAATCGCTTTATCAAGCCTGAATTTGGCCACCTCACCATTCCCGAGTTTCGGGTTGGCCATATCACCCAGTGGGTCACCCGGATGGGCAACAAGCATATCAGCAATACGACGCTGAAAAGCTACCTGTCACCGCTTCGTTCTGCATTTCGCTATGCCAAGTCCCAGAACCTGGTGGAATATAATCCATTTATTGACTTTGAATGGCCGGAAGAGTCACGGCAGACCTTGCAAAAAAAACGAGCCCGTAAAAAACAGAAAAAACTCGATGTTTTTACTCTGGAAGAGATTTCGGGATTATTAGCCGCTGCTGAACGACCTCAGGAAACCCATATCATCCAGTTTGGTTTCTGGTCCGGGCTCCGGCCAGAAGAGCTGTTTGCCCTGCACTGGGAAGACATTGATTTCAACCGGGGAATTGCCTGTATATCGAGGGCAAAAGTCTTTCGTCGGGGCTACACAATGATTGAAGAAACACCGGAAGAAAGAGAAGTATTAAAAGAAATCAAAACCGGAGAACTGGGGGAGCGAGACTTGATACTGCTCCCGTCTGCCCTCTCAGCCCTGCAACGACAACAGCCTTATACTCATACCTATAGCCCTTTTGTATTCCATGCTGATTACAACAATAAACCCTGGCGCAATACTAACCAGTTCCGCAATCGCTTTCAGAAACTCTGTGTATTAGCAGGGGTTCGATACCGCCGCCCTTACATGATGCGACACACTTACGCCAGCATGCTGCTCAAAGAAGGAGAAAACGAAAACTTTGTAGCCCGCCAGCTGGGTCATGTGGACACGCAGATGTTGCGGAAAGTGTACGCTGAATTTATTCCTGACAGTGGTACAGACAATGGTTATCAGTTGCGTGGCGACTGGCAGGCGATTGAAGAGCTTCATGCTCCGGCTTTGCCAGCTCCGAGTTCATGAAATCCCGGAGAAGCAATGACTCTGTTTCCTGTTTGTCTGCCTTCTGATGTGTAATAATTTGCCATTAATGACTCAAAGGCCTCAAACCGTCTGCATGGCAAAATATCAACCTCCTTATACAATTACCACGTCCATTCTTGACTCTGTTGCCAATATTAGTGAGTTGCTGGGACGGTACAGTGCTGGCCAATATTCTTCATCAACGCCACATCTTCGCCGTGGTAACCGGATTCGAACCATTCAGGCATCCCTGGCTATTGAGCATAATACGCTAAGCGTTGAACAGGTGACGGCTATTCTGGAAGGAAAAAGAGTACTTGGACAACCAAAAGAAGTTCTTGAAGTTCAGAATGCTTTTGCTGCCTACGACTTACTTTCAGACCTTGATCCAGGCAACGTGGATGATTTGTTACAAGTTCACGCAATACTTATGAAAGGGTTGACCAGTCAGTTTGGAAGCTGGCGGGAGTCAGGTGTTGGGATATACAGAGATGAACAATTGATTCACATGCCTCCTCCCGCATCACAGGTAGCCAGACTGATGTCTGATCTTCTGGCATGGGTTTCTGACACTGATGTACACCCCTTAATCGCCAGCTGTATTTTTCATTACGAGTTCGAATTCATACACCCTTTTACTGACGGTAATGGTCGTATGGGGCGCTTTTGGCAAACCCTGATGTTATCGAAGTGGCGGGAACCGATGGCCTACCTTCCTGTAGAAACCATCATTCGCGATCAACAGGATGCCTATTATCAGGCTCTTCGGGAATCCGATAATGCCAGTGACTCAACGCCATTTATTACATTTGTTCTTAGAGCCATTGAACAGGCACTCAACGAAGCTCTGGAAAGTGAGCCAGACCACCAAAGCGACCAAGTAAACCGTCAAGTAAGCGACCAAGTAAAAAATCTTCTCAGACTCTTTATTGCCGCCCCTTCAGAACCTCTAAAGGTTCCGGATATGATGCAAAAACTGGCGTTAAAACATCGTCCGACCTTCCGTAAAAACTACCTCAAGCCAGCCTTGGATCAGAGTTTGATCACTATGACCAATCCTGACAGCCCAAACAGCCCCAGACAAAGTTACCTGATTAGTGCAGAAGGGTTATCTCTGTTGGGTAAATAATGCAGCACACTGTAAGGCATCCACTGGTCATAAAATGATAAATCCAAGCCCACAGCTTCTTTGGATTGTCTGATGAGCCAATTAGTACTAGTATTTAACTCATAATATGAGCCGAATAGTGATGCTAATTGGCTCACTATCTATTTGAGGAATCTATAAGTGTATGATTTTTCGTCCATAAAATGGATTTGGCAACAAAAAGACTGGCCTGATTTCCATTGGCAGGAAGAAGTGGTTCTGCCCTTGCTTAGAAATACTCGATTAAAGTTGGGCGTATTGCTGGGCAAGGCCAGTGCCAACGGGGATTCTAGTGACAGTCACTCAGCTCTTAATACATTGCTGGAAAATATCATCACTTCCTCAGCCATCGAGGGAGAACGTCTTAATGCACAATCCGTACGTTCCTCTCTGGCAAAACGATTACAGCTATCCGGTTCGGAAGATGTTGCCTATCCCACCTCTGAACGAACAGAAGGTCTGGCCGAGATGATGCTGGATGCTATTACCAACCTGGAGTCGCCTCTTACTCTGGATCGTCTTTACCAATGGCATCACTGGCTGTTTCCTGATACCGGTTTTTCACTTCAATCCATTCAGGCGGGGCAGCTACGAGGGGATGAACCCATGCAGGTCGTGCCAGGACGTATTGATCGCCCTGCCGTACATTTTGAGGCTCCGCCGAGAAACCAGCTGGAACCAGAGTTGTCCCGTTTTTTTGACTGGTTTAACCAAAGTAAAAATGATCCGACCTGCGATCCGTTAATCCGTGCCGCTATCAGCCATTTCTGGTTTGTCACACTACACCCATTCGATGATGGTAACGGGCGATTAACCCGAGCCATTACTGACCTGGCACTGGCGCAGGCCGATGCCCAGAGCATCCGGCTTTATGCCATGTCCACTGTGATCCTGGAAAATCGGAAGGATTATTACAACATACTGGAGCAAAGCCAACGTGGTGATACCGATATCACAAACTGGCTTGTCTGGTTTTTGCAGATGCTTGAGGCAACGATCCAGGCATCATTGGCCAAAATTGATCGTACCCTGCATAAAACCCGATTCTGGCAGCAGTTTCATAATACTGGCCTGTCGGAGGAACAGGTTAAAGTTCTCAACCGGTTACTGGATGGCGGTGAAAAAGGCTTTGAATCCGGCATCAGTGCCTCTCACTATCAAAAGGTAGCCAAAGTCAGTAAAGCAACGGCAACACGGCATTTGTCGGATTTAATGAACAAGGGGTGTATTGAGAAACTCCCGGGGGGTGGGCGAAGTACTCGCTATCAGGTCATTAGAGCATGAAGGTGCGTTATTCGTTTGGTATCGTAAACGGTGCAGCAACGCACTGCCTGTAAAATCGAGAGCCAACTGGCAATGGCACAATTATGGCGCATTTAAATTAATTGCGCCATAATTGTGCCAAAGAGCTGCAGCATTGTGCCACCCCTATGAATACTCTCTCTGATTTATACCAGTCAATCACTTTGGCTCAAAAACCTGTCTCTATCTCTGAGCTATTGGCTGCTCATCCAAATCTAACCCGCCGCACGACGCAACGCTGGCTGAATAATTTGCTGGCCGAAGAAAAAATTGTTGCCATTGGAGAAGGACGCGGCAGGCGATATCAGGCGCGGAGTAAACCCAATACACAACTGGATGCCAGCCGGTCAGAGGATTTTCCTGCATTCATACCACTATCCGCAGACAGTAAGGATATTCTGGCTTATATTGAGCAACCCGTTGAGTCCAGACACCCTATTGGCTATCAGCGAGAGTTTCTGGACGCCTATCAGCCCAACAAAACTTACTATTTGTCGGCACCTATTCGACAGCAACTCCGGCGTATGGGCGACACCAAACAGACTTCGCAACCTGCTGGCACTTATGGGCGGACTATTCTGAATCGCTTCCTCATTGACTTGTCCTGGGCATCCAGCCATCTGGAAGGCAATACCTATAGCCGCCTGGATACAGTTCGACTAATTGAAGAAGGTTTCGCAGCCGAGGGGAAAGCCGCCATTGAAACCCAGATGATACTCAACCATAAGTCAGCCATAGAGTTATTGGTTGATAATGCAGAAACCGCTTCATACAACCGCTTCACCCTGCTAAACCTCCATAGCTTATTGTCTGAAAACCTGTTGCCGAACCCTGCCGATGAAGGTCGGGTTCGTCTGCATCAGGTAGAGATCGGAAAAAGTGTTTTCAGACCTCTGGCGGGAGAAGTCATTATCAGCGACTTGCTGGATATTCTGCTACAAAAAGCCAGTCAGATTGAAGATCCCTTTGAGCAGTCATTCTTTATGATGGTTCACCTCCCCTATCTGCAGCCTTTTGCCGATGTGAACAAACGTACTTCGAGGTTGGCAGCGAATCTGCCATTAATCAGGGCTAATCTATGCCCGCTTACCTTTCTCGACGTACCTGAACAAGCCTATAGTCGTGCAACACTCGGGGTTTATGAAATGACTCGCATTGAGTTGCTCAGAGACCTTTATCTATGGGCTTATGAGCGCTCTACTCAAGAATATCTGGCTATAAAACAGCAGCTGGCAGAGCCAGACCCGCTACGCTTGCAACACCGGAACCTGATCAAAAAAGTAGTCAACAAGATTGTTCTGCAGCCAGATGCCGACCCATTAGAACTGGTTGAAAGGCTGTTGCCAGAAGATATGCAGGATTCCGACCGCTCGGATTTATCATCACTGATTATCGAAGAATTGCGACGTTTGCATGAAGGGGTTCTGGCCCGTTATGGATTAAGGCCATCACAGTTTAAACACTGGCAGGACATTCAAAATGAGAGCAGATAAAAAGTGAAACGTGCCAAGACTGTGCCAGACCACTAAAACCACCTATCCAGCCCTACTGCCGCAAGGCGCTTCATACCCTCTCCTAATGGTCTTAGCCCGTCGCTTCTTCCCCCAGAACGGCGGGTTTCTTTTTGCCTGAAATATCCTTCAAACCCTTGTCTGGCAAGGGTTTGAAGCTAATAGAGAATATTGGTACCGACGTAACATAGCGTTACGCAGGATTGCATATTTTGCTCTATTCCGCTCTCATTTCTCCCCAAATTCTCCCCATTTAGTACACAAAAAAAGTACCAGTTTGATCGGTACTTGCTTTAAGTACCACCTATGGAGTAATTATGGCTACTTTCCTTAACCGCACCGGCTCAGACGGTGTTCGTAAAATCAAGGTGCTTGCCCGAGTCTGGCTTAATGGTAAGCAGCTCAACAAGATAAAGACGTTCTCTGAAAGAGACGGTTCTGACTATGAACGGCAGGCAAAGAAATGGGCAGAACAAACTGAACAGGCAATGAAAGCAGAAAAGGCCAAGCTCCTTTACCAGTCCTTAGCTGGCTCTGTATCAGATCAGGCCACACCGACCTTGAAACTGATTGTTTCTGAGCAACAAGGAGTGTCTCTGGGTGATTATCTGTTTTCATTTAAAGAAGCTCTTGAGCACCTGAACACCCATTTTGGCGAAGTCAGCCTGAAAGGCATCACAGCAATCAACACGAATGCCGTCTGGAAATATATTATGTGCCTACATGAAGGTAACTTTTCTACAAACCACTAAACATAAGCTCAAAGTCGTCTACTTTTAGAGTATGCAAAATGCTCATGTTTCAGGATCAGGCACAACACCTGCATTACTGCCTGCCCCCTTTGCTACCTCGCAGGTCATCCTCACCAAGCAGGAACACATCCAGCTAAAACAGCAGGCCAACCTCTGGCATGCCATGTGGAAGGCGGCCTGTGGCCGAGAGAAAAAAGTATTGGCTAAAAATGCCTCTCTTATCGCTCAGCATAAAGCCGAAATGGCTGGGTTGAACACCCAGGTCGCTGATCTGAAATCAGAACTGGCACACATGAAGCACTTGCTTTTCGGTCGTAAATCAGAGAAGACCAGTTCTTCTTCAAAGAAAAGTGGCAATACTACCCGGCCACCTTCAAATCGAAAACGAGGTCACCAGCCCGGAGTCCCCGGCTCTGGTCGCCATCTTCACAACAACCTGCCAGTGGTTCATGAGTCTGTAGACTTACCAGTGGACAAACAGTGTTGTACAGTCTGTCACCGGCCATTCAAGTCTTTTTTCAATGACGACAGCTGCGACGTAATTGAAGTTGAAGTTAAGGCTCACGTTCGTCGTTATCACCGAAGGCATTACCAAAAAACTTGCCAGTGCCCTGAAACGCCCAATATTACTACTCCACCACCTCCACCAAGACTCATCAACAAAGGAAAGCTTGGTATTTCTGTCTGGGTGGAGCTGTTGCTGAATAAGTACGCATACGGCATCCCCATAAACAGGCAACTTGAGTCTTATAAGACTCAGGGACTGGAACTGTCGCAGGCGACCATCTCCTTTGGCCTGGAAGCTATAACGCCCTTTTTTGAGCCGGTTGCCGAAGCTACTCGGGAATTCGTCGCCAGTAGCGATCAGTGGCATGCTGATGAAACCCGGTGGATCAGCTGGGCACATGAGACCACAGGTTCTCACAAACCGTCATTCACCACCCTATTCAGGAATAAATTTCTTGGTACGTTGAGCCCAAAATAAAAATGATCGTCGATTGCCTCTCTGATATTCCAACCATGTGTTTCTCCGTCCCGTTAACCGACAGCACATGAATCCCATCAAAGCACAGGAAAACCCATCTGCCCGTTGGGTTCTAGGCTGGTTTCTTCTTCATGTCCGGGAACGTTCGGCTCTGCCTTTTCAGTTCATAGCGGATTCGATGCTGAATTGCAGCATAGACCATAAGACAGAGTGTCATCACCATTAACAGGGCCTCAATACGCTCAGGTTTTTTGAGATACAGTGAAGACACCAGAAAATCAGGGCTCTTCAGGAAGCGAAAACCTCTCTCAACCTGCTGCTGGGATTTATACGTCCTCAGTAGTTCGCCAGCGTCAAGCCGGACTGTATCTGTATCGTTGGTTGCCAGAACAAAACAACCCAACGATGCTTCTGCATCACGACGAGTCTGTACAGCAACCGTGCAGGAGCCTGTCACATAATATTCATAGTGGTCGGGAACCGTCCCATCAGCAGGACGGCCTTTGGTTTTATAGCAGGGACTCTCGATGATCTCAGGTTCAGCCTGGCAGTATACGGACTGTTTTTGCCATAGCTTGAAAGCTTCCATGGCATCCGATTCGCAACAGAATGGCTTCGGGTGCGGTTCATTTGCTACGACGAAGCCCTATTCACCACCAACTCACCGTAATTTCGTTTCTTAGAACACGAATGGTGATATGACCAGTATTCATCCCAGTCTCCACTGGAGTTTATTGAGCGAAGCTTCAGAATGGCTTCCGCGCCTTGCAGGCTCCATCGTGCGCCTGTTATATCAAGACGGTCATTTATCAAATGTCGGCAAGCGCCTTCAATCACTCCGCTGGCAATAGGAAAGCCTGAGCGCAGCGCCTTATCGTAGCAAAGCCGGTCTCTGTTTTTTTGCAGATAGCCAGCACATTTATCAATAGCTTCCCGATTCTTCAATTTTCGTTTCGTGGCACTTTGCTTTATGCCCCTGGCTACCCAGCCCGACTGCCCATGAAGAATTTTCAGTGCTTGCTGCTCAACCCATTTCTCAATAGATTTATCACCTTTATCATGCAGACAATGAGCGGCTTTCCACAGATATTCCAGCACATGAATGAAATCCATTACGATGCTGGTTTTGACCTGTTTTCTGCGGGCGACTCTTTCAATCATTTTCAGTTGATGCGGATGCCCATCGACCACGACAACCCATTGTCGTTTTCGTTCCGGGTCACGCTTGAGAGCCTCATCAAAGGCTTCTTCGATGACTGTTTCTCCGTCCCTCTCAACACTGGCCCAAACCCTCTTGTTGCGTATTGGAGGTCGAAATTTGACGACATTGTCCGCTTTCTTTTCAGAGTTCATGATGGACTCTGGTGAGCGTGGGTTTGCCCGCACAGTGTAAACAGTCGCCACCATAGCCATACGCTTCCGGTCTTTCTTTTCTCCCGGACTTAAACGTGTCTGACATTTTTTCTTGCTTTTCTCTGCATTCTTGCGGGTCGCTTCCCTTAACCCATCTGGCAACATGACCAGACCTTTCCCATCAAAGCTCAGAACCAATAGGTCATCTGTTTGCTCATCTTCTATGGTTCGTTGTTCATAGAATTCGACAAAATCCTGAGCTGTGCCTTCAACCAGCTTTATTGCCTGGTGCTTGCCAACTATGCCGGGGCAATTTTCACGATGCCGTTTGACGACATTGTCATAAGAACGATCAATAGCATCCGTGACCACACGCTTGCGTACACCATCAGAATATTGGTCGTTATTAAGGTTGAGCCCGGCATCCAGTGGGAATTCGTTGGAGACATTGCGCTGGCTATAAGCAAACCGTTTGACCGTTATCTTGCCAAACACCGTGGTGAGAACCCGGCTGGTATTTTGACGAATATGGTTACGAGGTATGCCGTCAGAGGGAGTGACAGACACTGCTCTTTCTTCATCTTCAGCCTGTTTATCGAGATAGCCCTGAAACATTAGCCGAAGCAGCTCGTCCCCATTGGTTCGAATGTACTCTTCAGTTGTGCCATGTTCCTGCAGGCAGGCAGATTCGAGGTGGCGGATCATGCTATTAAAGTGATCCTGTGCAGGAGAAAAAAATTGAAAGTCGAGAGTATTAGCGTAAGATGCGTTCACAAAGGGCTGCTTTTCCGGTGTTATTTGTTTGGCGACGTTATATCACCACGAAACAGCCCTTTTTTCTTTGCTCTCGGTCGTCAAAGTAGTTGGTTTTGCTGGGGTAGAGCGTCGTAGCAAATGAACCGCACCCAATGGCTTCTTGCCCAATTTCTCAAGTTCCTTGAACTCCTTCAGGGACTTTTTCTGCATACGCCTTGTCAGTGTCTTCTGTTCTGTTTTCTGGCTTTGATTATTTCGAAACAGTACCCAACGTTGTACGACACCTGCATAGTCAGACAGAGTCTCTACAGATTCGTAATGCTCAAACCCTTCAACCTCAACCATTGAGCGCAATGGCGCACTTTGAACCAGTTCTTTGGCTGCACCAATGTTGAGAGGAACTCTGGAGATAAACAACTGATCCTGCTGACTCAGTTCCTGAACGGTTTCAGCCACATACAATGCAGCATCACCGATGAAGTAACGGGCATTCAGTGCCGCCTTGAAGCTCTTTATATGCTCAGAAACCACTTGTTTGAAACTGGTCTTGTCCGTCACATTACCGCTGGCTGCTTTCATAAACATCGGAATGCCTGCCCGGTTTTCGGTCAGCAGGAGCAATATGGCCTGGTTCAGGTCAGGAGTAACTTTTCTACAAACCGCTTCAAAATTAGCAATTAAGACACCGCTTTTCCCTATTGTTGCCTCCAATTGTTATACCTTTGGCGGATCATGATTGCGCATTTCACAAAGCCGCTCCTCACTCATTAACCAGGGCAGATAAGGAGTGAGATCATTAGGTGGCTTCCTGCCATTTATGGCACAAGCCTCAAGATAGGCACCCAGCCAGATTTTTGGATTAATATCCCAAAGCTTTAGCGTCATAAAAACGCTGAATAGAAAAGCGGCTATATCAGCACTCCATACGCTGCCAGAGCCGTAGTAATTCTTCCTGCCAACGACACCTGTGCGCAGTGCTTGCTCTGCAGCGTTGTTATCCATGGGGATACCGGGATCAGTGACAAAGCGGGTCAATCCTTCCCAGTGATTCTGTAGACTTTCGAGCACTTTTTTCGCTCTGACTCGCAGTTTAGGACGATTAAGTTCCTGATCCCTCTGGATTGCCATCTGCTCTACCTGATGTTCAAGCCGTAACTGCTGTGTTGCTAGCTGCTCTGGTTCATCAAGCACTTCAAGTCGCTGACTATTAAGATGATATAAACGACCAATCCTGTTCACCCAGGTGGCGCTCCATTTCTCCAACTCCGGATCACCTCGTTGAGCGTCAATAAAATCCCGCCTGACGTGAGCCCAGCAGAAAGCTAAATTAATAGACACCGCATCATTCGCAAGCTTTTTGTACGCTGAGTATCGGTCACACACCAGCGTTCCAGCCCCGTCACCAATGATCGACTCTGGTACGACAGCCGCACGGGTGTCAGCAATGCTGAAATAAACCGCCTGATCACAGAGAAATACCCAAAGCCAATGTTTGTGAGAACCTGTGGTCTCATGTGCCCAGCTGATCCACCGGGTTTCATCAGCATGCCACTGATCGCTACTGGCGACGAATTCCCGAGTAGCTTCGGCAACCGGCTCAAAAAAGGGCGTTATAGCTTCCAGGCCAAAGGAGATGGTCGCCTGCGACAGTTCCAGTCCCTGAGTCTTATAAGACTCAAGTTGCCTGTTTATGGGGATGCCGTATGCGTACTTATTCAGCAACAGCTCCACCCAGACAGAAATACCAAGCTTTCCTTTGTTGATGAGTCTTGGTGGAGGTGGTGGAGTAGTAATATTGGGCGTTTCAGGGCACTGGCAAGTTTTTTGGTAATGCCTTCGGTGATAACGACGAACGTGAGCCTTAACTTCAACTTCAATTACGTCGCAGCTGTCGTCATTGAAAAAAGACTTGAATGGCCGGTGACAGACTGTACAACACTGTTTGTCCACTGGTAAGTCTACAGACTCATGAACCACTGGCAGGTTGTTGTGAAGATGGCGACCAGAGCCGGGGACTCCGGGCTGGTGACCTCGTTTTCGATTTGAAGGTGGCCGGGTAGTATTGCCACTTTTCTTTGAAGAAGAACTGGTCTTCTCTGATTTACGACCGAAAAGCAAGTGCTTCATGTGTGCCAGTTCTTATTTCAGATCAGCGACCTGGGTGTTCAACCCAGCCATTTCGGCTTTATGCTGAGCGATAAGAGAGGCATTTTTAGCCAATACTTTTTTCTCTCGGCCACAGGCCGCCTTCGACATGGCATGCCAGAGGTTGGCCTGCTGTTTTAGCTGGATGTGTTCCTGCTTGGTGAGGATGACCTGCGAGGTAGCAAAGGGGGCAGGCAGTAATGCAGGTGTTGTGCCTGATCCTGAAACATGAGCATTTTGCATACTCTAAAAGTAGACGACTTTGAGCTTATGTTTAGTGGTTTGTAGAAAAGTTACCATTGCTGGTCATGCTCAGGTATGAAGTGTTGGGGCAGAAAGCTCTGAAGGAAGAAGCAAGCAAGGCAAAACAGACAATGGCAGCCTGTTTCCCAGTGAAACTGCTGAAATCTCTGGATGCTGTATTGGACGATGTGCCCCATATGTACAGCACTCGAAGAGCGCAACAGTTAGCCGATGACATTATTGGGTTGTTTCAGAACCAACAGCAGGAGGATTCAGACAACAGCAACGGCACAGGGAGTAATGACAAAACAGATTCACTGTCGTCAAAAAGCTCAGACCACCAAGAGTCAGATTTAAAATCAGCATCTTCACAAGGTACTGATGAAAAACTGGACTCTACGTTGGCAACTGAACATGAAACAGAAAATACACAAGGACAGGAAAAACAGGAGGAGAAAACAGATTCTACACAGAGTACTGATGCTAAATTCGCAGATACACAGGGAAAGAGAGACGTTTCAGGGGAGAACACAACTGAAGCCCCGGAAGATTTTCAGGAAGAGAGCATCAGGACTGTGCTGGAATCTGACAATAGCGACTGGCCGGAAGACCTGTTTCAGTCTCTGGCAAGCGAGCTGGAAGGTTGGAGTTTAAGGCAGGAAGGTGGTTTGTCGGCCGTTACCACAACACCTTCGGTAGATCGCGTTGAAGTTCTTGATATTGATCGAAGGGAAGGGCAAAGCTTGCTCTGGCGAACCAAATCTGAATCCTCTCGGCTGGCAGCTCAGTTAACCGGATTGGTTCAGGCGAGAACAATGAGCAGGGACAGAACCGGAAAGCGAGGGAAAAAACTGGATGGTAAGCGACTGCATCGTATGGCTATTGGCGACAGTCGTTTGTTCTGCAAGCGATCTGAAACCATTACGATTGATGCGACCGTTCACCTCTGTCTGGATATATCATCGTCCATGTCTTCCAGAATGGAACTGGCAAGGGAGGCGGTACTGGCTCTGACCTATGGCTTGAACCAGATCAATGGTGTTACTGTGTCAGTCTCTGCCTATCCCGGCAAAAACGACTGTGGCGTGCTTGAGATCATGAAACCCAATGACCGGTTACAGGATGTGGCTGCGGTTTTGTCAGCACTTAACGCTCATGATTCCACTCCAATGGCAACTGGACTCTGGCACTCTGTTCATCAGGTGCTTCAGGCCAGGGCTAAACGTCGATTGATCATTATGATTACCGACGGTGCGCCGGACTTTGACCATTATCAGCCAGTTATGGACTTGGTGAAACGCTGTGAATCATCAGCTATAGAAGTCGTGGGGTTGGGTATTAATGTCCACTCAGTGGAGCAGTTATTCCCTCATAGTATGGTCATTACACATCTGAATCAGCTGAAGTCAGTACTTTTTGAGCAGGCAAGGCTTTGGTTGGTCGCTTGAAATTTGAATAGAAAGGGTTGGCAATTGTCAGCCCTTTTTTTAGTTTTGCTTTGCAAAATGATTGAACCAGAAGGGTTCGCTTAGATTATCGCTATGTTGATATGACAAAGCGCAATCAGGGACGGAGTGTTCAGCCGAATGAACACTCCGTCAATGTTCACCCAAATGGGTAAACCGATTTTACAACCAACCTCTGCCATTATGTCAATAACAGGTTGATCGTAAAACCGTGTTGTACTATAGAAGACTCTCAAGCAGGGGTATAAATATTTTTTTGGAATCACTGCTTACCGGGTCAATACTTATTATCCCTGTCACCCTTCTGTCATAGCGAAGTGACTCGCAGAAAAATCATTGCTCTATAGTTTTGCGGTCTCATCAAGCAACTTAACTGATAACTCTGGCAAAACAATGGAATTTGCCATGTGATTTTGTTGACCTCTACCTTATAGCTGACTTTTTGAGGTGATCTGAACAAAATAATAAACCTACATCCAGTTTTTTCGATGCTTGGAATATTGTGTCAATGGCATGATTCGTCATTCTCTCTGTGGCCTCTGGTGTTGAATCGATGACTAACATCACTGGATACATATTTTTCTTATGATGCCGAACCTCTTCACGATGGGCGGCAAGTTTTTCGATATCAGAAATAATTTCACCAGGGCGAAGCCGACCATTTGCTCGCTCCGAAGCTTTAACTTCAATGGCAAGCAATGTATCTACCAGTGTTCGCTTGCGATTACGTCTCCGCCAGTCTCCCCGGATTTCAGGAGAAAAAATAACAATGTCAGGGATAGGTTCAAAACCACCTTGATAATCTTCATGTTTTTTCTTGTCTAACGCCTGAAATAGCGGTGAGATCGGGTTTGAAATCCATATTTTCACATTCATTCCGAGCTGGTCAATCGGCACTGCGCCTGCTGTACGCAGGCAATGATAAATCATAGCCTGATAGTGCAGTTCAGAGCCAAGCACCTGAAGGCACTCTTCCTGAATCTTAGGGGAGCGGCAATCAATAATTTACCGGTTCCGGAACAATTGTCACATCCCATTTCTTTAACTCAGAGTGGCGAATGATGTGAGGCTGTATTTCAGCTAATTCCTGTTTACTCAGTCTCACCCCTTTTTGATACGGTTGATCAAGTAGCTTCACTATCGGGTTCATGCATTTCCATACCATTGTCTTTGTCCACTCTAAAACAGACGTTACTGTGTTTAGAAGGCTGCCATTCCAATGGTTCTCAAGATAAGACCAGCCTCGTTCAATCGGATTGTACTTGCTGTGGTAGGGAGGGTAGTAAACCAGCCGTATTTTCAGCCCCACTTTTTTGGCAAACTCAACCATTCTGAAAAGAAACTGAGTTCGGTGGCTGTTACTTTCAGGACCGTTGTCTGCGTAGATAACCAGCTCATCGACATACCTGTTAGTTTCCCTCACCTGCTCCCACCACTGTTCAATGGCATCGCAGATAAAATCACTGGTTTTGTAAGAGTTACCGTAAAAGACATACAGTTGATCATTTTCCAGATTGAGTATTCCAAAGGGGATCATTTTTTCTTTGGTGGCCATATCATGATCCAGCGCTTTGACCGCTTCAGTTCCTCTTGCTTTACCACCTCTGGAAAAATTTCCAAGGTTAACCGTTGCTTTGCAATCAATGCTGATCTGAAGACTCTGCTTTCTCTGGCTTGCGGTGCTTTTTACTTGTTTGACGTTTTCAAAGATGGCATCGGTTTCCGGGATTTTTTTTCCGGCGTGGTCTTCTGTACCTTGTGAAGTTTATAGCCCATGCGGTTCAACATGTTGCAGAAAGTACGCTCTTTGGGAAGTAGCTCTTCCTGCCACCCTTTTTCATCAATCAGTTTTTTTCGAACAGCACTGGCTGTTATGCGAGCATAGGAGAACGTATTTCTGAGCTGCGGGTCAGCCTGACTTTCAGGGTCTACCAAGCTTCGAATGTCTTGTTCCAGTTGAGGATTTGCTACTTCTGCTTTTGGCTTGCCCTGAGATACGTAATTTCCATAACAAATAAGTCCTGTCCTTTTTTCATGCATCCCGAGTTCAACGGTATGACGACCAAAATTGAACTCGGTTTCAGTAAGGCGTGGACTACCAAAACAGAGCTGTTCAGCGACTTCAGCTATGAAGGCTCTGTGTTCAGAGCCTTTGAGCTTTTTAGCAGCAAGTATAATGAGGTGTTTGCATTCAGGGGTGACATTAACGCTGGACATGACGTTCACAATCAATCACAGAGGGAGTAAGCAGGAAAGATACTCCGGTAAAGTTTGTTATGCCACTCCCCTTAGGCCAAGCTTTTAACAGGGCATCTTTTGCGTCAGTTATCTTGGTAATGTCCATATCAGCTTATTATTTCTTATTCTTGACGATGCTTTCCAGTTGGAGCCATATGCCACATAAATGAATGAACATCGATCATGTCACGAGGCTTTAGTGGGCTAATTTTACTCTTGAGCCAGTGGCTGAAATTTAAAATCTGATTATACAGTTGAAAGGAAGGAGTAGACTCGTATCGAACAGGATAGCCTGAAATATCCAGGCTTCTTTTCAGCATTTCCGGCTTAACAAACATATGCTGCTCAGGATCAGATAAAAATAAAAAATATGTGATATATGTCCATTTTTTTAACCCCAGCTTTTCAAGAAGCAAAACAAATTGGTCGAATCGATGCTGTAAGTCATCTGCACTCCATAAAAACTGGAACAACCCGTTCATAAATAGGGGCTGGTTTTCCCTGATAGTATCGAGCAGAATTGGTTTTTCAAAACTCCCCTGAATAAAGTTGGTTAGACCAACCAGCCGGGTGACTCGCTCATACAATTCATCATACTGTTCAGAGCGAATAAGTTGTTCAAACTCTTTGTTTCCAAGTAGCAACTGAAATTGCTGGCAAGCATGCACTTTGTAGTTACGTTCTTCTTCAGCTTGAAGGTCTCCATAGAAACCACCGGGATAGCGTTTCTCAAACGTCGCTATCATTCCGGGAATATTTCTGCGTTCCAACTCATTTTCTACTGCATTTAAGAGGGCTGTGGCCATCTGCCGTGATGATGGAGTATCCAGTTTATTCACTGCATTTTTATGGAGTACCCGTAACTCATCAATGGATTTATTAGGCAGATTCTGGCTGATGCTATGAAGTCGATTGGTTTCCTGTTCGGAAAGGCCGAAATGGGTGCTATTCATACCGAATTGGTCACATTTTATATGAGGAATAATTATTTATCGGCAAGTTTTTACAATTTGAACAGCTTTGAGGTGAAGTCAGACTGTTTCCAGTTATGGTTAGAAAAACTGCCGGAATTATAATCGTTAATCAGGCAGAAAATCTGCACCGTCAGCCTGTGCCGCCTGAAAGGCTAGGCTGACAATATCTGAGGTTAAACTGCGAAATTAGGCTTCGGAGCAGCTGTAGTTCAGTCTCAATGGCTTGTTGGTTCGCCTTTTCTTCATGTGTAACTTTTCTACAAACCGCTTCAAAATTAGCAATTAAGACACCGCTTTTCCCTATTGTTGCCTCCAATTGTTATACCTTTGGCGGATCATGATTGCGCATTTCACAAAGCCGCTCCTCACTCATTAACCAGGGCAGATAAGGAGTGAGATCATTAGGTGGCTTCCTGCCATTTATGGCACAAGCCTCAAGATAGGCACCCAGCCAGATTTTTGGATTAATATCCCAAAGCTTTAGCGTCATAAAAACGCTGAATAGAAAAGCGGCTATATCAGCACTCCATACGCTGCCAGAGCCGTAGTAATTCTTCCTGCCAACGACACCTGTGCGCAGTGCTTGCTCTGCAGCGTTGTTATCCATGGGGATACCGGGATCAGTGACAAAGCGGGTCAATCCTTCCCAGTGATTCTGTAGACTTTCGAGCACTTTTTTCGCTCTGACTCGCAGTTTAGGACGATTAAGTTCCTGAACCCTCTGGATTGCCATCTGCTCTACCTGATGTTCAAGCCGTAACTGCTGTGTTGCTAGCTGCTCTGGTTCATCAAGCACTTCAAGTCGCTGACTATTAAGATGATATAAACGACCAATCCTGTTCACCCAGGTGGCGCTCCATTTCTCCAACTCCGGATCACCTCGTTGAGCGTCAATAAAATCCCGCCTGACGTGAGCCCAGCAGAAAGCTAAATTAATAGACACCGCATCATTCGCAAGCTTTTTGTACGCTGAGTATCGGTCACACACCAGCGTTCCAGCCCCGTCACCAATGATCGACTCTGGTACGACAGCCGCACGGGTGTCAGCAATGCTGAAATAAACCGCCTGATCACAGAGAAATACCCAAAGCCAATGTTTGTGAGAACCTGTGGTCTCATGTGCCCAGCTGATCCACCGGGTTTCATCAGCATGCCACTGATCGCTACTGGCGACGAATTCCCGAGTAGCTTCGGCAACCGGCTCAAAAAAGGGCGTTATAGCTTCCAGGCCAAAGGAGATGGTCGCCTGCGACAGTTCCAGTCCCTGAGCCTTATAAGACTCAAGTTGCCTGTTTATGGGGATGCCGTATGCGTACTTATTCAGCAACAGCTCCACCCAGACAGAAATACCAAGCTTTCCTTTGTTGATGAGTCTTGGTGGAGGTGGTGGAGTAGTAATATTGGGCGTTTCAGGGCACTGGCAAGTTTTTTGGTAATGCCTTCGGTGATAACGACGAACGTGAGCCTTAACTTCAACTTCAATTACGTCGCAGCTGTCGTCATTGAAAAAAGACTTGAATGGCCGGTGACAGACTGTACAACACTGTTTGTCCACTGGTAAGTCTACAGACTCATGAACCACTGGCAGGTTGTTGTGAAGATGGCGACCAGAGCCGGGGACTCCGGGCTGGTGACCTCGTTTTCGATTGGGTGCGGTTCATTTGCTACGACGCTCTACCCCAGCAAAACCAACTACTTTGACGACCGAGAGCAAAGAAAAAAGGGCTGTTTCGTGGTGATATAACGTCGCCAAACAAATAACACCGGAAAAGCAGCCCTTTGTGAACGCATCTTACGCTAATACTCTCGACTTTCAATTTTTTTCTCCTGCACAGGATCACTTTAATAGCATGATCCGCCACCTCGAATCTGCCTGCCTGCAGGAACATGGCACAACTGAAGAGTACATTCGAACCAATGGGGACGAGCTGCTTCGGCTAATGTTTCAGGGCTATCTCGATAAACAGGCTGAAGATGAAGAAAGAGCAGTGTCTGTCACTCCCTCTGACGGCATACCTCGTAACCATATTCGTCAAAATACCAGCCGGGTTCTCACCACGGTGTTTGGCAAGATAACGGTCAAACGGTTTGCTTATAGCCAGCGCAATGTCTCCAACGAATTCCCACTGGATGCCGGGCTCAACCTTAATAACGACCAATATTCTGATGGTGTACGCAAGCGTGTGGTCACGGATGCTATTGATCGTTCTTATGACAATGTCGTCAAACGGCATCGTGAAAATTGCCCCGGCATAGTTGGCAAGCACCAGGCAATAAAGCTGGTTGAAGGCACAGCTCAGGATTTTGTCGAATTCTATGAACAACGAACCATAGAAGATGAGCAAACAGATGACCTATTGGTTCTGAGCTTTGATGGGAAAGGTCTGGTCATGTTGCCAGATGGGTTAAGGGAAGCGACCCGCAAGAATGCAGAGAAAAGCAAGAAAAAATGTCAGACACGTTTAAGTCCGGGAGAAAAGAAAGACCGGAAGCGTATGGCTATGGTGGCGACTGTTTACACTGTGCGGGCAAACCCACGCTCACCAGAGTCCATCATGAACTCTGAAAAGAAAGCGGACAATGTCGTCAAATTTCGACCTCCAATACGCAACAAGAGGGTTTGGGCCAGTGTTGAGAGGGACGGAGAAACAGTCATCGAAGAAGCCTTTGATGAGGCTCTCAAGCGTGACCCGGAACGAAAACGACAATGGGTTGTCGTGGTCGATGGGCATCCGCATCAACTGAAAATGATTGAAAGAGTCGCCCGCAGAAAACAGGTCAAAACCAGCATCGTAATGGATTTCATTCATGTGCTGGAATATCTGTGGAAAGCCGCTCATTGTCTGCATGATAAAGGTGATAAATCTATTGAGAAATGGGTTGAGCAGCAAGCACTGAAAATTCTTCATGGGCAGTCGGGCTGGGTAGCCAGGGGCATAAAGCAAAGTGCCACGAAACGAAAATTGAAGAATCGGGAAGCTATTGATAAATGTGCTGGCTATCTGCAAAAAAACAGAGACCGGCTTTGCTACGATAAGGCGCTGCGCTCAGGCTTTCCTATTGCCAGCGGAGTGATTGAAGGCGCTTGCCGACATTTGATAAATGACCGTCTTGATATAACAGGCGCACGATGGAGCCTGCAAGGCGCGGAAGCCATTCTGAAGCTTCGCTCAATAAACTCCAGTGGAGACTGGGATGAATACTGGTCATATCACCATTCGTGTTCTAAGAAACGAAATTACGGTGAGTTGGTGGTGAATAGGGCTTCGTCGTAGCAAATGAACCGCACCCTTTTCGATTTGAAGGTGGCCGGGTAGTATTGCCACTTTTCTTTGAAGAAGAACTGGTCTTCTCTGATTTACGACCGAAAAGCAAGTGCTTCATGTGTGCCAGTTCTGATTTCAGATCAGCGACCTGGGTGTTCAACCCAGCCATTTCGGCTTTATGCTGAGCGATAAGAGAGGCATTTTTAGCCAATACTTTTTTCTCTCGGCCACAGGCCGCCTTCCACATGGCATGCCAGAGGTTGGCCTGCTGTTTTAGCTGGATGTGTTCCTGCTTGGTGAGGATGACCTGCGAGGTAGCAAAGGGGGCAGGCAGTAATGCAGGTGTTGTGCCTGATCCTGAAACATGAGCATTTTGCATACTCTAAAAGTAGACGACTTTGAGCTTATGTTTAGTGGTTTGTAGAAAAGTTACCTTTGTTCTGCCAAAAACCTCTGGAACCCCCTGAAGCAGTTGCCGCTTCCACTGGCTGACCTGAACGGCTGCGACTTCATGCTCGCTGGCCAGCTGATTTATGGTTTTATTTCCCTTGTAGGCTTCCAGTGCCACCTGTGCCTTAAATTCGGGCTTGTGTCGTTTTCTTTTTGCTACCATGACTCCCTCCTGAAAGGGTATGTTACAGCCAGAAAACTTAACTTAGCTACCTGTCCAGTTTATGGGGTCCATCATACCAGTACTGGTGCCTCTACGATGACATTGAGGCCTACCAGAAAAATCCAACGGACAAGGAAAAACAGAAGCTCTACCAGGACTTTGATCGTTGGGTAACGCAGCGGGTGAATTATCCTGCCTTGCAGTCTGAACTGGGTAAACTGATGGTTGTCAGGGAAGAGCTGCTATTGGTCCTTGAGTATCCGTGGTTGCCGCTGCACAACAATCTGAGTGAGAGGCAGATCAGGGAATACGTGAAACGGCGAAAAGTCAGCGGTGGTACCCGGAGTAAACTTGGGAGGAAATGCCGCGACACCTTTGCCAGCTTGAAAAAGACCTGTAAACAACACGGGGTGTCCTTTGCAAAGTATCTCAGGGACAGACTGACTGGAGTCAACATGATTCCCCGGCTGGGGCATCTCATCCTGAAGGCGTCAGGCTATCAGGAAACGGTTCTTTCCAATGGAATATGAGCAGTTACGATTTTCCTGCATTCATTCCACTATCCATTCCACTATCAGCTGGTACGGCAAGAGTTTTCCGGACACTTTTTTACGCTACCTCAGCAAATCCCTGACGGTACAGACAAGAGTGTTCAACAGGTTGAAAATAATCAGGAAGATAACGCAATCAACTCTACATCCTCGTCGTCCTTCTTATTGCCGTAGAAAGTAACCAGCCGCTTTACCCTTGGCCTGCCATTAGCCATCCGGTGCCGGTTCGTATCCCGTAAACTATAAACACAGCCACAATATTCCTGTTGATAGAAAGCCTCTTGCTTGGCCAGTTCAATCATCCGCTGACTGCCCCCCTGTTTGCGCCAGTTAAACGTCCAGTAACTGATATCAGGGTAACGGGATGCTGCCCTGACGCCCGAATCATTGATTTGCTCCATATTTTTCCAGCGGGAAATACCCAATGTGCTGGATATCACCGGAAAGCCATATTCACTGGCATACAAGGCGGTGCGCTCAAAGCGCATATCGAAGCAAACGGTGCATCGTTTACCCCGCTCCGGTTCATTTTCCAGCCCTTTCACCCGTTCAAACCAGTTGTCTTTGTCATAATCGGCATCTATAAACGGCAGTTTCAGTTTATCGCAGAATCGTTTGTTTTCGTCTTTGCGTAACTCATACTCTTCAACGGGGTGGATATTGGGGTTGTAGAAAAATACCGTTTGTTCAATACCGGAAGCCTGGATAGCCAGCATGATTTCTCCGGCACAAGGGGCGCAGCAGGAGTGGAGCAATAATTGATTCGTCTTACCTGGCATGTCCAGAGCTGGACGATCGTACTCATTTAAGGAAAGTGGTGCTTTGGACATATTCCTGTACTTCATACCGTTAGGGTTCATTGATTATGGCAAATTCTGATCCATAGGGGTGGCTATATCTTCTCCAATATGAAATGAGCCTAGAGGAGCCCGTTTACTTCAAACAGGTCTCAATGAACTCCTGATACAGCTCGGCCAGCAGCTCAGTCGCTTTTTCCCTGCCCTTTTCTCCTTTGTAATGTATGTGATTTCGGGCAAAGTAGGGAATATGGCACCAAGTCGTAAAGCCGCTAAACGGCTGGGTGATTTCGATGGTGATATCGTAAGGGGCGTGGTGAGTGATAATCCCGTGGACAGAGGTTCCGTTGACTGTGGTAACAATAGACTGAGGCATAATACGTCTCCTGTTTAGCGATATTTGTTTTGCGCCTGCAAGTGGGAATAAATCGGCGCTACCCCTTCACTTTAGAAGCCTGAGGCTGACTGTCAACCCTGTAGAATCTATCCTGAATACAGGAGTCATGAAGGATTACAGTTATGTCCGTCGCACAGGTTTTGGTACTGGTTTTCTTTTTGCTCGAGTTATATTTTCTGGGCCAACTGACGGTTGGCAGTCTTATCCGGCTGTTTTCAAGACGCTTAACACTGAACTTTGTCCTAATAAACGCTTTAGCGTTTGGCCTGTTTGTGTTTCTTAGCACTGTCGCCAACCTCTGGGAAATTCTGGGGTTGCAATGGAGCGATATAACAAGCCTGCTTTCTTCTGACGCCCTCAACCCACCCGATCAACCCAGACAAAATGATCATTACTAAGAGTTTGCTCTCCCTGCCAGCGATAAGCCACCAGCTTGCCCCCCTCGCTTAGGCTGGTGTAATCCACACCCGCGATGGTAGGGCTGAGTATTTCAGGCGTTCCCTGTAACCAGTAATGTCCAAAAAACAATGGCACAGAATCTCTGTATCGGTATGTATGATCGGGCAGTTCCATTTCAGGTAAATCAGCTTCCCCTGCATTGGTTGCCGCTTCAGGCAAGCGAGTTGCCTGCTCATCCCACCATTTCAGTCGTACTTTGTTGCGAACCTGGCCGTTTTTATCTTCAAAGCTGTATCCTTTCGGCAGTTTGCATTCAATACCTTTGAGAATATTTTCAACCGCGTGATAAACGTCACTTCCACGTTTTGAGCCCTGAACATAAGCATCAGTCAACAGACAATTATCAGCATTAATCCATGGTTGTATCACTTTCAGGCTTGGATGATGCCAGACGGCATGCACCACACGAATGGCTCCAAGATCCAGAAACAGCGGCAAAGTACGGAACCAGCTGATAATGTCCTTGTACTCCGCTGAACCCAGTGGGTACTCATTCAGAAAGGCCTGGTGTGTCTGGTGATTTTTCTCTGAATGTTTTCTCAGAAAAGCCCCCGCAGTCTCAGGATCAGGCGTCGCATAACAGATGGCATTGAACTCATGATTGCCCATCACTGCCAGTGCGCTACCCTGCTCTACCATACTACGACAGAGGGTTAATGCCTTTTTATGCTCCGGGCCCCGGTCAATAAAATCGCCGACAAAAACCACTTTCCGCTCAGGGTGCCGGAACACACCATTTTGCTCTGTGTAATCCATTTTTTTCAGGAGTTCTGCCAGGGCTGAGCCATGCCCATGAATATCACCGATAATGTCGTACATAGATGGTTACCTTCGAGACTGTATTTACTGAACGATTTGATAACAGGGCTGGTAGTGGCTGCCAGGTAGCTTCATGCGATAGTGATCGACGAACGACTGTAGCAGTGCATCTATTTCCTGCATCAACTCCGGATCGCCACTGAGCTGAAACGGCCCGTTTTCCCGAATGGCAATTACCCCCTCTTCCTTAATATTACCCGCAACAATACCTGACATGGCACGACGCAGGTTAGCAGCCAGTTCATGAGGCGGCAGGGATAGTTTCAGCTCCAGGGCAGCCATATTGTCATGGGTGGGCTCAAACGGTTTCTGGAAGTGTTCATCCACTGTCAGTAACCAGTTAAAGTAATAGGCGTCACCATGCTGACGACGGTAGCGGGTGACGGTTTCCAGTCCGTCACGCATAATTTTCGCTACCTCAAGAGGATTATCAACAATAATCTGATAGCGCTGCTGCGCTTCTGCTCCCAGGGTTTTACCGATAAAAGCATCAATATCTTCAAAATAGCTTTTTGCCGATGCAGGGCCCGTAAAGACTAACGGGAATGGCATACTTTTATTCGCAGGATTGAGAAGAATGCCCAGCAGATAAAGAATTTCTTCACAGGTACCCGCTCCCCCCGGAAATACAACAATGCCATGACCAAAACGAACAAAGGCTTCCAGCCGTTTTTCAATATCTGGCAGTATAATCAGCTCATTAACAATTGGATTGGGGGATTCAGCAGCAATAATACCCGGCTCGGTCAGGCCAATAAAACGACTGTGGTTTACCCGCTGTTTAGCATGAGCAATGTAAGCGCCCTTCATCGGTCCCTTCATTGCGCCCGGCCCACAGCCGGTACAGATATTCAGATAACGCAACCCGAGATGATAGCCAACCTTTTGTGTATATTCATATTCTTCACGACTAATCGAGTGACCACCCCAGCAGACCACGGTATCCGGCACCTGTTTGGTAATAAACGCCCCGGCGTTACGCAGAATCTCAAACACTATATGCGTAATATCAGTACCATTGCCACCGTCAAAGCGAGGATCATCGCTGATATGGGATGAGACATAGAGAATATCCCGCAACACGGAAAACAGATTTTCCCGTACTCCACGTACCAGTTTGCCTGCCACAAAAGCTTCCGCTGGCGCATTGATCAGCTCCAGCTTCAACCCCCGCTGCTCCTGAATAATGCGAATATTAAAATCCTGGTACATCGACATCATTTCTTCGGCGCAGTCACCCTGATGCTCACCGTTAAGGACTGCCAGGCAGCATTGCCTGAACAGACGATGCAGTCCTTTCTGGCTGGTATCCTGAAGTTTCTTTACCTCTCGGTTTGAAAGCACCTGCATGGTACCCACAGGATTGATGATGGCGGACAGAGTCTTTTGCTGATTCTTTTGGCTCATGAATTATTCCCTTAATATCGATAATTACTTCGGCCACCACCCTCCGTGCTTGAAAGTTGACACCCTTGATAAAGCCAGACAATCAAAACTTAAACCGGTAAAACACATCCAGTGCTTGTCCCAGCCCACTGACGGCCTGAAGATATACCCTGGGGATTACCTCATAGCGAATTTTCACCTCACTCACCGAATTAAAAACACCGGTGCCATACTGGAGTCGCAGCCCCGGCGCAATATAGCCCCCCACAGACACCTGGGTATTTTCCCCCGACCCCGTGGTATCAACACTGAAATCCTTAATGCCCAGCTGCTCTCCCAGTTTTGTAGCTGTATGGCTTAACTGGCCGAGCCCCATCCCCAGAAGAGTAGATTCCACACCTTCACCCTCGGTCTGAATGCTACGGCCCCGTAACAGATAGGAAAGCTGCTCTTGCTGAGGCATGGTTGGGGTTGAATAGACGGACCAGTTCGGCGCTTTAATGGAACCCGTCACCTTCACCCCCACTGTGACATCATCCTGAGTCGCATCAGGGTTACGTATGGCATCAAGGTTTAAAAAGGGGGTATTCAATGGTCCCTGAAAAATAATCTGACCTTTCCTGATAATCAGGTCCTGACCAAGATAGCGGTAACGTCCGCCTACCAGTCGAATGCTTCCCTGCCCCGATAATGGCTGTTCGTCAGACTGTGCAAGAGCGAGCTTGCCTGCAAGTTTTGTGGTCAAACCATAAGCCTCAATACGAACATCATCACCCAGCGCCACGGTTGTATTCAAACCAATGACCGAAGCGCCCTGTTCTTCACTGGTTTCAGTACGACCGACAATTCTTACATCGTCCGATCTTGTTACAGCCTGTTCCGGGAGGCTTTTGACTTCAATGCGTGCCTTGGGAACCGCCAGCGTACCACTTAACCGTGGCGAATCCGTCAGATTGAAACGCAAGTCAGGTGACGTCCAGATATCACCAAACCCAGAGACGGAACAGTGTAACTCGTTACCAGTCAGATGTATGAGTCCGGTAAATTGACCTCCTTTCCACGACAGGGTTCCATTAATGTCACCACTGCCCTCACCCACCTGCAACTGACTGCTGATACTCGCGCTATCCCCCTGAATCAGCATTCTGCTGTTGATACGGTTTATGTCACAGAATTCACTGTTCAGGGTAACATCACTGATCACTACTTCGCCTTGCAGTAGCGGATCATAGAGGGAGCCTCGCATCTGCAAACCGGCTCTGGCGACACCACTTAAATTCCGGGTTCCCGGAATAAAAGGTTGAAAAATCTCCAGCAACAGCTGGTCAATGGTAAGCTGCCCTTTCAGCAAACGGGATTTCTCAACATCCGTTACCTTTATGTTGAGGTCAGCGTTACCCAGTTGTGGGGACTTAAATTCCAATTTGCCGCTTAACTGGTCGTTACCGAGAACAGCGTTCAGAACCAGTTTGTCATAGTCACCCTGTAACGCAGCAACATTCAGTTGACCTTCGGGTGTGTGCAGGTTCAGGTTGATGGAAGGTTTACCATCCCGTAACACGGCCTTTCCCGAAGCGTTCAGTTCCGACTGCCATTGCAGGCCATCAGGCAATAAATCGGCAAAGCGCTCAATGTCCAGCTGCTTCAGTTCAAAGCTGATATTTGCCTGTGTACTGCCAGCTTTGCCAGCACCCAGACAGAGGCTGGCAGGCTGGGAGATCAGACAGAATGGCTGGAACTTAACGTCCTGCTTCGTCGCACTAAGGCTAAAGGCTTTCTGCAAATCCCACTGCCCCAGTACAGACAATGTCTCAAGTGTATTAACCTGTCCGTGCCACTGTTTATCAAGCAGCGATCCTTCAAGCTGTAAAGAGCTGGTCAGCGTTTTACCCCCGGTGCGTGCGAATAGTTGGTGGGCTTCCGGGTTACCCGAAATGGTGACCTCAATAGCCTGTAAACTCTGTTGATCAATAGTTAACGAATCAATCTGTAACTGTGCCTGATTATCCATAGCCTTAAGGTCTTTTAACTCACCTTCTGACCGTAAGCCATCGATCACCAGTTTGTTAATAGTCAGTTGTTCCGCTATTAAACGATAAACAACATTGGGTGAGTACCTGCTGCCTGTCAGTTCAAAATTACCCGACAGATCACCCTTGAGGGGTGGATAGAATTCCGTGAGCTCAGGTGCCTCAATGACGCCTTTCAAGTTCCAGTTCTGGTCGATAAAACCATTCAGGCTCAACCGGTTACTACCGATATTCAGCAGCAACTCCTCAGCCCTGACTCTCTCTTCGCTATCCACTTTGAGTTGACCGGAAAGCCCTATCGGAAACTCCCGCAACAGGCCTGACACCTGTAATTGCTGAACGTCAACGTCCCAAGCCTGATCGACAGCTGACACAGAGCTGCTTACAGTACCCGACAACTGTCCGGGGTAGTCTGGAAGCCATAGTTCCGGATTCAGGTCCCTGAAGGTCAACGCCCCCTGCCAGTCAATACCTTGCTGCCAGCTTAATTGACCGCTGACACTGGCTGCCTGCTGCTGCCATTGAGCTTCCAGCGAGTGAATAACAAGCTGCTCCAGACCACCTGACAGCTCACCTTTAAGTAATAAAGTATTGGCTTGTTCTTTGCCCTCTTTGCTGTTCAGCTCAATCTGGTAATCATCCAGATACCCGGATACAGAAACCCTTGTCTCTGGTAGTAACAACTTGTCATGGGGTGCAATGTCAGGCGAAAGGGTAATCTGTGCGTTTACTGGATAAGGAGCAGACAGTGTCACGTTGGCACTGGCCTGTAAACTGCCTGAGTCGTGGGTTACTTCAAACTGCTGAATGCTGAAGGTCTGCTTTTCGGCTCTGGCAGACAAAGCAATATTCTCGAACTGCAAGGTCTCTTCCTGATGAGAAGAGTCCTTCTGATAATAATCCAGCTCACGAATGCTCAGCGTTTTAATCTCAACCGGAAGCGGCATGGTAAACGACGGTATTTTGATACCTGAAACATCACTCTCCGGCTCCTTTTCCTGATCGGTTAACGGGTTTTCTATTCCAATATGCTCAATGACAAGCTGTTCAACGAACAGTTCACCACGCAGCAAACGTTCAGTTGATAAAGAGAGCGACAGCTCCTGGACATCAATCTTCGGGGCAGCCTGCAAGTCAGAACCGTGCCATGACAGCGTATTGAACTGCCATCCTTGCAGTAAAGAACCTTCCACCAGCTCACCCTTCAGCTCTCCATATTCCGGTGGCATCTGTTCACAGGCAAGCTGCCATAGCCAGCGATTACCGGTGCTGGTCAATAACAATGATAAAATCGCTGCACCGGATAAAACGACGATGGTTAATAAGCTGGTAATGATCCACTTCACAGTACAGGCCCGACGGAAAAGTGCAAACGCCAGGGAGAGCCCGGTTCACTGACCGCAAAAGCAAGATCCAGACGCACCGGGCCCAGCGGTGTAATCCATCTGACCCCCAGGCCGGAACCCACTTTCCAGGCATCCTTGTAATCATTGGTCGAGGTGCCAGAGTCCGTAAACAGTGCCAGCCACCATTTATCCACCAGTTTGTAAGCGTATTGGAGACTGACGACAGAAAGATAACGACCGCCGGTTAATTTACCCTGACTGTCTTTAGGCGAAATGCTTTCGTAGCTATAGCCCCGTACCGTCTGGTCACCTCCGGTAAAAAACCGCAGGGAAGGCGGCAGGTCTGACACGCTGCGTACCCAGGTTGCGCCTTGTTCCAGTCGTGCCAGAAACTGGTGGCGTCTGGCAAAGGTATCCAGCCACTTTGTTCGTCCCCAGACTTTTATAAAACGACTTTCGGGGCCGGAAATGCCCGGTGACAACTCTACTTTCAGGTCATGGGCAGTCCCTCTTGACGGATTAAGGCTGCCATTCGCGTTTTTGCGATTCAGAGCCAGTCCGGGAATTAGCAACAGACTGTTATCCCTGTCACTGGCCTGATCATAATTTTCAGCCTCGATTCGTATAAACCAGTCTCGATTCCAGCCTTTCGGCACTTTATGCCATTGATGCAAAGCCGCTGAATAGAGTTCACTGTTAGTGTCTTCCATATTCTTATGCTGATAACCCGTTTGCAGACTATAAAAATCCAGCAGAGGGTTGCCCCTGGGAATCAGGTAACTCGTGCTCAGTTCAGTTCGTTTGGTGGACAGATAGGTATCGGCACTGAAACTATGACCACGGTCGTTCACCCAGGGTTTTTTCCAGCCCAGTGAAAACCTTGGGCCTTCGTCTGTAGAAAAACCGATGCCGGCTTCCATTTCATGGCTGCGTCTGGGAGATACTTCAATCCTGACAGGGATAGAATAGTTTTGTGCCTTGCCACGCAATGGTTGCACATCGACGTTTTTGAAATAACCGGTAGCCGAGAGGTCATTATAAAATTTGACTACTTTAGTGGCATCATAAGCATCGCCTTCCCTGAAGTTCTTTATGGTTTCTACCAGTCGGCGTGTGACACTGGTTTCATTGGTGTACTGCAATACACCAAACCGGTAACGCCTGCCTGAATCCAGGGTTAAATGAACATCCGCGCTGTACTGAACCGGATTAACATCGACGGTGGCGACCACCCAGTGAGCATCAAAGAAACCGGTCAGCTGCGCCTGTGTCATAAGCACCTGCTTCAACGTCTCATAGTCTTCATGCTCAAAAACCTGGCCTGGTGTTAACTCATGTTTTTTTAACAGCCTTTGAAAACTTTTTTCCTTGCTGGCATCACCTTCAAGCAATACATTGGCGCTTCTTATGAGAACGGGTCTTCCCAGCTCAATCTGGATATCAACAGTATCTGAACGATCTGTCGGGGTTGTGAAATTGACCACTGAAGCATAAAAACCAAAAGGCTCAAGGGCCTGCTGTACGGTTTCTTTAATGGTGTTTTTATAGAGCAGGAACTCTTCCGCATTTATCTCTGGCAGGGTTTGCAGGTGCAGTTCAATATTCTTTTCTTCACGTCCATCAACACCCGACAAACGATACTGAAGCGTGTCAGCCAGTGCATGAACCGATAAAGTCAGCCACCCTAACGCGAGGGTGGCCATGATAAGATGAGACAAAACTTTACGTCAGCGTTTAAAGAAACCCAGCGGGTTGATATCATAACTCACCAGCAGGTTCTTGGTTTGCTGATAATGTTCCAGTGTCTGTTTATGCGTCTCCCGCCCTACACCGGATTTCTTGTAGCCACCAAAGGCGGCATGTGCCGGATATAGATGAAAACAGTTGGTCCAGACCCGACCGGCTTCAATGCCACGCCCCATTCTGAAAGCACGGTTGACATCACGGGTCCAGACACCGGCACCCAGCCCATACTGGGTATCATTGGCCAGTGCCAGGGCTTCGGCTTCATCTTTAAAGGTGGTAACGCCGACAACAGGGCCAAAGATTTCTTCCTGGAACACCCGCATATCGTTACTGCCCTTCATCAGGGTTGGCTGGATATAGAAACCTTTCTCATAACCCTTGCCAATATCCGCTTTGTCACCACCCAGCAGGAACTGAACGCCTTCATTACGGCCGATTTCCAGGTAGTTCATGATTCTGTCAAACTGTTCAAGAGAAACCTGGGCACCTAACTGGGTTTCAGTGTCGAGGGGGTCGCCCCGTTTTATATGCCCTGAACGTTCGACAACTTTTGTGATAAATCCGTCGTAGATGGACTCCTGAATCAGTACTCTCGAAGGACAGGTACAGACTTCACCCTGGTTGAAAAAGCCAAGAACCGCCCCTTCAATGCACTTGCTCAGGTATTCGTCTTCCTGTTGGAGAACGTCTTCAAAATAGAGGTTGGGTGATTTACCACCCAGCTCGACCGTGGAAGGAATAATATTCTCTGCCGCACACTTGAGAATATGCGAGCCCACCGGGGTTGAACCCGTAAAGGCAATTTTGGCAATTCGCTGACTGGTCGCCAGGGCTTGACCGGCCTCTTCTCCAAAACCATTAACAATATTCACAACCCCGGGCGGCAGCAGATCACCAATCAGTTCCATCAGAACCATAATTGAGGCGGGTGTCTGTTCTGCCGGTTTCAGGACGACACAGTTTCCTGCCGCCAGAGCCGGAGCCAGTTTCCAGGCCGCCATCAGCAGCGGAAAATTCCAGGGAATAATTTGTCCGACAACGCCCAGAGGTTCATGAAAATGGTAAGACACTGTCGTGTTGTCAATATCTGCTGTACTGCCTTCCTGTGCACGAATGCAGCCAGCGAAGTAGCGGAAATGATCCACAGCCAGGGGCATATCAGCGGCCAGAATTTCTCTGATGGCTTTGCCATTGTCCCAGGTTTCTGCCACCGCCAGCATTTCCAGATTCTGTTCAATGCGGTCGGCTATCTTCAACAAAATATTGGATCGCTCAGTGACAGAGGTTTTCCCCCAACTTGCTTTAGCGGCATGGGCGGCATCCAGCGCCAGATTGATATCGTCTTCCGCCGATCGAACCACTTCACAGATCACTTCTCCCGTTATCGGGGTGGTGTTTTCAAAGTATTTGCCCTTGACAGAGGGTACCCACTCGCCACCTATGTAGTTTTCATAACGGCCTTTAAAGGTGACAAGGGAAGCAGGATGGCCGGGACGCTCATAGATCATATTCATTTACCTGCATTTTTATTGTGAAGTGAATCAGACTTTCAATGCGACAATGACTGACTTACGGGGACGGCCTGCAAGGTCAAGTTGCACTCAATCACTTTTCCTTTCAGGCGATTTGCCATCAGGGAGCACTCATTCAGCGCTATTGCGAATGAGTGATTTCCTGAATGAGTATGATCAGTATTGAAGAAACATTGCACCCCGTCCAGAGGTTTTTTTCAATTAACCCGCATAGTTTTTATGTGATCAGAATGAACAAAGGCTACATTATGCGAAGCATTCGTAGTTCCTTTGTGGTTTGCTGGTTTTTCCTATGAAACAAGCCGTTAATATCCTGATTTTGACTTTTTTTTTACCCATTATACGACTATCACCGTGTGAAGCCGGACGACAGGATGAGCTATCAGTAGCCACCTGGTACGGAGACATGCATTTCTCCTCTCCGGGTGAACAGCTTTTTGGTGATTTGCTGCACAGCCAGCCAATTCAACGACTAAAACAGATCAATCAATATGGTGTTATCCAACTGGTTGACACCTCGGGACAAAATGACGAACCTTATTCCCGTTACGATCATTCCGTCGGCGTGCTTTACCTGTTAAGGCGATTTCAGGCACCTTATAAAGAACAGGTCAGCGGATTGCTCCATGACGTATCCCATACAGCTTTCAGCCATGTATCTGACTATCTTCATACGGAAAGCCCGGCAGGAAATCCGAATTTTCACGACTCACTGTTTACGTCGTTTCTGGAACAGCGTGGTCTCTCAGGGATTCTTGATCGATACGGTTTATCTGTAGCTGAGGTTGATCCAAAAAAGCCGGCATTTGCGCGACTCGAAAGAGAGTTGCCCGATCTGTGCGCTGATCGCCTTGATTATATTTTGCAAGGTGCCGGACGACGGGGAGTTCTGACTCAGTCTCAGTCGGATGAAATACTGAACGCACTGTTGTTTGATGAAAAAACAGCACACTGGTACGTGAAGAGTCGAAAAGCTGCACGCCGTCTTGCAGAAGCCAGCATTGAGCTTAACAGTAAAATTTTTGCGACTGCCTGGGGGCTGATGCTTTACCAGTGGACAGCAGAAGCACTGAGACGTCTTATTACTCTTGGGGACTTGAGTACAGAGGATGTCTTGTATCATAAAACCGACGCCCAGATCTGGAATATATTGTCAGGCAGTAAAGACCCACAAATAGAAGCCCTCATGCGGCAAATGACGTCATCCTGGTACAGTGTGTCGGAGACTGTTGACCCTGAAAAGGCTGACAGGATTTTTAAAAATATCCGTTGTCGTGTTATTGACCCAAGAGTGCTGAGTAGTAAAGGCTGGGAGCGCCTTAGCGCCATTGATAGTGAGTTCAGGCAGCGGGTTAATAAAGAATTAAACCGCTGTCGTAATATATACGTGAGAATAAACCGTTAGATTCCGGCAGACGATTGCCAGTAGAGATTTCAAACCAAACCAAATCAGTGCAGCGATCGTTTACGGTCATAGCTTAAGCCTTGATCTGAAAATAGTTCACTTCTTTCCATTGATAGATTGTAGGCAGACATGATCTGTGGCTGGGGGTATTGTTTCAGCCAGTCCCTGATCTCAAGCATTTTACCTTCACAGCACTTACAAACCGGATAGCGCTGGGAAAAATTCAGAAGAGCCTTCGCAACCGTTCGCATTGCATAGAGCAGGGAGTGTTGAAATTCCACTGAAAAACAGTTCTCTTTCATCAGCAGTAAAACCCTGCGATAAGGCATCATGTAGTAGTGGCTGGCTTGCTGAATCTTTTTCGTTTGCTCATACAAACAACCAAGGTTGTGCATATTGGCAATCCACCCCATCAATAGGGAAATGTCTTCCAGCTTTACAAACCATTCGGCTTCAATTGCTTTTACAGCTTCGAGATAAGTGCCCTCAGCAGAACCCCAGTCTCTTAGCCGATAGTGTTCATTCCCCTGCAGGGTGATCTCTTGCCAGCGAGCCATAGCAACCTCCTCATAAATAATGAGAATCATTATTATTCGCAACCAGCAATAAATCAACCGGATTTTCAACTTATTCAAGTCCCCTCGGGCATATCCGAGGTAGAGCTAATGCTTCCAGGATCATACCAGCATATAAATGTGGAACACCGGCTATTACCTGGTCTTGCCGGCAGCGTAAACTCCTTTAAAAAACCTGTATACTTGTTGGGAATTTAATATGAATAAGACTCCATGATGGACAAAATAACAAAGGTTGCTGTTAAGGATCTTTCTGAAAAATACCAGCCACATACCATTATCGTTTATGGCTCCAGGGCCAGAGGCGATGCCAGCCCGGACAGCGATATCGATATCGCGTGTTTTGTTGATCAACCCTCAGCCACCAAAGATGCCAGAAAATTAAACGGCTATTACCTGGATGCCTGGATATATTCGACAGAATCAATGAACCAATGGTCGGACGAATTTCTGAAATTCGAAAGTGCTTATTGTGTGGTTGATCAGCTTGGGCTTGGACAGCAGCTGCTTGAAAAAGTCAAGACAATCGTTGCCAGGGGACCTGAATCACTTAGCCCGGAAGAAAAACAGCATATTAAAAAATGGGTTTATAAGATGCTGGAGAGAGCGACGAAAAACGATGTGGAAGGCTACTACCGAAGAACCTGGTTACAGTTTGAGCTGCTTCAATACTATTTTTCACTCAGGGATAAATGGTTCTTAGGGTCAAAACAGAGTTTGAGCTGGCTGGAAAAAAACGATCAGACAGCATTCAGGTTATTCAGTGATACTTATAAATATCCGCAAAATCTCGAGATAGTAAAAGAACTGGCCGATTACACAACAGCTGACTTATCTTGCTGACCCCACTCAGGAATCAGCGTCGTTTATCAGAGCGTTAAGCTGCTCAGGCAATCGCATGAAACTTCTGTAACACTTCAGACATTAACTGAATTTTATGCAGAATAGGTTGCAGCTTTGCTGTCAGTTCTTCATCACTGCTATTGTCCAGAGCCTGAACGTCTTCGGAGACTTCAATCAGATAGGGTAGAAAATGGTCGGCTTGAGCGTTAAAGCCGGAGTCCTTCTGAAAAATGGCTGAGAACTTGCCCTGATCGTCCATTTTGTATTGTTCGATCTGTTCGTCGGCTCGCAATGACAGTGTATAAATCTCTCGCAGGGATTCGTTGAGTTTTTCCTGTAGAGCCTGTGCTTTGGTTTTTGAATTCATGGGGTAACCTGATACTTCATCAAACGGTGATTATACCGCCTGACCTGCCCGATTAAAAAGCGCACAGACAACCGGGAAAAGCGAAAACCTGAAAGCTGAACTATAAAGCTATGGGTTCTATTGAGTGCTTTGAGGATGAAAACAACGTTTCTACCGGCATGGGTGCTGTGTTTCTGGGTCTTAGTCCTCAGTCCCACAAGCGCTTATTCCGCCCCTTTAAAGGCTCTGGTTCGGGGGTTGCCGGATCAGCCGAAGCAGCTGCATCCCCACTATTTCGGCGGCAGTCCCGGAGCCCAGGTACTGAAAGACCTTTACGAAGGGCTGATGGTCCAGAACCACTCAGGGGAGCCGGTACCCGGTATGGCTGCAAAGGTTGAGATCAGCCCTGATGGAAAGACTTATCGGTTTACCATGAGGGAAGGCATCCGCTGGTCTGATGGCTCAGCTGTGACAGCCGACGATTTTGTGCGCAGCTTTCGTGCTCTGGCTGATCCGGAAACCAGGGCCACCTATCGCTGGTATCTGAAGACCGGGCAGTTCAGCGGTGCCGATGAAGCTCTGGCTGGAAATATTGAAGCGCTGGGTGTGAAAGCCGAGAATAACCAGCTGGTTTTACAATTGCGGCAACCGGTTCCTTATATCCTCGAACTGCTGACCTTTCCCAGCTTCCTGCCTGTGGCGAAGCAGCATAACCCTGGCAAACCTGTGAGCAATGGCCCTTATACACTGTCAAGCGAAACGCCCGGTAAAACCATCAAACTGAAGAAAAACCCACACTATTACAACAAAGAACAGGTGGCTATTAATGAGGTGGTTTACCAGATCCAGCCGGATGAAATGCAGGTACTGGAAGCTTTCAGGGAAGGTCGTATGGATATCACCAGTCATCTGACAGCGGCTGCCCGGCTCAAGGCCAGAACCGAACAGCTCAGGCGAACTATGGAGAACCAGTCCCTGGTCACAACTATGCTCGTGCCGAACCAGAAACACCCACTGCTGGCCAATACAGATTTCAGGAAGGCGCTGTCTCTGGCACTGGATCGTACTGCACTGGTTAACAGTAACTACCCTGACAGTCTTGTTCGTCCGGCCTGCAGTTTTACAGCACCTCTGACGCGTGGGTTCAGCCCGGACCCAAAAAACTGTTATCTGCTGCTGAACAGTGCTGACAGGAATCATCAGGCCAGCTCTTATCTGAAGAAATCAGGGGTAAAGCCGGGCAAGGTCACGCTAACGGTGACCACCACCACAAAATATGGCTCGGACCATCTGCTTAATCAGATGGTTGCCCAGTGGCAGGCCATACTTGGCATTCAGGTGCAAGTAAGGCTTTTGGACTGGAGAGGTTTTACCAGGGCTCTGTCTGACAAAGATTATCAACTGGCATTGTTCAGCTGGCTGGCCGGGTATAACGATGCCACCGCATTTCTGCTTCCGCTTCAAAATGAAAAGGGCTTCGGACCTTTTGTTAACCCCGATTACCAGAAGCAGCTTGAGCTGGCTGCTCAACAGATTAGCCAGGCGGACAGACTGCCTTATTATCAACAGGCTGAAACGATTCTGGCTCAACAGCTGCCTGTTATTCCTGTGATACATCCGACCTTTGTGCAACTGGTGAAACCGAGGGTAGAAGGTTTCTACACTTCGAATCCGGAAGGCTGGGTGCACACACGCTACCTACGTCTGTTAAGATGACCTGCTTTTCGGGCCCATGACAGTCATATAAACAGTCACATGGGCTCGCAACTGCACTTATTCATAACACAATAGGGAGAACGTTTATGCCCTGGCAGGATTATTCAACATTAACACTGCTACTCTTCAAATCTGCCACGGTGATGGGAATCAGTCTGGTACTGGCCTGGTTATGTAACCAGGGATTAAGGAAGATAGAAAAACACTTTGACAACAGTCCCAGTCACTGGGATGACACCCTTGCCAGAGCTGCACGACCTGTAATGACCATTGCCTTCCTCCTACTGGGCTTTAGTCTGATGGCGGACTTTCTGCTGGAGTATATTCAGCTGGAAAACATCGCACTGGTTGGCCAGGTACGTCGTATTGTCCTGATTCTGCTGATCTACATGCTGTTAATTCGTTATCTGAGACTAGTGCGCAGCAGCTTCTATAAGACGAACCGCCGTGCAGTCAGAATGGACAAGGCGACGCTGGAGTTTATGATCAAGCTGTTGCAGATTGCCCTGACCCTGGCGATTATTCTGACATTGCTACAAAACCTTGGGGTCAGCATCAGTGGTCTGCTGGCTTTCGGTGGGGTTGGTGGTCTTGCTGTAGGTCTCGCAGCCAGAGATATGCTGGCTAATCTGTTTGGCGGATTGACCATTTATATGGACCGGCCTTTTGTGGTGGGCGATAAGATCAGCCTGCAGGATCAGAACATTGAAGGTTTTGTTGAGCATATTGGCTGGCGTCAGACCCGAATACGGGGCTACGACCGGACACCGGTGTATGTCCCCAACGCACTGTTTACCAACCTTGCCGTTGTGAACCCGTCCCGAATGCAGAACCGTCGCATCAATGTCGTCATCGGTCTTCGTTATCAGGACTTTTCCCGGCTCAACGATATTATTCATGATATTGATGCGTTTCTTGCCCAACACAATGATATTGACCAGGGGCGCGATGCACTGGCCAGATTTACGGATTACGGCGCCAGCTCTCTGGATCTGCTGGTGCGCTGCTTTACGGTTGATACCGACTGGGGCAACTACATGCAGGTTCGGCAGAATATTCTGATGGGCGTCGGGGAGATCGTTACCCGTCACGGCGCAGAGTTTGCCTTCCCGACCCGTACCCTGGATATACCTGAAGGCTTTGTGAGTGCGAACGGTTAGTTGAACCTTTAGGTATTTATGTTTTATGCACCCAGGCCTGGGGCCGGGGTGCGTCTTTATGATCAGGGGTTGCCCTCGCAACTGCTCGGACACCAGCGATTAAAGGAGGTTTAAAATGCCAAACGAACGATGGGTGGCCATTGGACGTATCCAACACTTGACCGGCGTTGTAGTATACACAGAAAAAGTGGGCGATATCATACGAATTATCTCCGCCCGAAAAGCCACCAAACGGGAGATTCAACGTTATGAAGAAAACATCATCTACTGACTGGAAACGCCTGGAAGCCATGCCTGATGATGAGATTGACACCTCTGATATCCCTGAGCTGGATGACGATTTTTTTGATCAGGCCGAGCTGCACTTACCCGTTAAAAAACCTGTAACGATCCGTCTGGATTCGGATGTCCTTGAGTGGTTTAAAGGGCAAGGTCAAGGGTATCAAACACACATTAACAGTTTGCTCAGAAAATACATGGAAGCCCGGCAATCCCGTTAAATGCTTCGATATTGATTATGGCTAAGTTTCTAATTACCGCCGGGGTCATTATTTTGTGTGTGGGCCTGCTCATGCACTTTGCACCGGGTCTGCTGAAGTGGTTTGGTCACCTGCCCGGGGATATTCGTATCGAAAATGACAATACCCGGATTTATATTCCTTTTACATCAATGATTCTGGTCAGCCTGGTTCTGACTATTATTGCCAACCTGTGGCGTTGAATCAGATTCCCTTACCGGAATAGTCAGGGATGGAGTTCACAGGAACCCCAAAATAGCTGGTAACCAGTAGTTGGCACCGTAGTAAATGGTCAGGCTGTCAGGAACTTGAGAGGTTATATGTTGGACAGGTTTATTCTTTTCTTTGCCTGCCAAAGCTCATAATTGTCTTGCATGCTGAGCCAGCTTTCTGGTGTACGACCTAAAACTTTAGAAAGCCTCAAAGCCATTTCAGGAGAAATACCACTTTTACCTTTAATGACTCGACTAAGGGGCGCAGCATTCAATAACTTACCGGGCTGTTGGCTTTTGGCTTTTGGCTATTAGCTGCTCATACAGCCAACAGCCAACAGCCAACAGCCAACAGCCAACAGCCAACAGCCAACAGCCAACAGCGGTATATTATGTTCTGCTGCTTCCCTAAGGGTTGATACCGCCACTCCAAGCTGCGTTGCAAGGTATCTACAGCTGATACCATATGGCTCCATATAAATGGATTCAATAAATTCTCCCGGATGGGGTGGGTTATGCATAGACATTAGTGATAATCCTCATAGTTAAGGGTGTACGCATTGCCATCCCGAAGTTCAAAGGTAACTCGCCAGTTACCACTTGCTGAAATTGACCAGATACCTGAGCAATTCGCCCCCCGCAATAGGCGAAGGTTCTCAGGGACTCCGGGTTAATAGGCTGATGTTGAAGCTCCGCCGCATGCACCGGCATCAGGTGGTGGGTGGTTGCCATCTCTACAAGAGCTTTGAGATATGAAAGTTGCCACTTTGATTGATAGATTTGATCCATAAAGATCTTTAACTGTTTGAAGCGAATGAAAATAAACACCATAAGAACCTATTTTACTCATGTAAACACCATGCCCAACATATAAAGCAACATGAACTGGTTTAGCTTGATTCATAAAAATTATGGCTTCCAATGCTTCAGGCGCTCTTTCCACTAAAGATTCAATTAACTGTCCTTTTTCCTGACGGAAGTCACCAGTCTTCAAATAATAACAATATCGAGCGCAGGTTATCATTGCGTCCATTTTTTTGTCTGGTCTATTCTCTAAGGTTTGAAATAATCTTTCCTGTAATTCTTCAGGAAGATCCAACACACTATCATTACCATTTCCAAACCCTGAAAAATAAAAAGACACCTCTCTGCTATCATCCTCTTGCTCTGCTAAATTAACTTCTTGGGGGGTATTGGTAAGATCGCTATAAACATTTCCATTTCCTATTTGAATCGGATAAATATATGTTGTCTTATCTCCTGAGCCATATACACCTGAAAATTTAACACTAATTGAAGAGTTTATTATTTTAATAACTACTGCCCATGAATCATGTGAATTAAGCAGTAAAAAAAAAATAATAAGAAAAAGCACTTAACTCTACTAAATGACATATAAAATCCTTACCCATTTGATTTATGATTTTATTTTATGCCCTACCTTCTCAATCCCACGACTGCAATATAGCCACCAATTCCCAATTGAACAATTGAGAACAGCTTTAACTCCAACTCCGGTGACAGATTTGGAGATGACCAACCCAACCAACGACACACGACCAGAGCCTTGAACGCCAGCATCACGACAGGCCGCCAGCTTCATTGCAGCCAGCGGTGAACATCAAGCCAACCCACCAGACAAATACTCACACTTCATGGTTGTGGTTTTTAGCGTGTGCGCCCCAGTCGTCTACTGGCCTGCCCTGCTTCACCGAACCATCTCGCAGAACAATCGTTGGAAATGGAATTACACAGTGATGTTCAGCCCCGGCTCTCTTCTTCAAAACGACACCTGACATCCATTGCCCGAAGTCTGAAAATACAATCGATCTTGCTGCACGATTCCGATGGCTGGAAACCGATAAACAAAAGCCCCGATTAACGGGGCCAATGCTGACGCTGAAAATGATGCTTTCCAAGCTTCTTTATCACTCTGTTGCGCTCCCGCAACTCGTGAGTTCTGTCACTGCCTGCTGATGCTATTAATCGTTTAATACGTTGCGCTTGTTTGCGCCTGTGTGCACCCGACCTCGTGACAGTTCCTACTGTACGGATATCGACCAATCAAATCATTGATCCTGCTCAAATCTTATTCGTGCAAACCTGTGACATGATGGTTGATTGTGTTTTAGCAGTGGTTGACAAACACCGCTGGTGATATTCGACGGTTCCACCTACCCGCAGTAGATAAAGGTTCGCAGGAACCCCGACGAACACAATAACAAAAGTGATTATTTACCCTCCCACCATTTGTGGGGATAAAGACGCTCTTTTAGATCATTTATCAGAGATTGGTTTATCCACTCAGATTGTAAATCAAGCTCAAGATTTATCAGGCTTTGCATTACAACTGGATAGTATTGTACCTCCCTGAAAAGGTTTAACACACCACAAACAAAATTATCTCCTGCCTGATGCAAATGTAAAGCTAATGCGTGTACAAAAGGATATCTTGCAACTATTTCAGGTTTGTAGAATTCACTATATCCATAATGAGCATATAGAAACTGATAGCTATGTGCATGAGAAGAAAGCACAAGAACCACAAACAGAATTTTAAACTTATGTTTTAAGTTCATTTTCTTATCTTGACAGCCATTTTTTCCAAACAACGACTGGCAATATAGCCACCAATTCCCAATTAAACAATTGAGAACAGCTTTCGGCGACAAATCCTGGGCTGACCACCTCAACTAGGAAAGCGTTCAAACAGCGCCCAGACTCCCCCTACTTGTCCAGAGGTGCTTTTAACGGATTTTTCCCAAAACACTCTTTCCAATTCCGGGGAATCAGCTCATTGATTTGGCGGGCGGGGTGGAGGCTGACTCTTTGAAGGACGTCAACCAGGTATTTGTAGGGATCAATATCTTGCAGGCGACAGCTGACCAGCAGGCTCTGGATGATGGCGATATGCTCTGCCCCCGTTTCTGTCCAGCTAAACAGGTAGTTTTTTCTTCCCACCCGGATGCACCGGAGTAATCGCTCAAGATGGTTGGTATCCATTTGAGCATCCGGGTCATCCAGAAACACTCAGGTCGGTTTGTTTCTGTAGCCATGGTGATCTCCAGCACGATGAATGCAGGAGTAGCATGGGCTGTCATGGAGAGTTTGGGTAGACGTCCTTAAATGACCGGTTTCGCAGCAACTAAAGCCTTGTTAGGTGGGTAACCGACAAAGCATAGGACTTTTGGCCTACTGGAGATGAATAGGAATAGACTTGATATGGAAATATTCCATGCCGGTAGGTTACGTTTATTTGTTGATTATCACTCTCATCTGTTACATGAAGTGGATATTCAAGGACTGTATTTTCTAGATTTGTTAAGACCCAATACAATCTACCCGCCGGTGTAACAAACTGCTTTAAGAGAAGCATTTCTGTTCTTGCTTCAGGATCAGATACAAGAAGCTCATTGAGCAGTGTATCAGGGAAACTTGATTTACTTATTAAAATGAAAAAAAGCGGCAGTATTCTTCGTAGTCGCATACTTCACATCTCAAGCAAGCTAGTTAGTAGGCACAGAAGTATGGCACGGAAAATCCACCTAACGCTTAGTAACTTGCCAAGCCAGGATAACCCGTTAGCTCTGTACACGACAAAAAAGTGAGCTGACAAAAATCTGTGCTACAAAACTTGGAGTCAAAACCATCGCTTCAAGCAGTCATGAATTCCATCAGCTCACTCACCCTACAGTTTAAGCTCTATCTCAAGTGGAACAAGTCACACCTTGATGTACTTTCTATTCTCATAGTGGCAATCATCAAGCGTCGTACAGTCAACTGGACAGAGCTTGCAACGACCTTCCCAGGTATGGCTCAGACGTCCTCCTGCTATCGTCGAATTCAGCGATTTTTCAAAGACGTTGCATTTGATGAAGAAACGTTTGCACAGCTTATTGCTCGGCTGTTTTCACCAGAAGGTGCCTGGATGCTCAGCATGGATCGCACGAACTGGATGTTTGGAGCATTTAAAATCAACATCCTGTACCTTGCCATCAATTACAAAAACATGGCTATCCCTATACTCTGGACACTGTTACCCAAAAAGGGTTGTTCAAACACTCAGGAGCGAATAGAACTGCTGGAGCGATTTATGAAAATATTTCCGGAGCAGCCCATACAGCGGTTGCTGGCAGACAGGTAATTCAAAGGGAGCCGATGGATAAAATACCTGATTTCCCATAACTGGCCTTTCTGTATCCGTATACCGGTAAACACGCTTGTTCCCAATAAACATCAGAACCGGGAACTTCCGGTTCGCAGAATATTTTCATTGGGTATTGGTGAAAGTATGGCGATACAAAAGCCCCGCAAAGTCTGGGGTCAGATGGTTTATCTTTCTGGTTCCAGAAAGGGAGAAGAGTTGATGGCTGTCATTTGCAACGCGAACCCTTCAGCAGCCATTGCCGACTATTTGCAAAGATGGCAGATCGAAACCATGTTTCAGGCTCTGAAGGGTTGCGGCTTCAACATGGAAGAAACGCACCTGAGAGACAGAGATAAGCTATCAAAACTGTTGTCGGTGCTGGCTCTGGCGTTTTGTTGGAGTTACAAAACAGGCGAATATGTCAATGAAGAACACCCCGTCAGGATCAAAACACACGGAAGAAAAGCACAGACCCTTTTCCGGGCAGGCTTGGATCACCTCCAGCGAATCTTTGATCATATCGAGACATGGGTTGATGAGTTTATAAAGATATTATCGCTCTTCTTCAGGCCTTGGCTGAGTAAGGCTTCATGAAAAATGTCGTGTACAGAGCAGGAGAGTATCAATGACACAGAGTCGCTCATTGGCTGCCAGGGTTGCGGCCTTAAAGTCCATGGATAAAACCGCTTTACAAAACTACTGGGTAGAAGTGTTCGGAGTGAAAGCACCCCACCTTCACATCCGTATTTTGCGGCAACGATTAATTTGGCGGATACAGGAGCTGGAGTTAGGCGGGCTGTCCGATAAGGCAAAAATGCAGCTGGAACAGTTAAAACATCATGCGGGGAAGCACGGCAAGATAAAAAACAGTCGCATCGTTCGCCCCCCGGCAGGGACTCGTATCCAGCGTGAATACGATGGGGAATGTCATGAAGTGCTGGTGCTTAAGGAAGGTTTCGAATATCGGGGGCAGGTTTACCGGAGTCTCAGCAAGATTGCCCGCTTAATCACCGGCAGTCACTGGTCAGGGCCTTTGTTCTTTAACCTGCGGGGGCAATGATATGGCCAGGGAATCAACTCCGGTGCAACGATGTGCAATTTACACCCGCAAGTCTTCCCGGGAAGGTCTGGAGCAAGAATTCAACTCCCTGCATGCACAGCGGGAAGCCGCCATGGCGTATATCCATTCCCAGCAGCATGAGGGATGGTTGCCGGTGGATGACCATTATGATGATGGCGGTTGCTCTGGTGGCAACATGGATCGCCCGGGGTTGCAACGATTAATGAAGGACATCGAAAGCAACAAAGTGGATACGGTGGTGGTCTACAAAATTGACCGCCTGACCCGCTCGCTGACCGACTTCGCCAGACTGGTCGAATTCTTCGACAGCCACCAGGTAAGCTTTGTAGCCGTTACGCAACAGTTCAATACCACCAGCAGCATGGGCCGGTTGACCCTGAATATCCTGTTGTCCTTTGCTCAGTTTGAAAGGGAAATGACAGGGGAACGAATCCGTGACAAGGTGGCCATGTCGAAACAGAAAGGCAAATGGATGGGCGATGTACCGCCTCTTGGCTACCTCGCCCACCAGCAAAAACTCAAAGTCCATCCTGATGAAACAGCCATCGTAGAAAAAGCCTTTTCCTATTTTCTGGAAACCGGCAGTGCCCTGAAAACCATCCATCGGCTCAACGATGAAGGCCATCGCACACGCATCATGAACAATCGGGATGGGCAGCAAAGAGGCGGGCAAAAATTTACGACCACCTATCTCTACAAGCTTTTACACAACCGAACCTACCTTGGTGAAACCGGGCACAAGGGCCAATGGTTCCTGGGCGAACACCCCGCCATTATTTCTAACCACTTATGGCAGAAAGTATATACAGCATTAAGCCAGGGAGCGGCTCAACGTCGACGTGAGCAAGAATGGAAAAATGGTGCCGCCATGTTGAAAGGGGTGCTGCAAGATGAGCAAGGTATAGCACTCGTTGCCACCCACACCCGCAAGCGGGGCAAACTGCACCGATACTACGTTAGCAATAAAGCGATCAAGGAAGGCTACAGCCAACTAACCATCCCTCCAATACCGGCAGAAACGATTGAGACTATTGTCACTGAAACGCTACAGGAGCTGATCATCACTCCGGAAATACGCTATCAAACTTAGCAGCTGATTCAGGATTCAGATACAGCCATCGACGAGCAACAAGTGACATCAGGACTGGCCAGTTTAGGAGAAATATGGCCTGAGCTGTTTCCTGAAGAACAGGCGCGATTGATCCGGCTAATGGTTGAACGAATTGTAGTCACAGAACAATCGTTGGAAATGGAATTACACAGTGAAGGCGTTCTTGAGGCGGCTATGGAATTAAGCCAGGAGGGTAACCGATGACATTGAAAAGTAATGGCCAGCGGAAACTGAGTTATGACTCTGAAAAGCGGCTACTGAAAGTCGTTTTACCCATTCGCTTCTCTCGACGGGGTGGGCGAACACACATCCTGACGCCAGATGGCCAGCCACTGGTGGCCCCCTCGAAAGCAGCACCGCCATCACCCTTGCGTGAACTATTGGTGCGCTCGCATCAATGGCATGAATGGCTGGATAAGGGCAAATTTCGAACGGTAAAGGAAATAGCAGAAAAGGAAGGGATCAAAAACAAAAACTACCCGTATTTCATCATGTCCCTGTATTCACTGGCACCGGGAATACAGGAGATTATTTTGACGGGGAAAGGTTCAGACCGGTTGCGCTCAGTCAAAGACATTAGACAAGTGGAATTGCCTGACGAGTGGGAGCTGCAGGAGGCTGTTCTTTTTCGGGCTTTGGGGGAGTGATGGTAATGATGCCTGCAATCCAGTGTAATTGTGTTTTTGAATCGACCTGTGAGCGATTATTGAGTAGCGGTAAAGCAAAGAAAACAGCCCTCATTGCCTGTGTAAGAAAGATGGTTGTTATTATGAACTCCATGGTGAGAGACGGGGTTCATTGGAACCCCAAAAAAGCTGTTTAATGAGTAGTTGATACCATAGTCACTTGTTAGTTGTTGGTGTCGAGAGCAAAACCTGTCTCACTAATACCCATTTTCATAAGAAGCTCTTTCAGCTCATTAGCAAATATGATTTTCACAGAGTCATCTAAGCTTGCGATCTCTGCATTTTTTTCCTTCTCACACTTAGTAACGATCACATACTTGTCAATTAGAACTAAGCCTTCATTTTTCCAATATTGATCTGCCTTCGATATTTGCTTAACAGCATATCCGGACATATACCCAGAATAGTCTTTAACCTGTATAGCTATTGCATACTGGTAATCTGACAATCCCGGAAACTTAATTATAATGTCTGTACCATGTTGTTTTTCCAAGATACCACCAGTTCGTTCAACTACTATTGGCGATGGATAAATCTTTTTTAAACCTTCAACTAGAGCATACTCCCATTCTTCATTTGATAGGTTCTCATTTAAACGATTGTATAAATCATTTGAAAATTTTTCTGCGTCAAAACTAAGGTTTAGACTGTCGTATAGTATATTATAAAACCTGTCCGTAAAACTAATTTTACTTCTCAATTCTTTGTCTTCTTTCTGAATTAACCGCTCAATAGCATCTGCGCAATGACCTAAGTTCCAAAATCTCGATACATTCTTTAGCGTCGAACGAATGTCGCCAGATACAGATTCATTTTTTCTGACAAATTGCTTAATTAACTTCGCAGGAAAGATATGGCCATAATCACCAAGGTCAGAGTCAATTTCAAACCTGTAGCCTGTATTAAAGTCTTCTGTTGCTTCAACAACAGCGACTTCATTAAAAGTCGGTAAACGAGGAATTAGTAATATGTCACCTTTTTTCACTTTGTTGAAAATCGGTAGGTTACGCTTTGCACCACTATCCATAATCAAGGTAGTCAGGCATTGTTTTTCATCCCATCCCCAGCCTTGACGCAAGCGGCCTTGCTCCAATTCCGAGCGGAAAAAGTTAATTTTATTTTTGTTTATTCGATAGCCCCAATAATTCCTAGCCATTTTCTTCCCTCAAAAATTATTTAATCGGGATAGGGCAGAACCTCACGACTCTGCTCCTCCCACACCACGAGCCGTACGGATCACGTATCATCGCGGTTCAAATCTACTTTATATTCATCTTGCTGCCAGTTCGGGCAGTCCCAGATTCCTGAAATATCTATTTGGCAATGCTTTTGAGAGCAGGACTGCTACTCAAACGCCAAAATCCATGAGCAGACTTTGCCGTGTTCCATGCCAGAAAGCAACCCGCAAAATAAAACACCAATTGTCGTTTATGACAGTGATGGACTGAATTGACCAAGGTCACAAAAAGCCCCCTTTTTATTGCAATCGCCCACCCTACCCACCGGCAGGCGGTGTATATATAAAAACACACATACCCAATGTCGGTAAGCATTCGGTAAACCCATAACACCCCTCTCCTGTGTACGATTCCAGGAAGCACTTGTCTGATTTTAGGAAAGGGGTGTTACTAAGCCATTTTCACAAGGCGGGCTGTGATTCCTAAGCTCCTTAAGGCGTGCATCCGTCATTAGCCAAGGCAGCCATTGAGACAAATCATCAGGTGCTACACGACCATTGTCTGCACAGGTTTGCAGGTACTTTGTCATCCATGCCCAGGGATTTATACCCCAAAGATTCAGCGTCATAAACACTGAAAACAGCCAGGCCATTAACTCTCCGCTCCAGTCACTGCCTGCACCGTAATAATTCTTGCGCCCGACAATGGGGTTTCTCAGGGATCGCTCAGCAGCATTGTTATCCATAGGGACTTCTGGGTAGTCCGCAAACAGAGTTAGCCCTTCCCAGTGATTCTTCAGGCTGGTAAGGACTTTTTGACAACGTTCCTTAAGCTTTGGACGCTCCAGCTCTTTATCCCGCCACTCTTTTAACTGGCCGAGATATTCTTTGAGAACTTTGTCGTATTTGAAAAACTGTTCAGGTTGCCTCTGATGTTCCAGACGCTGGTCATTTAAATGGTAAAGCTTGCCAATACGGTTTACCCAAGTGGCACTCCACTTTTCCAGTTCATCATTGCCTTTCTGGGCATTGATAAAATCTCTGCGCACATGGCTCCAGCAGAAAGCTAAAAACATATCTGGATTTTCATTGGCGAGACTTTTATAGGCGCAGTAACGATCACAAACCAGAATACCATTGCTTTTACCCAGAAGCTCTTTGGGAACCCGGGCTGAACGGTTGTCGTCCACGCTGTAATAGACGGCTTCCTGCACCATAAACACCCATAACCAGTGTTTTTTGGCACCCTGGTCATCAGACCATACCATCCAGCGAGTTTCATCGGCATGCCACTGCTGACCCGCTATAACGCGCTCCCTGATAGACTCTACTATGGGCTCAAACAGCGGTTTAATGGTTTGTAGCCCGCCTGTCACGGTGCCCTGAGAGAGATCAAGTCCACGCATCCGAAAATCTTGCAGCTGTCGGTTAATGGGAATGCCGAAAGCGTATTTGTGCAGCAGGATTTCGACCCATACAGAGACGCCCAGTTTGCCTTTACGAATGAGTTTCGCCGGTTCAGGCGCTGTAATAATCCCCGGGGTTTGTGAACACTGACAGGTTTTCTGGTAGCGATGTCGGCGGTAACGACGGACATGAGCCTGAACTTCTACTTCGATAACATCGCTATCTTCCGTGCCGGGGAATGGACTAAAAGGAAGACCACAATGAGTGCAATGTTGCTCATCATCAGGTATCACGAGGTCTTCAGGAATCACGGGCAAGGTAGTGACGTTCTTTCGACCATGTCCTTTTGAGCCTTTTTGCTGTCCTTTCTTGCGGTCAGATTTCTGCCCGGAGCCCGAACCTTCTTGCTGATTGCCTGATTTTTTTGATGTCTTTTCTGTAGAGCGTCCGAACACCAAATGCTGCATTTGCGCTAATTGGTTTTTTAGTTGGTCAATTTGCACCTGAAAAGCACTGATTTCTTCTTGATGTTTGACCTTAATCTGTGCAATTTGGGCAAGCGCCTCCCGCTCCCGTTGACGGGCGCGCAGCCATTGGCTGTGCCACTGATTCGCTTGCGCTTTGAGCTCTATGTACTCCATTTTGCTTAGCGTTACTCGCGCATAAGCAAAAGGTGTTTTCACGATATCAGCTTCAGTGGTAGTGGAAAGAACTGAAGAAAGCATTCAGGAAATATAGTTGAACATGGTCAAATAGTCATGCTTCAGATGGGTTCACCGAATGCTTACCAATGTCGTTTATATACCCACCTAACCAACTGATTTTATTGAACAAACAAAACGCCCCCAAAAAACGCAAAAGTGGGCCTTTTTTCAGAGAAGAGAAAGCACAAACGGGGAATATAGAGGCACTGTCGGAGTCTGTCTGAATTAGTCAAAAAATGACATACGGACTAATTCTGACCTAAGTTGCTGAATTTCAGGGATATATTACGAAAAAAGCCCCGTGAGAACACGAGGCTTTAATCTTAAATATGGCGGAGGGACAGGGATTCGAACCCTGGGTAGGCTATTAACCTACGCCGGTTTTCAAGACCGGTACTTTCAACCACTCAGTCATCCCTCCGCAGGGAATAACGCTGTTGAAATCAACAACATTACTGAGACTTTAGATAAGTTAAGTGGCGGAGGGACAGGGATTCGAACCCTGGGTGGGCTATTAACCCACGCTGGTTTTCAAGACCAGTGCTTTCAACCGCTCAGCCATCCCTCCGCAGAGAACAATACTGTAAAGGAAACCGTATTGTTTTGCATGCTGCTTGTAAAATATGGCGGAGGGACAGGGATTCGAACCCTGGGTAGGCTATTAACCTACGCCGGTTTTCAAGACCGGTGCTTTCAACCGCTCAGCCATCCCTCCGCAGCAACGAAGGCAATATTACCTTAAATCCTTTTGCTGTCAAACCTTTGATATCAAAGAATATATTAACGCCCAGACTGGAAAGGAATAATTGCAGGCCGATGAATGATGATTAACCGGTCACAAGTTTACAAAACATCACAGTTTCAAAGCTATAGCACCGGTCTCAGGCTTTGGTATACTCCTTTATATCCCCAATCCGGAGAATAATGATATGGAACGCAAGCCAGTTACCCTCGCCTCAGCCGTCGCCCAGCCGGGTACGGGTATCGAAATCAATAAAGTCCTTCGTAATACTTATATGTTGCTGGGCATGACGCTGCTGTTCAGCGCCGTCACAGCCACTGTCGCCATGGCCATGAATATTGGCCACATGACCTCCCTGGTGTTAACGCTGGTTGGCTTTGGACTGCTGTTCGTGGTTAATAAAACCGCAGAATCTTCCAAGGGTATCGTCGCCATTTTCGCTTTCACTGGCGTTATGGGGGCTGCCCTTGGCCCACTTCTCAACTTCTACCTGGCCCTGAGTAATGGCTCTTCACTGGTTATGCAGGCTCTGGGTGGCACAGCCATTGTTTTCTTTTCGCTGTCGGCTTATGTACTGACAACCCGTAAAGATTTCTCTTTCATGGGTGGCTTCCTGATGGTTGGCCTGGTGGTTGCCCTGGTAGCCAGCATCGCCATGATGTTCTTCAGCATTCCCGGTGGCCAACTGGCGTTGTCTGCCGGTATTGTCGTGCTGATGTCAGGTCTTATTCTGTTTGATACCAGCCGTATCATTCATGGTGGTGAAACCAACTATATTCGGGCAACGGTTTCCCTGTACCTGAATATCTATAATCTGTTCACCGCCCTGTTGCACCTGCTGGGTGTTGCAGACGACTGATCGGATTTTTAAGTTATTCCGCTGGCCCTGTCTACGACAGGGCTTTTTTTATGCACAAAGTTCTTCAGGAACTCTACTATGAAATACGCTCTGGCAATATACGGAGCCCCAGCCACGAGCCAGGCCGGACACACCGCCTTGCAGTTTGCCAAAGCTGCGATCGCCAAAGGGCATTCCATTCATCGACTGTTCTTTTATCAGGATGGTGTTCACACGGCAACAACACTGGCCTCTCCGCCACAGGATGAGCAGCATCTACCGGCGGAATGGGAAACCTTTATTCAGGAGAACCAGCTCGACAGTGTTGTTTGTATAGCAGCCGCCCTGCGCAGAGGCATTATTGATGCCAGCGAAGCCGAGCGCTATGAGCGCCCTGCTCACAACTTGTCTGATGTCCACCAGTTGTCCGGCCTTGGTCAGTTAATTGATGCAGGTCTGGAAGCCGACCGTTTTGTAACCTTTGGCAGTTAAGGTGAACCATGAATCCATCTGTTTGCATTATCTCTACCCGCACGCCATACCATGGGCAAAATGCCCGTGAAGCCCTGGACTCAGCACTGGTATCAGCCTCTTACGATCTCGATACTTCCCTGCTGCTTATGGGTGATGGTGTCTATCAGCTGCTCGATAACCAGTTACCTGAGCAGCTATCCCGAAAGAGTCTGACAGCAATGCTGAAAGCCTTGCCCATGTACGGTATAGAAACCATCTTTGTTGACGCTGAGTCGTTACAGGAACGCAACCTGACGGAAGACCAGCTGGTTGAGGGTTTTACCTTACTGGAAGAAGGTGCGCTGGCGCCTTTTATCGCCCAACATGACAAGGTGTTAAATTTCTGATGTCTACCCTGCATACTGTTAACAAAACCGGTCAGGCCCTGGAGTTATGCCTGCGCTCTTTATTATTAGACGATGCCATTCTGCTGATTGAAGATGCGGTATACGCGCTGTTCGAAGCCAGTGATGTTCTGGAAGAGGTAATTCTGGATATTCCGGTCTACGTTCTGGAAGCCGATATTCTGGCCAGGGGAATCACTAACCGCAACGACCTGAACATTACTGCGGTAGACTATGACGGATTTGTTGAACTGACTGAAGCTCACGATAAAGTCCTGAGCTGGCACTAACCCTGAAACTTTTCGCGAATGACTGACCTGATTCTTGATAAAGACGGCTATCTGGCCGACCTTACCCACTGGAACGAAACCGTTGCCCGGCAGCTGGCAGCCAACCACAATATTACTCTGACGGATGAACACTGGCAGATTATCCACCTGCTGCGCCAGTTCTATGCCGAATTCCAGCACGCCCCCAGCCAGCGTCCCTTTGTAAAATACATTGCTACGCACCTTGGTAAAGAAAAAGGAAACAGCCTTTACCTGATGCAGCTGTTTCCTGAAAGCCCCGCAAAACTGGCTGCCTTGATTGCTGGCCTGCCACGACCTACCAACTGTTTCTAAAGCGAGTGCGTCTGCCTGCAGGCGCACAATCAATATTCATTTCCCTGTTTATTTCTCAATACCTCCAGGGTCGAGTAGACTGAAAAGTGATGTTTGACACTGGAGGAACCCTTGATGGCTATCGTCTCACTCCCGGAATATAAAAAAGAGATAAGTCTTGGCATCAGCGCCTGTCTGATGGGAGAAAAAGTCCGTTACAACGGCGACCATAAAAAATCATCCTACTGCACCAAACTTTTGTCTCAGTATTTTAATTTTGTAACCGTATGTCCGGAAGTCGGCATTGGCCTGTCTATTCCCAGAAAGCCCATCCGTCTGGTCGGTGATATGCACCAGTATCGCGTCAAGGGCACCGACGATCCCACCTTAGACGTTACAGATCAGCTCTATGACTATGGCAAACAGAAAGCGGCTGAGCTTGATGGCATCAGCGGCTACATTCTTATGCAGAAATCACCTAGTTGCGGTATGGAGCGGGTTAAGGTCTACCACGAGAACGGTTCCCCGCTGGGCAGAAGTGAGCCGGGAATGTATGCAAGAGCGCTGATGGAAGCCAGGCCTTTACTGCCCGTAGAAGAGGAAGGTCGCTTACACGACCCGGTTTTACGGGAAAACTTTATCAACCGTGTAGTGGCTTATCACCACTGGCATGAGGATGTCCTGACAGGCCTGACTTATAAGAAGATCGGTGATTTTCACGCTCGCTACAAATACCAGTTAATGGCTCATGACCAGCAGGCCTATTCGGATCTGGGTCATCTGGTCGCGAAAGGTAAAAATATTCCTCTTGAGAAAATGGCTGAAGGCTATTTCGAACAGTTCATGACGTTGATGAAAAAGAAGGCGAACCGAAAGTCCCATACCAATGTGCTTCTGCACATTCTCGGCTATCTGAAGAAATCCATCAGCAGTGCTGACAAACAGCAACTGCTGAAACAGATCGAAAACTACCGAATTGGCACGATCCCGCTGATTGTGCCATTAACCGTGTTAAAACACTTTGTCGAGGTCCACGGCAGCGAGTATATACAGAATCAGTACTATCTGGAGCCGCATCCCGAGGCCATGGGGCTGCGCAATAACCTTTAATCAGGCTAAAGGCAGCTACAGGCGCTGCTCAAGCACCAGGTCAAGACTGCGTTCACCGTCACTTAACAGAACATGCCCTTCCTGAATGGTCATATTCAGCCGCATGGATCGCTGGGAGAACTCTGCCAGCTGCTGAGTCTGCTCCTGACTCAGGTTGAAAATACGCAAATTTTCAAACCGGCTGAACTTACCGCTGTTAACCTGCCACCACATGTCACTGGTGTTGCCACCGTAGTTATAGAGCACCACGTTCCGGGCCCGGCCACAGGCTTTGCGAAGACGCTTTTCATCGGGTTGCCCAAGGTCAATCCAGAGTTCAATCTCTTCGCTGTAGTTTTTTAACCAGATATCAGGCTCGTCCTCGCTGCTGAGCCCTTTAGTAAACGACAGATGTTCATCAGCCTGCAGGGCAAAAGCCAGCAGGCGAACCATCATACGTTCATCGGTCTCGGAAGGGTGACGGGCGATGGTCAGGTTGTGTGTCTGATAATAGTGGCGGTCAAGGTCAGCAATTTGCAGTTCCGCTTTGAAGATAGTGGCTTTCAATGCCATAAATTACAGCTCGGTAAAGTAAATAGTGGTTGAGTCATACCTTACAGGCATCACTCAGATTAAGCCATGGACAGCGGCAAAAGGGTCATGCCCGGCATCTCGGTGCCATTCATATTCCGCCCATTGTGCCGTTTTCTCTGCCTCGGCTTCTCCCAACAGTCTGCTGATAATAGCCAGAGACATGTCCATACCGGCAGAAACACCCGACGAGGTGAAGAACTTGCCGTCTTCAACCCAGCGTGCCTGTTTAACCCAGTCAACCTTCTGCCCCTGTGCGGTAGCCCATTCATAGGCCATTTTGTTGGTGGTCGCCTGTACTCCATCCAGCACACCAGCCTTTGCCAGCAGGGCGCTGCCGGTGCAGACTGAAGTCACCAGTTCAGCTTGTTGAGATTGAGTGGCAATCCAGTCCAGTAGTCGGGTATTGTTGACCTCACGGCGAGTACCGGTTCCACCGGGTACAAACAGGATGTCGTATTGATGACCGTCACCTGTCTTATGATCTACAACCGATTTCGGTCCTTGTCGACTGGCGACAGCCCCTGCTTTTTCCGCTACCAGAAAAATATCGAACGCTTCCGCGGACATTCCATACATTTCCAGTGGACCAAATACATCCAGTACTTCAAAGTCATCGAACAGAAGTACACCGACAGATCGTTTAGAACTCATACCTTTCCCAAAGCAATGGCGCCAGCCAGCACAATAATAAAAAGGGCATTCTACTGATTCGTAATGCCCTTTTACAACGTCTGCTGACGTTTAAATCTTAATGCACTATCACTTCAGCGGGGCTATCGGCGTTTTCATTACTATGACGCAGTGCAACGGGGAGCGGTTAGTACCTGAGGGCTTTACTCATAATAAAGCTGTTTTTGCCCTCATCGGTCTCATAGGAAACATCATCCATAAGCTTGTTAACGATATGCAGTCCCCGGCCGCTGCACAGCCAGGCTTCAGGGTGATCCGGGTTAATCTCTTCAGGTTCCTGACTATCGATAACATCACTGGGAATAGAAGACCCCCAATCACTGACCGATATGTTCATACTGTTTTTGTCTAACCCTATGCAAATCTCCACAGGATGCCCTGCCTCATTGCCGTAGGCGTGTTCAATGGCATTATTGACAATCTCGACCAGACACAACTCCAGCCGGTTAATTTCTACCGGTGACAGCGTCGTCATAGCACACACGCCTCTTACAGCCATTGCCACCAGAGTCGTATTAGAAAGCTGGCTATCGATCTGTAATCTCAGTAACTGGTTGGAATCCGTCATACTCAGTCCCCCTGGACAGCATCCGCAACACTATCATGCAATGAGAACAGTTTATCCATAGACGTCAGATCGAACAGGTCTTTAACCGCAGGCTGGGCTGAAGCCAGAGAGAATAAGCCTGAACCGGACGTTTTCTTCAGTCCGGCAACAAGAGCACCAAGACCACTACTGTCCATGAAACGAATCTGGGACAGGTCTACCACTATCTTGTTCTTCCCCGAATCAATCTGGTCAAACAGGAACACTTTGAATGACTCTGCAATCGAAGCATCCAACCGGCTCTCATCCACCAGGACCACTGTATAAGTACCCTCTTCCCGTGTTTCAAATGCCATGGTTCCCTCCCAGGCTATTCAAGGTTTCCATTCCAAAATCAGGAAAGTGACATCATCTTCAAAGGATTCGCCATGATTCCAGTTCCTGACCTGCTGCTCAATCCGATCAACCGTTTGTTCCAGACTATCAGAAAAACTATCCTTCAGACACGCCAACAGGCGATCCTGCCCAAACTGTTCGCCACTGTCATTTTCACACTCCGTTATGCCATCGGAATAAAGGAACAGACGGTCACCGGGATGCAACTGAATACTGGTGGATTCATAATCCATATCCGGCATCATGCCAATTGGCACCCCGCCGCCCGCGACCGCTTCAACTCTGGATTGTGAAGCCTGCAACCATAATGGCGGCGGATGCCCGGCCTGTGCTATCTGTACCTGCCCCGTACGGCTGTTAAGCAGTCCATAGGCAATGGTGAAATAGAGCATTGATTCCGGGGAAGCCTGAAAACGCTGGTTCAAACTGCTCAAAACCCGCTCTACCGGACGCACCTGATAGAACGGCGACTTATCCATAAAGTCCTTAACAATGGCACCCCGGTCTGAGGTCTCAGACATAATATTGTTCAGGGTAAAGCTGAACAGCGCAGAGGGTATGCCATGCCCAGCCACATCAAGCTGATAAAAACTGACATGCTCACCATCCAGCGCCTGATAACCAAACATATCCCCGCCCAGAATACGACTGGGCTGAAAGAACCAGTCAAAGCTGACGTGCTGAATAGTGGCGGGCTGACAAAGAAGCCCCGCCTGAGTAGCGGCAGCCGACTCAAGGTCTTTTTCAATGATTTCAATAGCCCTGGAAATCTGGCGGTTCCGCTCTTCCAGAGTACTTTCCAGCTGAATAATCCGTATACCGGCATTAAGACGGGCATCCAGCTCTTCGAAATTAACAGGCTTGGTGAGAAAATCATCCGCCCCACAGTTCATGCCTTCGACAACCGCTTCCCGCTCCGTTTTGCCCGTTAGCAGAATAAAGTAGGTGTAATGTTCAATCTCACTGCTGCGAATCGCTTTCAACAGGTCAATGCCATCCATTTCCGGCATCATCCAGTCACTGATCACAATCCTGACGGTTTTATCCTGCTGCAATATCGCCAGAGCTTCTTTACCATCAGCCGCTTCGAGTACCTGGTGACCTTTCTTGCGCAAAACCACCGACAGCATCAAACGCTGGTCTTTGGCATCTTCGACAATAAGAATATTCATGCCTGAGCTATCGGCATGAACGGTTGGGACTGAAATCCCGAGATGAAACAGGCCGATACCGGGAAAGTATCAGCCTGATAAGCTGTCAGCCAAAACGCTGATGTAGATAATCAATGCGATCCTTGCAGGAAAGATACCGCTCCGAAGTCGTCAATTCCTCATAGTCCACAACGGCAGAGGCCTTAAGCGTTGAAATATCGAACCGAAGGCGATTCAACCGTTCCAACTCGGGCAACACTTCCATCGCACCAATACGACTACTGAGAATAAGCAGGTCACAACCGGCTGTGAGCGCCTTTTCAGCACGATCCCGGAAGCCTCCGGCAGAGGCTGCCCCTTCCATGGTCAGACAATCACTGATAACAACGCCCGTAAAGCCCAGCTGATCTCTCAGAATGTCCTGCAACCAGCGACGGGAAAAACCAGCGGGCTGATCGTCGACTTCAGAAAATACAATATGAGCAGGCATCACCGCATCAGCCCCCTGCCCTATGATGTCCCTGAAAGGCTGCATATCAGTGGCAGCAATCTCATCGAAAGAACGATGATCTTCAGGCAATACCAGGTGAGAATCCCCGGAAACATTGCCATGCCCGGGGAAATGCTTTAACACACAGGCCATTCCAGCTTCACGAACCCCTTCAATCCAGGCAGTGGCTAGCTGAACCACCTGTTCAGGCTCTGAACCAAATGCCCGATCCCCGACAATATCGGTTTTACCCAGGTCAAGATCCAGCACAGGTGCAAGGCTCAGATCAATATCCATAGCCAGCAGTTCCGACGCCATCAGCCAGCCGGTATCTCTGGCCAGCCCCAAAGCGCCCTGTGGGTCTCTTTGATAGTAACGGGATAGTTGCCCGGCTGCCGGTAACCGCACAAACCCTTCCTTGAACCGCTGCACCCGACCCCCTTCATGATCCACCATAAGGATCAGGTCGGAGCGCACCTGTCGTATATCCTGAACCAGAGCCTGCAGCTGATCACGACTGGAATAGTTTCTTGTAAACAACAGTACTCCGGCAATACCGGTATGTGCCAGAAAGTCCCGGTCGGCACTGGTCAGTTCAGTTCCCGGCAGATCAACGATCAAAACACCTTGCTTCATTGATAGCCCCCCAGTAGAAAGCGCCATAGAAAGTTCACATTAATCCTCAAGAATATCGATGGTCGTACCTGCGGGAATACGGTCATACAGATCGATAATGTCCGCCCCATGCATTCTTATACAACCCCTGGAACCAGGCTTACCCATCTCGGCAGTATCTGGTGAACCGTGAATATAGATATAGCGTCGCATGGTATCGACATTCCCCAGACGATTAAAACCCGGTTCGAGACCACTTAACCACATAATACGGGACAGTATCCAGTCTTTGCGACCCGGATACTTTGCCTTTAACGCCTCAGAATACACTTCCCCGGTAAAACGACGACTTTCAAATACCGCATGCTCTGGCAGCCCTCCCCCGATTTTTGCGCGGATAAGATGCCGCCCCAGTGGCGTTTGCCAGCTACCTTCCTGCTGACCTGTCCCGTTGCTGGCTGTAGACACCGGGTAAACAATCCGCTGACCGTCATCCTGACTCAGTATCAGTTCCTGACGGGGAATATGAACCGTAATATGCACAATCATTAAGCCTTTTGTTAACACTAACCGGTTATCGGCATAACCGGACTATCAATCAGGTATGCGCTCGCAGACCTGCCGCCATAAACGGTACCATGCGACGGAGGATCATCACCATAGAATCCTCGATCGCGTAATCACGTTTGGCAATGGCCTGCAGAGTTTCGACACCGGACATGGTAAAAACAGCAGAGCCCAGAATAAAGTAAGTGCGCCAGAACATATCGGCAGGCGGTAATGTCGGGCAGGCGCTTTTCAGTAACAGATAGTATCGGTGAAAAGCGTTGCCATAAGCTTCAGTCAGATAGTGTTTCAGGTGCCCCTGATTCTGACTGTAAGCAAGCCCCAGCAGCTTCATAAAGGTTGACAGGCCATGATCATGCCGTGGCTGAACCTCTATGATCTGGTCAACCAGCAGGTTAAGTACAACTTCCAGCTCAGGTGGCTCATCGTCATCCAGAGCATCCAGACTATCCTGCAGGTTTGCAGCAAACGGATCCAGATAGCGGGCAAACACGGCCTGAATCAGGGCCTTCTTTGAACCAAAGTGATAATTGACTGCTGCAAGGTTAACTTCCGCCCGGCTCGTAATCGATCTTAGCGACGTTTCCGCAAAGCCATATTCAGCGAAGAGTGCTTCCGCTGCATCAAGAATTTTTGTAACTGTATCTCCCTGTCCCATGCCTGTACTCTCCGAGTTTCAAACAGCTGTTTAATACTTTCGTTTCAAACGTTGAAGCTGTCAAGAAGACACAGTCAGAAACACTGTCAGGCGAAGAGCTTTGCCTTGCGCAAGCCTGCCAGCCTCAGATTTTACAATCCACTGATGTTTATGAAATAACAGCCATTTATTAAAGAAAGTAGAAAGTTCCTGATAGTGGACTATCCTTTTGGCTTTAAAAAGCATAATAGCGTTGAGTCAGTGTGAAATTCTTGATTAATAGAGCAATTAGTGTCCTGTGCAGAAAAACACTGATAGCCATTTTCTCTCTGATGCTGACTACCTTGTGCATGGCATCTAAATGTCTCCAATGTGGGAATGAATTACCTTCTTTCAGAGCTCATAACAACCCTGCCGATAATCAATTACTCTGCCCTGACTGCTACAATCCTCTATCCAGACAGGAGCAGACAAGGTCAGGTCAGAGCTGTGCATGCAGAGGCGCTTGCAACTGTGCAACTACCCGGGCACCATCAGCCAGTCCATGGAGCAGTCTGCCATATTTTGCAATCGGGACTCTGGGTGTTGCCGAGTTATTAGGAGGCCTGGGTTTCGATTTTTCCCTTCTGCATTTCCTACCAGTATGTTTCGTCTCATGGCTTGCTTATACAGGCTTTCAAGAATTTTATAATGGTAGAAGTACGCCCATGGAAAGCAGAAATCAGGCGAGAGAAAACATGCGAAGGATCGACAAAGAGTTTGATCGGCGGCCCAATGAAGAGTTCAATGTTTTGTCTGACACCAGTCAGGCAATATTTAATAAATTAACGACCTTATCCACAACCGGAATATTCGATTTTACTCAATTCTTGCATCTTTTACATTTCACCTGGTTACATTTCCATTTACGCAATTCTGAATCAAATCGTGATAACTCACTAACAAGCACCCTGGAAACAGTCAACCAGCTAACCAAACTGCTGTCTGACAACCCGCAAATTTGTGAAGACCAATCCTTTGAAGAATGCATGTCTAATCAGTTGCTGTCTCAGCTGGAACCTCCTGTAAACCTGATACGAACTAATAATATTTCTACAAAATTATTTTATCCTCCTGATTTTTATTTTGGTTCCGCCAGGGTTGCAAAAGGTAACTCTCTTGAGGAGATCCTTCCAGTAGCTAATAAGATAAAATCTCATTTTATTATTCAGGTAGGAAGTGTCGGCAATGCAATGTTCAGCTTACAAAGCTACGAAAATAATACTTTTGACATGTTTGAAACCAGCAGTGGCATATACAGAAACATAACAGTAAGTGATGTCTTAAACCGAATTTACAAACTCTGTAAAGCTCTCGGAATTTATGAAGTCTCTGTATGGATTTACACCCCCTCTCCTGTCTGAAATAGCTCCAAAAAATCAGACAGACTGTTTGACAGCAAGTCTGTAACAAATCCCGGAACCATCAGGATGAGTCGATAACCTTTACCGACAAACCGATCAGCTTTGCGTGGATAGAGCTTGAAACAGCAAGATTACTGTATATAATTACAGTCACTGTATAAAAAAACAGATTAACCATCATGATCAAGCTCACCAAACGACAGTCTGAAATACTGGAACTCATCAAATCCCATATCGAAAGTACTGGTTTTCCGCCTACACGGGCTGAGATTGCCAAAACATTCGGCTTTCGCTCCCCTAATGCTGCTGAAGAACACCTGCGAGCCCTGGCCCGCAAAGGCGCTATCGAGATGACCCCCGGAGCATCCCGGGGTATTCGTATTCCTGATGCGGTCAATACCGACGGTCTTCCGGTGGTTGGTCAGGTGGCTGCTGGCAGTCCAATTCTGGCGCAGGAACATATTGAAAACCACCTGCAACTCAAAGGCGACTTTTTTACTCCCAGAGCTGACTTTCTGCTGCGTGTAAAAGGCATGAGTATGAAAGATATCGGCATTCTGGATGGTGACCTGCTTGCGGTTCACAAGACCACTGACGTGCGCAATGGTCAGGTAGTTGTGGCACGTATTGACGACGAAGTCACAGTGAAACGCTTTGAGAAAAAGAACAACACCGTACTGCTGCATCCGGAAAATGAAGAGTTTGAAACCATTGTCGTCGACTTGACCCGGGACCTGTTTGCCATTGAAGGCTTGAGTGTCGGCGTAATAAGGCACTAATAAGATTTGTGCTGAGGAGGAAGGTTATGCGAACGCACACAGTGACTACTAATAATACAAAAACACAACCAAGGGTGAATGAGTTGATTCTATCCGGCCCGGCATGGCAGTCAGGGTTGTTTCTATCTCCGGTGCTGTCCAAACTGGCCAATGAAGAAGAACAACGCTGGCTGACCCTGATTCTGTCTGACAAGAACCCTACCCAAACCATTAAGTGGCTAAAGTCCGAAGGCATTAGCAGCTGCAATGTCAGAGTGCTCAACCGTGCCAGCCGCAAGCAGCCACTGGATCTCACTTACCAGGCGCTAGCCTGTGGCACCAGTCATACGGTCATCAGCTGGATAAACCAGATGGATCAGGAAGACCTTTCCAAACTTGAAGATGCTGCCCGAAGTGGCCAGTGCAACTGTCTGACCATCAGAAGCAGGGGTGCGGCCTGAAAGCCGCACCATAGAATTTAAAGTCAGCACTAGCGAAGAAGTATCTGCCAGAAAGTTCTGTTAATCTGGGCTAAAATTATATCGATTTTTGAAGATTACTTTATGGATTTAGGGAAGCAGAAGACAAGAGTTTTCCAGCTTCCACCTACTGTCGTAGATTGGGGCGAACGAAGTGAATCCCAACATGGGAAGCCAATAGTGGGTACCGTTTTGGTTGTTACCGTGGGGGAGTACTAGCGCTTCACTCAACCTGATCTACATGGCATATTTTTTGTGCTGCTCCCCTTATTCCTGCCCTGGTTTCTGCTGTCCGCATTTATGGTAAAGCGGTTCCAGTTTTTTCTCAGCCCATACGAACATCCATGATTAAAAATACAGCTTTGGCCTGCGAATTATCCGGAATGCCCCTCCTGCATGCAGCCTATTTTCAACAAGTCGCAGACCAGACTGATTGCATCATCTCGTGCCGCTCCGTGGGAAAATATGCCACCGGGCTGATTCTGGAAGGCTACGCCTGTAAAGGTTTTCGCGTAAAGGCTAAAACGTGTAGCTGGGGTCCTATGGCTGGGTTTGTGTCGGCTGATCCCCGCTTCAGTAAACGGGATTACAACCGATCCGCAATCGCAGAACAAAGGATGTTTATCCGGAAAGCGATGAAAGAAGGAGCAAACCTGATTCCAATTTATATTAGTGATAGCCGGAAGCGGGATATACTAACTCGTTTAAGGTGCATGTATGAGATTGAGCAACGCTCTGCAACAGAAATCGTTTATGCTGCCAGCGCTATTGGCGGGCCGCTTTTTAAATTTGTTTTATCCCAGGATAATGAATGTCCAGTGGCTTCAGAAGGCAGAACATGGCGGGTGTGCTACCACAAAGAGGTCAAACCAGAAGGACCGAGGGGTGTGCAGGCACTAATTCAACACTACGAAAATAGACCCGACCCGGTATTAGGGTTAACCAACCCTGGCAGAAGTGCGTCGAATTATAAAGAAGCCCTTACGGGGGATTATGACTTATGGGGAGTTTATGCCAAAGTTTCAGATTATAATGCCGCCGGAGACGATCAGCGTATAGTTCAGGGGTCTAATTATCAGGTCCTCGCCAGCACGAAATATCGAATTCAGGAAAGCAAACAATGGGGTAATTATACGCCTCGGGTACTTCGTATAAAGGAATTACTGAACCAGGCTCACAGGGCGAAAAACTCTGTAGCTGCAGATATAACTCTACACTCTGATGAACTGGGGCGCCCATACGTCGATGAGGTAGAGCTGGGGTTTATCTCTTTTTTCCCCCATCAAAGTGGTGGTGCCCAGTTCATCAGTAATCTGGGACAGTTTCAGGTATTTATAAGTCAGGTGCGTGCAAAAAACTATCAGGATGTTTACAACCCCAACTGGCAATACTTTCATGCATTTAATCAGATTCTTGACCAGTTAGACAAAAATCGGAATCTATATGGTCAGAGCGCCCTTTATGTATAAAAGTAATATTAATCTTGCTTGTTGACATCCTCCCCCACCTGGTTCGGTGGGGGTATTACGCAGGGTTTGGATAAGGCAGAAGAAAAGTCCGGGCTTTAGCCTCTCAAGCGGTCAGTGACAATGCATACTGAAGAACCTTGGAACCATTCATTGTTCCATAGTCCAAAGGACTGATGGTTTCTACCGGAACATTGTAAGCAGAAGCACGCCCCTTAAGGTCATTGAGCATATATTTGACCTGTGGCCCCAGCAGAACCACGTCAAACTCTTTAACCATTTCGTCAAACTGACCTGCGCCGTAAGCATCAATTTCAACGTCCTGGTCCAGCTCTGCAGCAGCCTCACGCATTTTTTTAACCAACATGCTGGTAGACATACCAGCGGAACAGCACAGCATAATTTTAGTCATGATATAAATCTCGTCTTGGTTATTCCTCAGTACGTAAATTCACTATATCGGAGTTGTAAAAAAAATGTAACCGGTTTCACCTCTGCGTATTTTAAATACGTTTTTCTCTTTGACTGACATCAATAAACACCAGTAATACTGCCGCTTGTTCGCTTATTACCATTCAAGATTGAAGTTTCGGAAATGCCCAACCAGCGCCTTAAATCGCTTCAGACAGTCTTTACCACCATCGACGGTCAGACTGGATCTGGAACCCTCCCCTTCCTGACTGACTATCTGAATCAAGCCGTCGCTCTGTGGCTGTTTTTCATGCTGGTAAGGAATAAACAGACCGTGCCAATAGGCTTCCAACTGTTTTAACCAGCTACTGTCGCTATCACCTGAGAGGATGGCTGTTAACTGTGTAAATTCAGAAGCCGCTTCGCCCTTCTCCCTGATCAGCAGCAGTGCTTCAGTTAACGACGGCGCCACATCACATGAAATTCGATAGGACTCCAGAATTTCTGCCAGCAGTGAACGCCAGGCCAGTTGCAACTGCAATAGAAACCCTTCCCTGAAAGCGGGGGCTTCCTGATGATCAGCAGACTCCCAGGCCTCCAGTTGAATACGGGCAAAGTGTAATCGTTTATTGGTGTTGGCAGACCAGTCTGACATGATGAATCCCTGTTTACACAAATAATGTTATTAATGACTTCAAAAGAGAAAAGCCCCCGTCTTTTACGACGGAGGCTTTGCAAGATCAGGACAATCAGGATTTTTTAGCAGCACGTTTTTTGGTTTGCTTCTCAACCCACTGACCTTCTTCGAAGGTAGCGCTCCAGCCAGTGGCCTTGCCAGCGGTTTCAGACATCACATACTGTTGTTTAGTCTTGCGACTATAACGAATAACCGCCGGATTCCCTTCCGAATCCTGACGCGGAGCATCCAGCAGATAGTGGTATTTTGGATCAATCTCTGCCTGGTGCGGTATCAACTCACTCACCAGCGGCGCACGGGTCTCGCGGTTTTTGGGAAACTGGCTGGCAGCCAGGAACAGACCTGATGCGCCATCACGCAGGATGTAGTGGTCTTCAACCTTGACACACTTCAGCTCGGGCATAGGCACCGGGTCCATCTTGGGAGGTGCCGCCTCACCACTTTTCAGCAGCTTACGGGTATTTTTGCATTCAGAGTTGGTACAGCCAAAATACTTACCAAAGCGCCCGGTCCTGAGCTGCATCTCAGAGCCACACTTATCACACTCCAGTGTCGGACCATCGTAGCCTTTTATCTTGAACTGACCTTTCTCTACCTCATAACCGTCGCAATCCGGGTTATTACCACAAACATGCAGTTTACGCTGTTCATCAATCAGGTAGCTTTCCATCGCAGTGGAGCATTTTGGACAGCGATGCATGGCGCGCAGGGCGTTCACTTCTGCATTTTCATCATCAGCATCCTGAACTTCTTCCCCCGGTACCAGATTGATGGTGCTTTTACAGCGTTCTTTCGGTGGCAGCGAGTAACCAGAGCAGCCAAGAAAAACGCCGGTACTTGCGGTACGAATCATCATATCGCGACCACACTCAGGGCAGGCAATATCCGTTGGAGACGGATCATTGCTGCGCATACCACCCGCTTCCATTTCAGCATGTTCAAGCTTCTGGCTGAATCCTGCATAGAACTCATTCAGCAACCCTTTCCAGTCTTTACCCCCTTCCGCAACCACGTCAAGATCGGTCTCCATATGGGCGGTAAAGTTGTAATCCATCAGCTCGGTAAAACTCTCAACCAGGCGATCGGTAACAATATCACCCATTTTTTCCGCATAGAAACGGCGATTCTTCAGGGAGACATAACCCCGGTCCTGAATCGTGGAAATAATGGACGCATAAGTGGATGGCCGACCTATTCCCTGCTTTTCCAGCTCTTTAACCAGTGCGGCTTCACTGAACCGTGCCGGGGGCCGGGTAAACAGCTGCCTTGGATCAAGGGTTTCCAGTGTCAGGGCCGCACCTTTCTCCAGCCCGGGCAGGATAAGGTCATCGCCTTTTTTGGAAATAGCCTTCATCACTCGGGTATAACCATCAAACTTCAGGGTACGGCCTTTAGCCCGCAACTCGACTCCCTCTGTCAGAATGGTCAGCGTAGTACTCAGGTATTCAGCGGGTACCATCTGACAGGCCAGGAACTGACGCCAGATCAGGTCGTACAGTCGCTCAGCATCTTTTTCCAGCCCTGACAGAGTGCCAGGTTCTGCTTTGACATTGGACGGACGGATCGCTTCGTGAGCTTCCTGAGCCCCATCCTTGCTGGAATAGATAGTGGGAGAATCCGGCAGGTAACGGTCACCGTGACTGGACAGAATAAAGTCTCTGGCACTCTCCACGGCTTCCTTACTCAGGTTGGTGGAGTCAGTACGCATATAGGTAATGTGACCCGCTTCATACAGTCGCTGTGCCAGTGTCATGGTTTTCTTAACACTGAATCCCAGACGGGTACTCGCTGCCTGTTGCAGAGTTGAGGTGATAAACGGGGCAGAAGGTTTGCTGCGTGTAGGTTTGTCCTCCCGTTCAGTCAGCTGGTAACTGGCATTCTGTAAACGTGCCAGTACCTTATCGGTTTCTGCTTTGCTTTGCGGACGGAAGGACTTGCCATTGTCTTTCACTACCTGAAAACGGATAGTGTCATGGATCGCGTCATGGATAGCGTCCTCTCCCGTGGTTTTCAGATCAGAAAAAACTTCCCAGTACTCTTCCGGGACAAAGCTGCGCACTTCACGTTCACGCTCAACAATCAATCGCACTGCTACGGACTGAACCCTGCCAGCGGACAGTCCACGGGCAATTTTCGCCCATAACAGCGGAGACACCATGTAACCCACAACACGATCCAGAAAACGACGTGCCTGCTGGGCATTCACACGATCCGTGTTCAAAGCTCCAGGCGCCTGAAAAGCTTCCTGAATAGCATTTTTGGTAATCTCGTTGAAGACTACCCGACGGTAACGACTGTTGTCACCACCAATAGCTTCCTGCAGGTGCCAGGCAATGGCTTCCCCTTCCCTGTCCAAATCGGTTGCGAGATAGATGGTGTCTGCATTTTCAGCCAGACGACGCAATTCATCAACCACCTTCTCTTTGCCCGGGAGGATTTCATAACGGGCCTCCCAGCCATTTTCCGGGTCGATCCCCATACGTTCAATCAGCTGCTCTCTGGCTTTGCGCTTCTTGTGAAGCACTTTCTGCTCGGGAGACAACTTGCGGGTTTCTGCTGCTGCCCTGGCTCTGGCTTTCGGGTCAACAGGCTTTTTGGTACCACCAGCCGTGGGCAGGTCGCGGATATGACCTACAGACGACTTCACGACAAAGTCTTTGCCCAGGTATTTATTGATGGTCTTCGCCTTGGCTGGCGATTCGACGATAACTAGAGATTTACCCATGCTACCTTACACATCCTGTTATCTGCTCCATTGTTTCAGCTGTCTGACAGCGGTGTAGACTTGCAAAGCACACTGGTAACGCATTTGATGACTCCACAGACCACCGCCAATTTCACGTTTCAACGCAGACTCATGCTGAAACAAGAAAGGCCGGGAATTAAAAATTGTTTCAATATATAAGGTCAAGGAAATAATCGGTCAAGGGAAACCATACCTTGAGCGCTAATTTTTTTTCCAGACCTATCGGTTCCAACTTGTACGTATCCGACTGATTTTGCTAAAAAAAACAAGTATTCAGCGTTTTTTAATACAGTTATGGCTTTTAAGTTGGCACATCATACTGCCAAAAGCGTTTTTCTGACGACCTGAGCAACTCAATAAGAAAAGGCTGACCAGGTATTCTTTTTTACTCTGTATCAATCCACAGTAAAATTGCAACCCTCTGCTCAAACCTCACCAGCGATTAAACGAATGCCTGCCCTTTTACTGTGCCTGAATAGCAGGCTCTGAACTCAGCTAAAGCTTTTGGTGAGATGGGAATAGGAAATGACGGGAAGATATGAGCGAACAATAAATTAGACCTGATCCAACAAAGAGTCTCCCATGGCACTCAGAGACCCCTTATTGTGACTGGTTTTTCAATCAATTAGCGACACTCTACGCGACCTTCTCCGATAAATCCAACTGGGCTTTACGGGTGAAAACGAACTCGGCTTTTTTTCTGAACAAGGCTCTGTTCAGGAACAGCGCAACCCCTACACAGCTGAGCAATGTGATAAACATCATGTGGATATAGTGGAACGGAGCCCAGCCAAAGGTGAAGTAAGCATAGAGCGATGTACCAAACACCACGCTCAACATAACTGCGCGTGCATCCACATTTCGGAACAGCAAGCCTGTAATGAAGGCTGACAGGATGGGCATGCTTAACAGGCCGTTAAGCTGCTGAAGCAGGTTGATAATACTGTCTGTACCACTGTATACGGGAACCAGAGCCAGAGCGACCACCACAAAGGCAATAGACACGGTGGTACTCAACTTTTTCATATCGGGCTTGCTGTTGAAGTATTTCTCATGGATATCACAGACATAAAGCGCCGCTGAAGAGTTCAGGACCGAGTTAAAGCTGGTAAGAACGGCTGCCGCCATCACAGCCGCAAAAGCACCTGACAGCCAGGTTGGCATCAGCTCACCCACCAGATGACCATAGGTCGCATCACCCATTTTTCCATAGAGTTTATAGGCACAGATACCTGGGATAACGACCATGGCTGGCACGATACAGAAGCGAATCAGCGCAGCACTCAACACCCCTTTCTGGGCTTCTTTAACATTGGGGGCAGCCATGGCACGCTGGGTGATCGTCTGGTTGGTGCTCCAGTAAAAAATCTGGATAAACAGCATTCCGGTGAAAAGGGTATGCCATGGAATCGGGGAGTTATCATCACCGATCAGGGTCAGACGCTCAGCAGGAATACCGGTGAAATCGAAGTTAATCGCAGACAGAGCCAGAAAGACCACCAGAAGCCCCATCACCAGCAGGCCAACACCGCTATAGGTGTCAGAAACTGCGACGGCGCGCAAACCACCAAAAATGGCGTAAGCCGAGCCCGCCACCGCAAAGATAACAGACAGTTGCATGATGCTCAGATCGACTTTAAACATGCTCTGCATAAACAGCGAGCCGCCATAGAGCATAGTAGGCAAGTAGATAAAGACATTGCCGAGCAGAAACAAGGTTCCTACTGTTGCCCGGATATGGTGGTTATTGTACCGCTTCTCCAGCAGCTCCGTTGTTGTGGTGCAGTTGTATTTGTAATAAATCGGTACAAACACCTTGGCCAGAATAATCAGGCCCACCACGGCGGCCAGCTCCCACAGAGCCAGCAGAGCCATCTGGTTACCGTTCATGCCAACCAGCTGGTCTGTACTCAGGTTTGTCAATGTTATTGAGCCTGCAATAAACACCCAGGACAGCCCACCGTTGGCGAGAAAATAGTCCCGGCTCGTCTCTCCTCTGGAGGGTGCCTGGGCGCATTTACGCCAGGTTAAAAATGCCACCAGTAATGTTAAAAACAGGAATACTCCTATTTGAATCACGCTTTCCATATATTTCCTCTCTACCTCTGGTTATGGCCTGAAAAGAATTTTTTTATCTAAATCAGGCACATTATTCGGGACAGCCTGCTTAAAAGGCATCAATTAAACATTCAGCAAGCCTCAAGGTGAATCAACATCATCGACTCAGGGTCGAGCAATGGCATAGACAAGCCCAGGTTCATCAATTCATCCCCGGATAACTTGATCCCGGATTCGACCCCGGATTCCACCCACTCAGGCCGTCTCTTCATTAACTGAAAACTGCCAGTCGCCATATCGACGACAGAGACACGGTATTGGCGTGAAATCTCAAGGTTTTTGAAGCGCAGGGGCTCTGGCAGGGTATAGTGGCTCATGCCTGACTGGCAGACGGCGAGTAACTGTTCATCGGCACTCGCAACACCGTATAGGAAGCGGTTGGGATCAATACAGTCGAGTCGGAAGCTGGTACCAGAATGAATTAAGGTTCGGTATTTTTTATGCAGAGCGATGTAGTAAGCCATACTCCGCTTTTGTTCTTCTGATTCCTGTACAGGATCAAGCTCCACCCCCATATGACCGAAAAGAGCGGTAAGCCCCCGTATGTTCACAGGATGGCATCGCTTGGTGCTGTGGCTCTCTTCCGGACCGATATGAGCACCCACCACTTCTGGCGGGAAGAAGTAGCCAATGCCTCTTTGTATCCTTTGCCGCTCCAGAGCATCATTACAGTCAGAAGCCCAGAAGCGGTGAGTACGCTTGAGAATTTCGTAGTCAATCCGACCACCACCGGACGCACAGGATTCAATTTCAACCAGGGGATGTTTGCTACGCAGGGTATCGATTAATCGATAGAGTGCCAGTGTCTGATGATGAACTGCCGGACTGCCGTTGTGGCCCGGCTGAACCAGCTCACGATTCATATCCCACTTAAGGTAACGAATGTTGTAGCGGGTCAGCAAAGCGTCCAGTCGTTCCAACAGGTAAGCGAAGCATGCTGGATTTTGCAGGTCGAGTACATATTGCCACCGTCCTGTTGGCTGTTCATAACCATCAAGCTGCAGCAGCCATTCCGGATGATCCTGGTAAAGGCGGGAATCCTTATTGATCATCTCAGGCTCAACCCATAAGCCAAACTCCATACCCAGCTCATTCACTTTACTGATAACAGGCTCCAGGCCTTCAGGGTACTTCTCCTCATCCAGGTACCAGTCGCCCAAAGCCGCACGCTCATGGTTGCGCCCCACAAACCAGCCATCGTCAACAATGAATCGCTCGACGCCAATATCAGCGGCTCCTTCAGCCATCTTCATGATGTAGGAAGGTTCGTGGTTAAAGTAGATACCCTCCCATGTATTCAGATGAACAGGCCGAGGGTTACTGGTGGGGAAACTGACTATATTTTCGCGAACATAAGAATGAAAACGAGAACTCAGGCCATTCAGCCCTTCCCTGCTGTAAGTGCTATAAAGCGATGGTGTCGTATAACTCTCACCCTCACCAAGAATAATTTCTCCGGGAAGCAACAGTTCACCTGCCTGCATAAAACGACGACCATCGCTTTTGGCGTCTACCCTCATCTGGTGATTGCCGCTCCAGCCCAGATGAAAACCCCAGACCTCACCACTTTCTTCGCTGAAGCCTTTGCGCCCAACCATGATTCCCGGAAAATTCTCGTGGGAAGTTCGACCCCGGCGATTCTCCTGCATGAAAGAGCCATGAAGCAGGTCTTTACGTTCTGTATGAAACTCCCGAATCCAGCTGCCATAAAAGTGCATTAGCTCTGTGGCAAAGCCAGGTAGCGGTAAGGTGTTACTGAGCCTATTGAGGGTGTAAGGCGCTGTTTTTAAATTGGTGATTGTCATGCGGGTTTGCAACACATCACTACGGCTGCACAACGCCAGTTCAATCACCAGTTGCAGGCCAGCCGTCGTATCACTGACCGTAAAAGTGGCACTACTGCCTGATACCTGCTCATGATCCAGCTTAAAAACGGGTGACCAGTCTTTACCATCACGCTGCCCCTCGATCCCCGGTGCGCTGAACAACCCCCGACCGGACTCGGGACAAAGGGTCAGTGGAATATCAACATCAAGTCGCGCCTGGGAAACGGCACGTTGAGTACCGTTCAGTACATTATCACTCAGATGCCGGACTTTATTCCCCCAGTGAATGATTTCAGGCATATCACCAGCCTGAATAATCAGACTCGTAGTCCTGCCCGTTAAATGAACAATCTTTGACACACCCAACCACCATGTTTGCGAAAACATTACATGACGCAAACAATAACAACTTCAGATCAACAAATACTGACACTTGTCAACATTTGTATGTTTTCGCAAACATTTTTTATTGGCTGTCTCTGCTCTACTGATAAAATGCCAGCCATTTAATACTCGTCATTAGTCATATCATGAAAGTTACATTCAAGGATGTTGCTCGTCTGGCCGGGGTTTCAACCCAAACTGTTTCACGCGTCACCCACAACGCCCGGAACGTTTCAGAAAAAACCCGCCAGCGTGTTCAGGATGCAATACGACAGTTGGGTTATATTCCCAGTAAAAGTGCCCAGCTGCTGGGTCGAAATCAGTCCAGAACCATTGGCCTGGTCACTCTTGATCTGATTCATTACGGTGCAGCTATGCAGGCTGCCGGCATTCGTCGTGCAGCCAGAGAAAAGGGGTATGGGTTGCTATTAGGTGTGGCTGAGGAAACGACCGTGGAATCAATCCATGAGGCTCTGAAGGATTTGATGGCACAGCAGATAGACGCCGTCATTATCAATATTGCAATAACCAGCGAGCACGCCGTTAGCCTGACTCAGCAATACCCAGACCTGCCCATTGTTTTTTCTGATACCGAACCGGCCCCTGAACTGGTCACCGTTATGTCAGACCATTGCCGGGGAGCCGCAATGGCCGCACAGCATTTGCTCGCAAACAGCAGGCGTCGGATATTTTTTGTCCACGGCCCTCTTGACTCCGCCGCCGCGAGGCTTCGGCGCGAAGGCTGGTTACAAGCCCTGGCCAGAGAGGGGCTAAAGCCTGTCGGAGAATGTGTGGCAAACTGGTCAGGAGGTCAGGCTTTCCGCTTAACCAGTCAGATGCTTCAAAAGCGTGATGATGGAACGGTTGAGGTTGATGGAATTCTCTGTGCCAGCGACCAGATGGCATTAGGTGTGCTAAAAGCCCTGAATACAAATAACGTTAACATACCCGGTGAAATCGCCGTCTCCGGCTTTGATGACACACCGGACAGTGCTTTGTACCAACCCGCCCTGACCACCATCAGGCAGGATTTTTTCAGGCTGGGTAAGTTAATAGTCGAAAGTTTGCTGGCTCTCCTGAACGAACAGTCCAACGGAAACACTCCGGAACTAATAACCAGAATGGCGTTAACAAAAAATGTAGAAGTCAGCCTCGTGGTGCGGGAAAGCACAGAGTAGCCTCATCGACCTTCTTACTGCGAAGTTGACTTACATTTAATGGAGTCACCATCAAGGTATCCTTCTGGCGCTGGCCTCTCTTGCCTGATTCAGCCTCTGTGCTATCTGGGTACTTGTTATATACCTGCCGCCTGATGATTCGCAGCAATAAAACAGACTATTGCCCCGGGTCTTGTCGGAAACATGCTGAATCAGTTCAAGCGCTTTTTCAGGATTGGCTTTTGTGTCTTCACCCCGAAGGTAAATACCCGACAATTGAAACTTTGCTATCAGTGCATCACCGGTTTGATTGAAATAGCCTGGCTTGCCAGCTGCGCCAGCCAGTTTACCATTAGCCCAGTCGTCGTCTGCTTCCTGAGAAGCCGCTAACTGATACCATCTTATTGCGGCAGGAATATCTTTTTTTACGCCTGAGCCTAATTCATAGGCAACCCCCATGCGTAATTGCGCCCAGGGTTCTCCTCTTTCCGCTGCAGGCTTCAATATTTCAAATACTTTTGCATACTCATATCTTTCCCAGGCAATATCAACCGTCCTCTCGCCCGGGTTTGGGTTGGGACCTGCACAGGCAGCCAGTAGAAACAGTGAAAGAAGAATGTATGTTTTTTTCATGTTTTTTCCTTAGAGTTTGTGGCCATCGCCATTGGTTCAGAACTGAAATTCCCGTCCTTAACAAGGCGAACTGCCATTGCCAGCCGACGGATTCGTTCAGAGTCAGTTGAGACGCTTTAGATTTGCGATAAGAGAAATAGTTCCGGCTTTCAGCAAAGTGGTACATTTTATCTGATCGATTTGTTCAGGAACCCCGTCCTGCAATTGCAGAATGGCATTAACACAAAATGTAGAGGTCAGCCTCCTGGTTCGGGCAAGCACAGAGCAGCCTGATTAACTTGTTTTGTTCGAAGTTCGTTTTATTTTTAATTTAAGAAACCAATATGATTGGATAAATATATGCACCCAAAACATCATGCTCCAGTGAAATAGTCCTTCCATTAAATAAAACAGTCTGGGGAACTTTCAGGGTTGGTAACAATCTTTGCTTAATAACATCTTTAAACACGGTTGTATGGGTAAGCGATCCATCTCAGGGAAAATGACTGACAACATGAATCAATTTATTCGATTAACGATCATCCTGATTACAATGACACTTCCCTGCCCGGGGTATTCCGGGGATGACGGTCGGGGTGCAGAGCTGCCCTCGACAACTTCACAGCTCACCACAATGCTTCAAGCCTTGATGTTAGCTGCTAGTTCTTCAACAAGCTTTTTAAATCTTGAAGAGTTGAGTGCATGGTCGTTTAACAGAGATCACTACACATCTGTTAATGATAATCCTGACGATCAGACTGTTGATGGTGTACTGACAGTGACTGCCAGATTTCAAATACTGCCAACGAATACTGAAGCCGATCCTATGGAATTCATTAGCACGAGCATTGTTAATTACTTTTCATCGCTGTTGGCATCATTAAATGGATACTTTTTAGACCACCTCTCTAGTGAACCCGGATATGGTCGACCCAGTATATGTTCGGTTCTGGGTGCTGCGGCTATTGAGAGCGATAACTCAAAATTCCTCAGCAATTGTGTCTATGACTCCGATGACTCCGATGACTCCGATGACTCCGATGACTCCGATGAGGTTGGAGCTGTTGCTGTAACTAAAGCACCCAGAAAATGTAAGTATACGTACTGTACTACGGGTTGCTACCCCCAACGACATTGCCAACCTTTGGCTAAGCATCAACTCCCTGAGTACTGGAGGGGTCATCTGATCAAAGACAAGGAAAAAGGCACTATCACTTACCAGGCCTCACTGTATTATTCAGGTTCTCTTTTCCCCGTACAAACAGAAGATAATAATCCGGAACCAACACGCGAATGCATTGATCTACGGTATGGAGGGCTTGATAGAGGGTTATGCAAACACCTTTGTGAACAGCAGGAAGAAGATCAGGAAGAAGATCAGGAAGAAGATCAGGAAGAAGATCAGGAAGAAGATCAGGAAGAAGATCAGGAAGAAGATCAGGAAGAAGATCAGGAAGAAGATCAGGAAGAAGATCAGGAAGAAGATCAGGAAGAAGATCAGGAAGAAGATCAGGAAGAAGATCAGGAAGAAGATCAGGAAGAAGATCAGGAAGAAGATCAGGAAGAAGATCAGGACAAGCTCGGCTAATCGGGCAACTGGAGGCTTAAGCCTCCAGCTAAGTACGTTGGTACAGCCACAACATGGGGTCAGACGGTTCTGTGCATTACCAGCCCATCAAACTCGCTCAAACACAGTCGTAATGCCCTGACCCAGTCCCACACACATGGTGGCGATACCCAGTGCGCCATCATTCTGCTTCATCACGTTCAGCAGTGTGCCGGATATTCTGGCACCCGAGCAGCCAAATGGATGACCCAGGGCTATTGCCCCACCGTGGAGATTGACCATTTCATCCATTTTGTCGAGTACTTTCAGGTCTTTCAGTACAGGCAGCGCCTGGGCTGCAAATGCCTCGTTCAACTCCAGATAGTCAATATCGTCGATGGTCAGCCCTGCCCGCTTGAGCGCTTTCTGGGTACTGGGGACCGGCCCGTAGCCCATGATAGCCGGATCAACACCGGCAACCGCCATGGCCCTGACTTTTGCCATGGGCTCAATGCCGAGGGCTTTCGCCCTTTCCGCCGACATAACAATCATGCACGAAGCCCCATCGGTAATCTGTGACGAGGTGCCTGCGGTTACCGTCCCGCTGGCTGGGTTAAACGCTGGCTTCAGGGCAGCCAGACCTTCCAGGGTCGTATCTGGCCGGATGGTTTCGTCAATGGTGAACAGCCCCAGGTTGCCATCGGCGTCATGGCCCTCCATGGGAATGATCTCATCCTTAAAACCACCTTCCTGAGTCGCTGCCCAGGCACGCTGATGAGAACGGTAGCCAAACTCATCCTGCGCTTTACGACTGATGCTGTGCATCATGCCCAGCATTTCAGCCGTCAGTCCCATCATGCCGGAGGCTTTAGCACCGTACTTGGAGAGTTTCGGGTTCGGATCAACACCGTGCATCATGCCAATATGTCCCATGTGCTCGACACCGCCCACCACAAATACATCGCCATTATTGGTCTGTATGGCCTGAACCGCACTGTGCAGTGCCGACATGGAGGAGCCGCACAACCGGTTAATGGTCTGCGCTGCTGAGGTGTGGGGAATAGAAGTCATCAGCGAGGCCATTCTGCCAATATTCCAGCCCTGCTCCAGAGTCTGGTTGACACAGCCCCACAGAACATCTTCCACTTCAGCCGGATTGACTTTCTCATTGCGTTTCAGAACACCTTCAATCAACGCTGCCGACAGGGTTTCCGCCCGCACGTTACGATACATACCGCCCTTGGAGCGCCCCATGGGGGTTCGGCCGAAATCGACAATAACGGCATCTCTCGGATTAAGACTCATTACATTATTCTCCTTATCTGACTCCTTATCTAACGACAGTCGATTCAAACGTTGTAAAAACGCTTGCCGCCTGCCGCCATCTGCCTGAGGCCATCCGTTGCCTGATACAATGGGCCAAGGTAAGCGTATTGATCCGCGAGCTTAACAAACTGATCAACCCCCATGGCGTCGATATACTTGAGAATGCCGCCCCGGAACACCGGAAAGCCAATACCCATCACCAGCGCCATATCCGCTTCAATGGCCGATTGCACAATGCCTTCTTCGAGGGTACGGACGGTTTCCAGCCCCAGGGGGATCATCATCCGGGCAATAATCTCTTCTTCTGAAAACTCTCTCGGTTCTGCCACCACCGTTTTCAGTAGTTCAAACGCTCGTTCATCCACCTGTTTTCTGGGCTTGCCCTTCTTGTCCGGTTCGTAGATATAGAAGCCTTTACCGTTTTTCTGTCCGAACCGTTCCTGCTCGAACATCACGTTCAGCGGTGTTTTAACCTCGGTCTTCATGCGCTCAGGGTAACCTTCTTCCATGACTTTCTGGGCATGCTGAGCCGTATCAATACCCACAACATCTAACAGGTAAGCGGGTCCCATGGGCATGCCGAAATGCTCCATCACCTTGTCGATTTTGCGAAAATCCGCGCCATCCTGAACCAGTTGTGAGAAACCACCAAAATACGGGAACAGTACCCTGTTCACCAGAAAGCCCGGACAGTCATTGACAACAATGGGGGTCTTGCCCATTTTGTGGGCATAATTGACGACAGTGGCAACGGTCTCGTCACTGGTTTTTTCACCGCGTATCACTTCCACCAGGGGCATCATGTGTACCGGATTGAAGAAGTGCATACCACAGAAGTTTTCCGGCCTTTTCAGAGCTTTAGCCAACTCTGTTATGGAAATGGTTGAAGTATTGCTGGACAAGACGGCATCGTCCCTGACCTGCTCTTCCACTTCTGCCAGTACCGCTTTTTTCACCGACTCTTTTTCCAGAACCGCCTCAACCACCACGTCAACGCCGCCAAAATCACCGTAAGACAGCGTTGGCATTATGCGGTTCAGCACTTCGCCCATTCCGGCACTGTCCAGCTTACCTTTGGTCACTCGTTTGGACAGGAGCTTGCCCGCTTCTTTCAGCCCCAGGTCAATGCCCTGCTGGTTGATATCTTTCATCAGGATCGGGGTTTTCTTCAGGGCCGACTGATAGGCGATGCCACCGCCCATAATACCCGCACCCAGTACCGCTGTTTTTTCAACGGGGCCGGACTGCTGTATCCACTCTTTAGCCTGTTTCTTAAGAAACTGATCGCTCAGGAACAGCCCCACCAGCGCTTCAGCAACCGGTGTCTTTGCCATCTTCACAAAGTTTTTAGCCTCGGCTTCCAGCGCTTTGTCCCTTGGCATAGAGGCATGTTTCTGAACGGTCTTGACCGCCGTGACCGGCGCGGGCATGTGGGGACCGGCTTTCTGGGCGATGAACGGTTTGGCGGTTTCAAACACCATCATGGCTTCAATCGGTGGCAGTTTCAGCGGTTCCCGTTTTTCCTGCTTACGTTCACGGAAGTCCAGCTCTCCGGCGATGCAACGCTGCAGCAACGTGGCAGCTGCCTGCATCAGCTTTTCCGGTTCCACAACGGCATCAACCGCTCCGATTTTCAGGGCATCTTCAGGCTTCCAGGTTTTGCCCGTACAGATCCACTCGATCCCATTGTCAGCGCCGGTAATCCTCGGCAGGCGTACGGTTCCACCCCAGCCGGGAAAGATGCCCAGCTTCACTTCCGGCAAGCCAACGCTTCCTTTTGTCGACAGCACCCGGTAATCCGTTGCCAGACTGACCTCAAAACCACCACCCAGCGCAGTACCATTGATGGCAGTCACGGTTGGGATATCGAGGTCTTCAAGGCGGTTGAACAGCCGGTTTACATCCATGACCAGCCCGAACAGGGTGTCATCATCCAACCGGAAATTTGCGACAAACTCGGTGATGTCCGCACCAACGACAAACACCTCCTTACCACTGCTGAGGATCAGCCCTTTTATCGCAGAGTCCTGCTCTATGGCGGCCAGCGCCTGGTCAAGATCCTCCAGGGCCAGCTGGTTAAACTTGTTAACCGACTCGCCTTCCAGGTCAAACCTTAGTTCAGCGATGCCCTCGCTGTATTCCAGCACCTTAAATGCTTTTCCCTGATAGATCATTGAGTGCTCTCCGGTGAAAGTAGATCGTTATTGTTTATTGTTATTGCCTGGCGGGAAACCCAACAGGAAGCATCATCAACCAACAGGATCATACAGTTGTTTGAATACTTAGGAAACATCCTGTTATATTTTGTTCGGCGAATCATACCAATCGAGCAAACAGCAAACAGCAAACAGCAAACAGCAAACAGCAAACAGCATTATGCTATAAGCTTCAGTTCCATTCAGGTCAACCTGTCATTCAAGGTGTTTTTTATATTGGACAATGGCCTGAGGCACAATAAACTAAAACCTCCACGGCTATTATGACTGCAATGACAGAAAGCTCACTCTAAAGAGGAAAACTGCCTATGAGTCTCTACGAACACATCCTGGTCGCCATTGATCTGTCCGACGAAGCAGACGACGTACTGGAGAAAGCCCGTTTTCTGGCAGAAACCAACGGTGCACGCCTGACTCTGGTTCATGTTGTTGAGCCACTCAGTGTTGCCTATGGCAGTGATATTCCCCTTGACCTGACCACCTTACAGGACGAAATCACCCAGCAGGCACGGGACCGTATATCCAGCCTGGCGGAAAGCATCCATCTGGATAAAGGTCAACAGCACGTGGTTTATGGTCGACCGGAGCGGGAAGTTCATCGTATCGCCGAAGAAAGCAACGTTGACCTGATTGTCGTTGGCAGCCATGGTCGGCATGGCCTGGCACTTATTCTTGGCTCTACCTCCACCAGCATTTTGCATGGTGCCTGCTGTGACGTACTGGCTGTTCGTGTCGGAAAGAAAAACAACAACAACCACAACCACCACTAAAACCAATGACCAATAAAAAAAATCCCCGGAAGCAAACTGCCATCCGGGGATTTTTTTGAACCAGCAGCGTTTACATCGCCTCCAGTTCTTCCCAACGCTCCATTTTCGCTTCAATATCAGCGTTGACCTGTTCCAGCTTCAACAAGGTTTCCTGAACTTTCTGTGAATCGCCGGTATAGAAGCCCGGGTCTGCTATCTCTGCTTCAAGCGCTTCCAGCGTCTGCTCAAGCGTTTCAATCTCACCCGGCAGGGCATCCAGCTCACGTTGCAGTTTATAGCTCAGCTTTTTACTCTTAGGTTTCTTAGAGACAGCCTCTGCTTTAGCAACGGGCTTATCGGCTTTTTTCTCCATGGGTTCTGCCACCAGCTGGTTAATGGCTCCTCCCTGACGCAGCCAGTCATCGAAACCACCGACATACTCCCGGATTTTACCGCCCGGCTGAAACACCAGACTGCTGGACACCACATTATCCAGAAACGCCCGGTCGTGACTGACCAGCAACACCGTTCCGGTAAATTCCACCAGCAGGGATTCCAGCAGCTCCAATGTTTCAACATCGAGATCGTTGGTGGGTTCATCCATCACCAGCAGGTTGGCGGGTTTACTAAACAAACGCGCCAGCAGCAGGCGATTACGCTCACCACCCGACAGGGCTTTTACAGGAACGCGACAGCGTCCTGCCGGGAACAGGAAGTCTCCCAGATAACTGATCACATGACGGTTGCTGCCATTAATGGTGATGCTTTCTCGCCCTTCCGCCACGTTATCAATCACTGTTTTTTCCAGATCAAGCTGATTTCGCATCTGATCGAAGTAAGCCACTTCCAGCCTGGTGCCCGACTTGACCGAGCCCTGTTGCGGCTCCATCTGCCCCAACAGAATACGCAGCAACGTTGACTTGCCTGCACCATTGGCACCAATCAGGCCGACCTTGTCACCGCGCATTATCCGCAGGCTGAAATCGTCGATAACCGTATGTTTATCAAAAGCCTGGGAGATGTTCTTCACTTCCATTACCAGCTTTCCGGAGCTGTCACTCCGCTCCAGACTGAAGCTGGCTTTGCCCTGTACTTCCCGTCGTTCACGACGTTCTTCACGCAGAGATTTCAAAGCGCGTACCCGTCCTTCATTACGGGTACGACGCGCCTTGATTCCCTGACGAATCCAGGCTTCTTCCTGTGCTAGCTTTTTATCGAACAGGGCATTCTGTTCCGCTTCCACGTCCAGTGCATGAGCCTTGCGCTCAAGGTAAGTGTTGTAGTCACACTCCCAGCTGGTCAGCTTACCCCGATCCAGCTCAATAATGCGGTTAGCCAGGCTTTGCAGGAAGGAACGGTCGTGGGTAATAAACAACAATGCTCCATTGAAATCCCTGAGCTGTTTTTCCAGCCAGTCAATGGCAACAATATCCAGATGGTTAGTCGGCTCGTCCAATAACAGAAGGTCAGGCTCACACACCAGCGCCCGCGCCAGTTCAACACGACGACGCCAGCCACCAGACAGCTCTTTCATCTGTTTCTCAGCAGGCAGTCCCAGTTTCTTGATGACCGTTTCAACCTTTTGCTGCAAGCTCCAGCCATCCACGGCTTCCAGCTGTTGCTGAACCCGCTCCAGGGCTTTCATATCCGTATCGGATTCAATGGTCATGGAGAGCCGGTGGAAATCACTGATCAGTGTACCCACCTGTTCCAGTCCGGACGCCACCACGTCATACACTTTCTGGTCATCCTGACCCGGCAGGTCCTGGTTCAGCATACCGATTTTCAAGCCGGGTTTGCGCCAGATACTGCCGTCATCGGCAATAATCTGTTCCGATACCAGCTTCATCAGGGTGGACTTACCCGCACCGTTGCGACCGAGCAGACAGACCCGCTCACCTTTACGAATCTGAAAATCTGCGCCGTCCAGCAGCGGCTGGTCACCATAAGCCAGACTAATGTTATCTAATCGAAGTAGCGGCATTGCCTTGAGAACCATTTATCAATAGACAGGGAGAGCAATAGCTCTCCAGAGGAATGACAGGGAAGGATACCTGCACAAAAAGGGTATGTCATGCTTCGACCTATTTCAGGGCGAGGGCTGATCAGGCGGGTAACATTTTCTGCAGGCTTGCCAGCCCCGCGGCGGGCATTTCAAGACTCAGCACAACCGCATCAGCCGTTCCAAACCCTGGCCCACCCGACGGCACTCCATCGCATAGTAACGCAGTCAAGGCACTGACCAGTGGCATGTGGCTGACCACCAGCACATTGCCCTGTTCGGGTAACTGCCCTATGGCATCAACCGGGGAGTCATCTGGCGTGATACCATTTATGGTATCAACCGTAACACCCAATATCTCAGAGGCAATATCCGCTGTTTGCTGAGCCCGCAGATAGGGGCTGGCAACGATCCGGTTTACGCCTTCACCCTGCAACTGCTCAACGGTCTGTCGCACTTCATGACGCCCGACTTCAGTCAAAGGTCGCAGGGAATCGCTAGGGGCAGACCAGGATGCCTGCCCGTGTCGCATAATAATTAATTTCATGGATTTAAAACGCTGTTGTCATCTTTCATGGCATTGCCTGATTATACCGTTGTTCGTTGTCCGTTGTTCGCTTTTCACTAATGAACGCCAGGCTTGCTTTTCCAGAAATTACTTCTACCTTGCCTCCTCTGACGTTATCAATTTTATAATTTACATCAATGCTCATAAAACTCATAAAACTCATAGGACCATGCACTCTTTTGGCCATCTGCCTATCCGGCACTACAATGGCAATGGATTCCGGAACCATGCAGTCAGGCCTGGTTATTACTGAAGACATTTCAATCAACGGGGATCGTTCAGTAAGGCCAAACCAGTTGCTCAACCCTTACGATGGACTAGGAGCCCAGGGTGGTATCCTTGATTATTTCCGGACAGAAGCGATTACGCTTTATTCATCAGAGCAAACCAACCATGCAAGAGGGGTAAGGGCGCTGTTTTGTATACCGGTCTGTATACCTTTCCTGCTTTGCTTTTGTTGCTGCAATTATACATATCCGTCCCATGGGCTCACCTCCCGGCTCAATCAACTAAGACAAATTTTCGCAGAGGATAATCAATTCCAGACTTTCATAAATAACCAGGCTTCCAACAATAACCTGCACACTGACCAGTTCAGTCGGTGGGATATTATCAATATCTGGTTAAGGTGGTTTCAGGGGCATTCCGATGACATTGCCATCGATTCAACTGAAGAGGCCAACGGCGAAGAAAGGATAGCCGTCCATGCCAGCCACAATCTCCATGAAAACTCTTTAAATATTGAGACCTCGGCTATCCAACACCGTATTGTTTCTTTTCGGGATGCTCAAACCATCTTCCTCAATCAGGAGTTTGATGCAATGGTCTCAATCATCTATCCCTATCAGTTAGATACACCTGTTATTGTCTACCAAAGGGGAGACCCAAACTACATCCGGGTTCTTCAGTTAAGCGATTTACGGGATTTTTCTGTGACTGCAGAAAACTTTGAGGAAAGAATCACCAACGAAATAGAGAGGTACCGCCCGACAACAGGAGCCAGCCCACCCATCTCAAGGATTGAACACTATCTTATACAGGACACCATCCCTGACTCCTCTGATACGATGTCGCTGTGGACCGATGACCCGCCGCCCTGACTGCTTCACGCAAACCAGGGCTGGCAATAAATCACTCAGTCCCCGGAGCGGGGCTCACTCTCAGGCCAGTCGGAAAAAGGAAAAGGCTTTGTCTCGGCGTTGTAGGTAAGAAATTCAAGAATCTGAAAAAGATAAAGATTGAGGCTTTTAGAAAAAACCAGCAGACGGGCATTAGGCTCCCCACTGACAAACCCCACTACCGTCTGCACCAGGGCGACAATAAACACCAGGAGCCCGGCGAAATAGCCCGCGACCAGATAAAACGCCATAAACAGCAGTCGCAGCCAGCGAGATTCAGATTTAAGGTTGTTAACTAGTTTATCGTCCATATTGTGTTGCCTGCTTTTGTATCGTTATCGCACCATAAATTCGACGTCGGTCTTCAGCTCTTTCATCATCATGCCTTTGACCAGCTGCTGCACATCATAACCCTCAAAGATAATTTTGTGCAGTGCGTCCGCCATTGGCATATAAACGCCTAACTCTTCAGCCTTCTGATGCACCTGGCACAAAGTATTGACCCCCTCCGCCACCTGCCCAAGCGATTCCTCTGCCTGCTTCAGGCTTTTGCCCTGCCCCAGGGCATACCCCACCTGAAAATTACGACTCAGACTGGAGGTGCAGGTAGCGATCAGGTCGCCCACGCCGGCCAGCCCCAGAAACGTCAGCGGATTCGCACCCAGCTTCACGGCAAAGCGGCTCATTTCAGCCAGACTGCGGGTAATCAGCATACTTTTGGTATTTTCGCCCATGTTCATGGCCGCTCCCATACCCGTCACAATGGCATAGATATTCTTCAGGGCACCAGCCAGCTCGACCCCATAAACATCGTGGTTGGAATAGACCCGGAAATAGTCGCAGTGCAGCACACCCTGAACAATTTCGCACAGGTCATCATCTTCACTGGCAATCACCGAAGCCGTTACCGCTTTGGCAACAATTTCCTTCGCCAGGTTCGGACCACTGAGAACGCCCATCCGGATATCAGACAGCTCTTCTTTGAGAATCTCACTCATCAGGTCAAAAGTGACCGGCTCGATTCCCTTGGTGGTGCTCACCACAATTTTACCCTTCAGGCCATCGCCCGCCTGCTGCACCACTGAGCGGAATGACTTACTGGGAATGGCGATCAGTACAATATCAGCACTCGCAAGAACGGTCTGCAAATCCGTTGAAGCCGAGACTGACGGATGGATAGAAAACCCCGGAAGATAGCGATGGTTCACATGATCATTATTGATCCCCTGAACCTGCTCCGGATTGCGCATCCACAAACGCACGTTATGTCCGTTGTTGGCTGAGATATCAGACAGTGCGGTGCCAAAGCTGCCGCCACCCAGAATGGCTATGGTATACTGCCTGCTGCCGTTGCTCGGTGTCATGTTTCAGTTTCCGGTCAGATTATTTCCTTTGAAGTCAAGATGATACCTCATAGCGAGACACTCAGCAGCATAGACAATGTGTTAACACATAAATCACTGCGTAAATGCTCCGTTTCTTCACTGTTGTAATTTTGTTAAATGCCCCCAAATAGTCATGATGTGTAACGAGAGCAATGGTATAGTTCAGCCACGAATGCCTATAGCGCAAGAAAAGCAGAGTGCTGCCAAAAGCAGCTATCATAACGCACACAGAATGACGGAACCCACAGAGCGCTTCCGATTGCCCATTGACTGCGTCTGAACTGAATGCCGATGCAGACATTTCATGGAATAACGAACGAATGAAGCAACAATCCTTCGAAAAAGACGATCTGATCCGCTGTTCACAAGGTGAACTGTTTGGCCCGGGCAATGCACAGCTGCCGGCTCCCAATATGCTAATGCTGGATCGCATTGCCCATATCTCCGACGAAGGCGGCGCCTACGGCAAAGGCGAAATTATTGCCGAACTGGACATCGCACCGGACCTGTGGTTCTTTGACTGCCACTTCCCGGGCGATCCGGTCATGCCAGGCTGCCTGGGTCTTGACGCCATGTGGCAACTGGTAGGCTTTTTCCTGGGCTGGCAGGGTAATCCGGGTCGTGGCCGGGCACTGGGCTGCGGTGAGGTGAAGTTCACTGGCCAGATTTTGCCGACCAGTAAGAAAGTAACCTATCGGATCAATATCAAGCGTGTTATTGCCCGAAAACTGGTACTGGGCATTGCCGACGGCAGTGTCAGCGTCGATGGCAGAGAGATTTATACTGCCGAAGGGCTGCGCGTTGGTCTGTTCCATAACACAGACTCTTTCTGATTTCATTCAGCTAATTCAGGTTTACACCAATGAAACGAGTTGTAATTACAGGGATCGGCATCACTTCATGTCTGGGTAACACTCAGGACGCAGTGACCGACTCTCTCAAGCAGGGACGATCCGGCATTCGCTTCAACGAAACGTATGCCGGGCAGGGATTTCGCAGCCAGGTGTCTGGCACTGTTGACATTGACCTGAACGAACACATTGACCGTAAAACCGTTCGTTTTATGGGCAGTGCCGCTGCCTATGCCTACATTGCCATGAAGCAGGCCATTGAAGACGCCGGTCTGACCGAAAACCAGGTATCCAACCCAAGAACCGGCCTGATCGCTGCCTCCGGCGGTGCTTCTTCCGAAAACATCGTTGAGTCTGCTGACGTTATGCGCAGCAAAGGCGTTAAGCGTGTTGGCCCATACCGTGTTACCCGCACCATGGGCAGCACCGTATCAGCCTGTCTGGCCACCCCCTTCAAAATCAAGGGTGTGAACTACTCCATCACCTCTGCCTGTGCCACCAGCGCACACTGTATTGGCAATGCGGTAGAACAGATTCAACTGGGCAAACAGGACATTGTTTTCGCCGGTGGTGGTGAAGAAGAGCACTGGACGCAGACGGGTCTGTTTGACGCGATGGGCGCACTCAGCACCAAGTACAATGACACGCCCGATAAAGCTTCCCGGGCTTACGACGCTGACCGTGATGGTTTTGTTATTGCTGGCGGTGGCGGCATGGTTGTGGTCGAAGAACTGGAACACGCCCTGGCTCGTGGTGCCAAAATCTACGCCGAAATCGTTGGTTACGGTGCCACCTCAGATGGTTATGACATGGTTGCTCCATCCGGTGAAGGCGCCATTCGCTGCATGAAGATGGCACTGGAAACCGTTGATGGCTCTATTGACTACATCAACACCCACGGCACTTCAACCCCCGTAGGCGACGTCGCTGAGTTGAAAGCATTGAAAGTAGTGTTTGGCGACAGTATGCCAACCATCAGCTCCACCAAGTCCCTGTCTGGTCACTCCCTGGGAGCTGCTGGCGTTCAGGAAGCTATTTACTGCCTGCTGATGATGAAGCATGACTTTATCACTGCCTCAGCCAATGTTGAAACCGTCGATCCGGAAGCTGAAGGTCTGCCAGTTCTGGTGGGCGAAGCGAAAGAACAAAAGTTGAATCGCATCCTGTCCAACAGCTTTGGCTTTGGTGGCACAAACGCCTGTCTGGTGATGCAGCGCTACGATGGCTGATACAGAGTAATGACTCTTCTCCAATAATTCGGATTAGCGTTCAGGGCCACCTTACCTGGAAGGTGGCTCAATCTCATCAGAACTTCCGTTAACAGCCATTGCCATTGATACAAACTCACAAAGCAGAGCAAGCCCCTCCTTCTGGCAGATTAAATTCATGCTTAGGTTTTTTTTGAGCGTCCAAGCGGGCATGCAACTCTCTTAATCGATCCTCCATCATTGGACTCAATGCACCACCTCTAGGCATTATTTCATTCAGTTCGATGATTTGCTGTTCTAAACTGGGCTCCCGAACCGGATCTGCATCCCCAAATTCAATGCGCTGAAACTCCTGTTGCTCCTGTTCAATAGCAAGTTCGCGTTCACGAATACTGGTGGCTGACAGAGTATTCCCTGTTATGTACTGGTGTAGGTGCCCGATAGCATCTGAGATACGAACCAGCATATTCCAAAGCCTTCCTGAAGCACTGTGTGCTGATCTGTCTTGAGCAGGACCAGAGGATTCACTAACTGCGTGCCTTAGTCCATTAGGTGGGATATCCATAGAATTTCTCCTGTCGCTGGTTTCGTAGTCATGGCTCCCGGAAGCCTGACCGGGAACAGACCGACCGCCCTCCGGCATCCATGCCATCATGCGGTTGCAATAGATTGAAAAACGACTGTAACAACGGGTTTGAGAAATAAAACTAACTTCTGGGTTAGGCCTGCTGACTACTGACAGCCGTATATTCTAAGCTTCAGCTTCCCTTATCACTGCATTTTTTGGAAATTGGAGAAGATAAGGGCTATGTTGATACCCCATATGATCAAGGGTCGATCTGAAAAAACAATCAAATGCGAATACGTTATATTTCTACTGCCGGACTGATGATGCTTGGGCTCTGCTGGTTCTCACTGCCACTGCCTGCCACCAGCATCTATCCGTGGCTGCCAAAAACCGTCACCCTTCATAATGACAAAACCAGAAACAATAATTACGAACTTAATCCACAGCTGCCAGAAGACTGCACCCCGGGTCCCTGCCCAAAGTCCTCGCTAATTCGCGCTTATCAGAAGCTACAGTTCCAAGGCCTGAGAAGAAATAAGGGCATCCCCTCTCACACTAAAGACGCAAAGACCCTTCGAGTGGTCACCTATAATGTGCATTTCTGGCAACAGGCAGGCAGTGGACATTTTTCAACGTCAGAAAATGTCGCCAGGGAATTGATTAAAGAAATGGTGGCAATGGATGCAGATATTTATTTACTGCAAGAGGTCGTTTATGAACAGGGCATTATTCATCGCCTGCTGAAGGCACTTAATATATCCGCCAAAGAACTCTACTTCTGCCCGGAATCAGGCAATTCCATAAACTCTCTTCCTGTAGGCAACCTGACTCTGCTGCGAAGAAAAGCTAAACATCTCTATACCAGTTACTACTTTTATAACCCAGCTACCGCAGGCACAGACTGGACACCCCATAATGGCATCACACCTGATAATTCATCATCACCAGGGCGATGCGCCATTATTAGTACCATTATCCAGGGCGGGACAGATCAGACATTACAGGTTGTTAACACTCATCTTGACCATACCGATAACTGCCAGCATAAAATAGTGCAGCTACTGGGTACTATGCAGATGATGGGTGCCGATCCCTATTACCCTGAAATCAGTACCCAGCTGATTGGTGGTGACCTCAATATTCCAATGGCAAAACAACTGCCTGAGAACAAGCGTTATGCTCTTGAACGGGATGCCCGTTTAAGAAACACAACAGTAGACTTACACCTGCTGGAGCTGCTTGAACAACACGGCTATACAGACTCTTTTGACTACTCCTGCATTGCACCACCCGGAGCAACAGTCTGGTCATTAATTCGCATTGATTACCTATTCCTTAAACCTCGGAATCACAGCAGTATCAGCTTTGTCGGTCAGTATCTGTTTCATACCCTCAACAGCGATCACAGCGCCCTGGTGTTTGATATAAAACTCATCCCATAAACACTTTTAAACTTATGACAATATGCCGTTAATCCGCTCTGCAACAAATTCCGTTGAACCATCCATATGAAAATGATGCGTGCCGTCAACGGCGTGAAAATGCACATTGGGAAAACGCTCGGTACTGTGTCCGATAATGGAGTCAACCACACCTTTTTCGGCATAAAACATATGGGTATCACACTCAAGGGCATCAACAAATGACATAGCCTGCTCCGGTGTAAACCGTAAAGGTGAAGACAGCGTGAGTCTTGGGTCCGTTCGCCAGGTCCAGGCATCGCCATCCAGATAAAGCGCCCGTTCAACCAGCAAGGCAGATGATGTCCGACTGACCGGAAACTGCCCAAACGAGCGAATACGAACAGCGTGTTCCATCGTCTTAAAACGGTTAACGGTTTTGCCTTTACGGTAAGCACGACGCTGTTCGATGTAATCTGCCAGAACCCTTGGGGCGTCTTCTGGTTTTCTTGGCCAGGGGTATAGGCCATCAATACAGATCAAATGCTCAACCCGTTCCTTTAAGACGGTCGCTGCCATAACAGCAGCCACCCCCCCCAGAGAATGCCCCATCAGACAGAAACTCTGTAGCTCTAATGTATCCGCAATATCAATGATGTCTTCAACATAGTTCCAGACGCAGTAATCCATATCCGCCGGACGGTGCTGTGATCGTCCATGTCCAGCCAGATCGACAGCGATCAGACGACTATTTTTTAACAGGGGAGCGACGGGGGTAAAACTGGCGGCATTATCCATCCAGCCGTGAAAGGCCAGTACCGGCTTTGCCTCCGGGTCACCCCACTCCAGGCCGGAAAATACCATTCGCCCTGTATTGATCTCAATATCCCCGGGCTGCATAGCACACTCCTGTCAGCCTATTTTTCAATGGCTTAACCTTCTTAGTAATCAACAAAGCGCATTAGTGTATTACAGCCGAAGTCGTATGTCAGGAAGGAGTGTTGAGTAAAAACTATTCGCCAACCGCTATCAGCAGAGGCAGGTTTTCCAGCCGCTTTACCATTTTATCCAACATGGCAGGATAAAGTGGGTGGCGCATCAGGTCCGTGTACGCTGCTGTCGTTAGCCCCTGGGGTAACCAGGCGATTTCCGGCATAAAAATCTGTTCGCCCCGGTTCTGCAATAAAAACTGCTGGGCCAGTCTGGCCTGTTCCTCACTGACCGTGAGTGCGGTAGCAAAGCGTATACCCGCCATATCAGCGATTAAATCAGAAAAGCTGAAACCACTGCCCCCGGCTTTGGCGTCAGCCTGTTCTTTACTGATTCCTATATTCAGGGCAGTCTGCTCATCCAGACTCAAAGCCAGCGCTGCACTGACCAGAAAATGCTGAGCAAGATCAAAACGCCCCCTAAGGACAATGGGACGATCCATAGACCTTGGCTTAATGCCAGGACCCAGCAATGGTCGCACTGAAGCGTCCGCCACCTGAATCGCAAACGCCCGGATCATACGACGATTCTCGTCAACAGCACTGCCCTGCTCACTGCGTGCTACTGCCAGCCCAACCATGGTTCGCAATAAATAGGCCATGGGAATGTCAGACAGGGAATTCTGGTCAGCCGCCGCTGCCAGAACGCTGAGATAAAGCCCTATAGCAGCTTTTTCTTCCTGATCACCGATTACCAGTTCCTCCGCCTGAGCTTTGAGGGTCTCTCGCAACTCTTTGTTGGAGCGATACACCAGAACAGCCTTACCAGGAAAAATATCAAAACGTTTGACAGCTCCGGTAAGGGTTTTCCAGAGGCTGGCGCGTTTTTGTGGGATTAGAGGAAAAACCAGTTCAGTCCATACCCAGCTTATCCACTCACCCGCTAATGTCACACTCCCCAGCCTGAGATAATCCCAGCGGGGAACCCCTTCATGACCTGAAAACACCACCTCAAAATTGATAAAGCGGGGTTGGTCAAGCTGAAACTCAGTACTTAGTTTTACCGTCAGCTTATCATCGGTAAAGGCGGTATCAGCACCGTAAACTTTCACCCTACCCTGGCCTAGCTGATTTAATCGGCTGGACCAGTAAAAAATCAGTGAACGTAAATCCCGGCTATCAATTTCAGCTCGAAATAGCTTGTTCGAGTCCATAGCCGACTGCACCTGGTTAATCCACTGTTCGGCCCGCTCAATAGATGGCGTCGAATCTTTCCAGCCCTGAACAGCGGGCACAGGCTTAAAAGAGACAAAGAGCCAGGTTAAAATAGCACCGAAAAATAAGGCAAGAAGAATAAGCAGCCCATAAAACAGCTTGAAGATTATTCTCACAGTCCGTTTCCTGTTGTGATTATCAGACAGAATCCCGCTGTATAAGCTATCGGCCACTTTTATCAGGAAATCACCGGGTCAGGAAAAGTCTCCTTAACCCGGCAGGGGGTGATAGTGAAAGAGCAAATTACTGGCTCAGGTTGCAGGTGGGAACAAGGGTTCATACATTGGCTGTTTCATAGCTTCCCTGACCAGCCCCAGCAAATCAGATTCCCCCAGCACCTTGAGATCAGCCAGGCCATTAATCACAAAATAAATGGGCTGAACAATATCAATACGATAGGGGGTACGCAGCGCCCGGTTAACGCCAAAAGATTGATGAACAGGTTTACTGCCAAGGCAGGACAGAGTTTCCTTGTAGCTGGAAAGAATCCCTCCGCCATAGATACGCTTTCCACTGGGGGTGTCCAACAATCCGAATTCCACAGTAAACCAGTACAATCTGGCCAGATAAACCCGTTCTTCTTTACTGGCTTCTAAACCCACCTTGCCAAAGGTCTGGGTCAGGGAAGCAAAGGCGGGATTAGTCAGCAATGGGCAGTGGCCGAATATTTCATGAAAAATATCCGGCTCCTGCAAATAATCCAGCTCTTCGCGAGTTCGAATAAACGTCGCCACTGGAAACTGCTGATCGGCCAGTAACTGAAAGAAACGATCAAATGAGATCAGCGCCGGAACCCGGGCAACGCCCCACCCTGTTTCTTTTGCCAGAATTTCAGAAACCTCCGGCAGTTGAGGAATTCTATCCGGCGACAGCCTCAGCAGCTCCAGACCGGAAGTAAACTCATCACAGGCACGATTCGGGAGATTTTTTATCTGCCGATTATAAAGAATGCTCCAGGTTTCATGCTCTTCATCCGGATAATGAATAAAACCCTGCTCATCCGCTTTTCTGGCCGTGTATGTTGATGATTTCATAGTTACCCATCCTTGAGAACTCCACGACGAATCTGGTCTCGTTCAATACTTTCAAACAACGCCTTGAAGTTACCTTCACCAAAGCCTTCGTCACCTTTGCGCTGGATAATTTCAAAAAAGATCGGACCAATGACCGTCTTAGTAAAAATCTGCAACAGCAGGCCATCACCGCTCGCATTAGTCTGTCCGCCGTCCAGCAAAATACCCCTCTTTTGCAAAGCTCTTTCATCCTCATCATGCCAGGGTAGTCGTTCCGACAGCATTTCGTAATAGGTATCCGGTGGCGACGGCATAAAACCGGTTCCCAGCCCCCGCATACGATCAACGGTTTCAAAGATATTTCGACTGGTCAGGGCGATGTGCTGAATGCCCTCTCCATTGTATTGTTCCAGATACTCAGCAATCTGGCTCTTGTCATCGGAGGATTCATTGATAGGAATTTTAACCTTGCCACAGGGACTGGTCATCGCCCTGGACTTCAGCCCCGTCAGCTTGCCTTCGATGTCAAAATAGCGAATCTCCTTGAAGTTAAAAAGGCGCTCGTAAAAGCCAGCCCACTTGTCCATATCGCCCTTAGCAACGTTATGGGTCAGATGGTCCAGCACTTCAAGACCAACGTGGTCTTCATTTGTATTGGCTGAAGCAGGTAAGATTTCATACTCATCGTCAAAGATGGAACCGTCTTCTCCATAGCGATCAACAAGGTAGAGCAGGCTGTGACCGATGCCTTTAATACACGGTACCTGTCGCTGGTTAACGCTAAGTTCAGAGTCACCTGCATCCGCTCCCAGAGACAGCGCCCGGTCAAAGGCGTGGTCAGCGTCTGCAACCCTGATGCCAAAGGAGCAGGCACAGGGACCATGGATTTCATGAAACGACCGGCCAAATGAATCCGCCTCACCATTGACCAGAAACCGGATATCCCCCTGTTCATAAAGAGTGATGTCTTTAGATTTGTGCTTTCTTGCTGGTACAAAACCAAAGCTGCGGAAAAGCTGATGAAGCTCCTGCGGGTTGGCTGAAGCAAATTCGACAAACTCAAAGCCGTCGGTTCCCATTGGGTTACTGTCAGTAATTAACTGCTTTCGATTCGATTCCTTCATGAATTACCCTCACTGATATCGGGATAACAGTATAGTTAACAGTGGTTGTAACACTGTTTTTTTTATTGTGTACGGAACTTCTCTTTTTGCAGATTACTTCTTCATCCAGTATATCCACGGTCTGGTACAAAATAACAGACCATCCGCCACTTTGATAAAGTCATCAAACCGACTGCCCATCCGAACGGTATTTTCCTCAAGTAAAAAGCTCGATTTACGCATACTGACGAGCGTTTCTGAACTATCTTTGTCTCTAACTTTCAGCAGACTCTTTAGTGGACTCTCTAGTGGACTCTTTAGTGGAGGAGCACACCATGCAAGAATACGAAGAGCTGATGGGCGAACTGATCGAGCTGGGCATTACTGCGAACCCGGTCACACCTTTTGCCTGCTGCATTATTGACCCATGTGGTCAGATTCTGGTGACAGCAGCCAACGCCATGCACATCAGTCCCCTCTTCAGCGCTGAAGGACTGGCACTGCATATGCTGGCGGGTAACTATCACTGCAAGCCTGAACAGAAGCTTACCCTGGTCACCAACGCTGAGCCTGACTCCGGTGCCATGACCGCTATTGTCTGGGCCAGATGCAACGGCATTACTATTTCCCGCATTATCTTTGGTGCTTCCAGGGCAGGACTGAAACAGATCTGGGAATGCGATTTCAGTCTTTCTGCAGAGCAGATGCTTGAGACCGTTGCTCAGGAACACAGGCCTGAACTGACCGGACAAGTGATTGAGGAGGATTGCCTGGAGTCGTTCCGTGAAGGTAAGGAACTGAAAGAGGAAGGTGACACCCCGGTAATGTCTCTGGATCTGGATGACTACTGGATGGCTGGCGACTGGCTGCTGGATCTGGATGATCCAGAGCTATGATTTTACCCCGGACTTTTTACCCATGATTTTTTATCCATAAGAAAAAGCCGGAACAGTATCCGGCTTTTCTATCTAATCAGAACGACATCTGTCACTTATCTTCATCATAGAGTTTAATTTTGGCGTCATCCTTAAGACTGCGCACATACTGGTTAAACAGAACCCGGCCATTACCAGCGGCAATATAGTGTGCCATCATACGAGCCTGCGCTTCATCGTCAATGCTGGCTTCACCTTCATGCACCTGACTCAGGGCAATGACAGCAATATCACCATCTGGCAGCTCGGTACGATCAAAGGCCTGCTTACCTTCAGCCGGATGAGGCATTTTGAAAGCAGTGGTCAGCAGCTGACGGGCAACGCCCGGCTGGTTACGGGTGGCATCGTCAGACTCAGACCATTCCAGTCCGGCATCTTCTGCGACCTTCTTGCTGTCAACGCCTTCGTGCAGCTGAGCGATCAGCTGCTCTGCCTGCCCCTGCAGCTGTTCACGAGCCTTTTCAGCCTTCAGGGACTGAACGATGCTGTCATGCACCTGTTCCAGTGGTTTCTGTTGAGGCTGTCTGTGCTCTTTTACGCGCAGAACCAGAACTTCTTCCGGGTTAATTTCAATCAGCTCACTGTTTGCCCCCAGTTCCAGCACTTCCTCGTTAAAGGCTTCAGCAATAACACGGGAGTTGGAGGTGATGGCATCAGCGCCACCCTGACGACCGAATGGCTCAGAGACTTTGATATCCAGACCCAACTGTTCAGCAGGCTGAGTCAGGTCAGAAGCTTCAAAACTGATATCGGCCAGCAGGCGGCTCTGATCCAGAAACAGAACGTTGACTTCCTGATTCTGCAGGTCGCTCAACAGTTGTGCTTTCACTTCGTCAAAGGTTGGCAGGGTCGCTTTTTCACGGGCAGTGACCTTCAGGATCTGCAAGCCAAACTCGGTTTCAACCGGACCGGACACTTCATCGATCTCCAGACCCGCAATGGCATCATCAAAGGTATCACCAAAGAAACCAGCTTCAACCATACCCATATCACCGCCATTCTCTGCTGTGATGGGGTCATCAGAGTAGCGCTTTGCCAGTTCCGCAAACGATTCACCTGCAGCCAGCTTGCCTTCAACCTCAGCCGCACGTTCTTTAGCCGCAGCCAGGTCGCGTTTGTCACCGGTTTCGATCAGGATGGTGGACACCTGCTGCTTGTCACGGCTGGTTTCTTTCAACTGATCGGTGTAATGATGATATTCGTCCCGCAGCTCCTGGTCGCTGATTTCTATATCACCCTTCAGGTCTGCTTTTTTCATCTCGACGTACTGAATCACAACCTGCTCTTCAGTCATAAAGCGGTCAGAGTGGGATTCGTAGTAGGTGGCAATTTCGTCTTCAGAAGGCTGGATGCTGTCACGAACCTTGTCGGCTTTGAGAGTCAGCCAGGCGATATCACGAGTCTGACGTTCCAGACTGTTAAGCTTCCGGATTTCAGCCGCTGTCACAAACTCACTGCCGGCAATACCGGATTGCATCTGGTTCATGAGAATGTCTTCACGCAGCACTGAACGAAACTGCAAAGGCGTCATTCCAACACTGCGAAGCACCATCTGGAATCGTTCCTGATTAAACTGACCGTCCTGTTGGAATTCGGGAATAGAAATAATCAGCTGATCCAGGCTGGCGTCACTGACGTCCATTTTTCCAGACTGGGCAGCTTGCAAAAGCAGGGAGCGCTCAATCAGGCTGTTCAGAACGTTCTCCTGCAACAGCTTGTCGTCAATCAGGGACGGATCAAAACGCTCCCCCATCTGCTGAATCATGGCGCGACGCTGCTGGTCGATCGACTGATTCAACTGAAAGCGACTGATTTCCTCGCCATTGACTTTGGCGACATCACTGTTATTAGGATTAGGTGCAAGTGACTCTAGGCCGGTTATGGCCATCATAAAAGCGATCACGCCGACAACCACAAAGGTTACCCAGCTTTTCGACTTTTCCCTCATTGTTTGGAGCATATCAACCTCATGTTCCAAGCTCGTTAGGGCTAATGTCTGAGGCTACTGCTTAGTGCGGCCAGACGCCCAAGTTTACTGTTCGCCCCGAACAGGCACAGGTAAACCACTGGCCTTCGAGTTAAAAAAAAAGCGCATCGACTGATGCGCCTTTTTGGATGTAACAGAGATTATATTCAAAGACTGAGTCATTGCAATCTCTGTCAGCATCCGGTGTTTAGGTTCTGCGAAGCCCGTTCCCGGACTTCTACCCAGCGCGAATTAAACGTTAACCGCGTCCTTGAGAGCCTTACCAGCCTTGAAGCTAGGGATCTTGGCGGCAGCGATTTCGATAGGCTCGCCAGTCTGAGGGTTACGACCAGTACGGGCCGCACGATCCTTAACTGCGAAAGTACCAAAACCAACCAGAACAACCTGCTCACCGTTTTTCAGAGCATCGGTAACCGTGTTGATCATAGCGTCCAGCGCACGTCCAGCCTGCGCCTTTGGAATGTCTGCAGATGCCGCGATGGAATCAATCAGCTCGGACTTGTTCACTCGAATTCCCCTTCTTTGTAGGATGCTTTTTAGCCGTTTGGCTAGAAGGCAATCAGAAACGTAAATGCCTCGAATGCCTGACCCAATAAGTGTTTCGCTATGCTGCGTGATTTTTGCTGAAAACACAAGCTACGGGGCCTGACAATACTCAGCGAAAATCGGTTGCAATGCGATTCACCGTCATTTTTGTCCTGTCTGTCGTGACCTGATAATAAAAATGGACAAGAACGACAGGCAGAACGACCGGAACCCTGTTCCAAACAGATGAGAGTCCAGTACTGCAGACAATATGACTGCAAAAAACCGACATCCACCTTAATACGATGCAACGGTGCAACGCAATAGACTATGCCTGTTTTCCGGGGCTAAATGCCTGAAAATACTAAAAAGTTGTGAAAAAGTTACCCGTAACTGTGACCAAATCGTTACTGTAACCCTTTTACACAGGACATCTCGGTCTGCGGCTTGAGGTAGCGGCTTTTTATACCAACGCCGCTGTGGCTCTGTCAACAAGCAAACCCGCGTCATTACTGCACGTCAGCACCAAAACAGGGGCTGACGTGCAAAATCAATCAGTGGGTTTTGATCAACTTGTCAGGTTCTTCGGATTTGATTTCGGCTTTTACCGATCCAGACGGCTCCGGCAAAGCCGTTGGCGTGTATTGCAGCGCTTCTTCCAGCACCTGGTCGATCCATTGCACAGGAACGATTTCAAGGGCTGCCTTGATGTTGTCAGGAATCTCCTTAAGATCTCTTCGGTTTTCTTCGGGAATAACAACTTTCTTGATTCCACCCCGGTGCGCCGCCAGCAGTTTCTCCTTCAAACCACCAATGGCCAGCACCTGTCCACGCAGGGTGATCTCGCCAGTCATGGCCACCTCGGCCTTAACCGGAATACCAGTTAACACCGACACCAGAGCAGTACACATACCAATACCGGCACTTGGGCCATCCTTGGGTGTCGCACCTTCCGGCACGTGAATATGAAGGTCGTTCTTCTGATGGAAGTCCCCATCAATGCCCAACGCTCTGGCACGACTGCGAACGACTGTGAGGGCTGCCTGAATGGACTCCTGCATCACATCACCCAAAGAGCCGGTCTTGGTGATCTGCCCTTTGCCTGGCACTGCCATGGATTCAATAGTCAATAGCTCACCACCCACCTGAGTCCAGGCCAGCCCGGTAACCTGCCCCACCTGATCCTGGTCTTCCGCACGCCCGAAGTTGAACTTGCGCACACCCAGGAAGTATTCAAGCGCTTCCGGCGTCACCACATCCTTCCGGTCTTCAACCGACAGGGCAGCATCCTTGACTGCCTTGCGACAAATCTTGGCGATCTCCCGCTCCAGGCCACGCACACCCGCTTCCCGACTGTAGTAGCGAATAATGTCGCGCAGTGCATCTTCTTTAAAAGCCAGCTCTTTGTTTTTCAGGCCACTGTTTTTGATCTGCTTGGGTACCAGATAACGAATGGCGATATTCACCTTTTCGTCTTCGGTGTAACCCGGTATACGAATCACTTCCATACGATCCAGCAGTGGTGCCGGAATATCCATGGAGTTGGAAGTACAGACAAACATTACGTCGGACAGGTCGTAATCCACTTCCAGGTAATGATCGTTAAAGGAGTTGTTCTGCTCAGGATCCAGAACTTCCAGCAATGCAGAAGAAGGGTCACCACGCATATCGGCACCCATCTTGTCGATCTCATCCAGCAGGAACAGCGGGTTGCGCACTTCCGCCTTGGATATCTTCTGGATCAGCTTGCCCGGCATGGAGCCAATATAGGTACGACGATGACCGCGTATCTCCGCTTCATCCCGAACGCCACCCAGTGCCATACGTACAAATTTGCGATTGGTGGCTCTGGCGATGGATTCACCGAGAGAGGTTTTACCTACCCCCGGAGGACCTACCAGACACAGAACCGGCCCCTTGATCTTCTTGACGCGTTTCTGGACCGCAAGGTATTCCAGAATACGTTCTTTCACTTCCTCAAGACCAAAGTGTTCGTTTTCGAGGATATCCTGAGCGCGCTTCATATCGTGACGAACCTTGCTGCGCTTTTTCCAGGGCACAGAGATCATCCAGTCGATATAGCCACGTACAACGGTCGCCTCGGCGGACATCGGCGACATCATCTTCAGTTTGTTCAGTTCAGCCAGAGTTTTTTCTCTGGCCTCTACCGGCATGCCCGCCGATTCTACTTTCTCTTTCAGCTCATCCAGTTCATTAGGCGCTTCGTCCATATCGCCCAACTCTTTCTGAATCGCCTTCATCTGTTCGTTGAGGTAGTACTCACGCTGGCTGCGTTCCATCTGTTTTTTCACACGGCCACGGATTTTTTTCTCAACCTGCATAAAATCCATTTCGCCCTGCATGATACCAATCAGGAATTCGAGGCGATCACCCAGGTCTTCGATTTCCAGCACTTTCTGCTTGTCTTCGATCTTCATAGGCATGTGCGCGGCAATGGTATCCACCAGCTTGGCAGGCTCATCAATACCGGACAGAGAGGTCAGTACCTCATTGGGAACTTTCTTGCTGAGCTGAACATACTGTTCAAACTGGGACATCAGGGAACGAATCAGAATTTCACCTTCACGTTCGCTGACATAAGGCGTGGTAACCATCTGTATGGAGGCCATCACAAAACCATCCGCTTCATACAGATCATCAACATGAACACGCCTTTCACCTTCAACCAGTACCTTTACGGTGCCATCCGGCAGTTTCAGTAACTGGAGAATGCTGGCGATGGTACCCACGGAAAACAGCTCTGATTCAGACGGATCATCGTCCTGAGCATTTTTCTGGGCTAACAGAAGTATTTTCTTGCCCTTCGACATCGCCTCATCGAGAGCCAGAATGGATTTTTCACGCCCGACAAATAAAGGAATAACCATATGCGGGTAAACAACCACATCCCGCAATGGCAACAACGGCAGATCGAAGGGTTCTGACAAGTGTACAGTATCGTTATTATCCATGATTCAGCTCCCCTTATAACGGCTTCACAACTTGGACTGACCTCAGTTGACCAACACCTGGCGGTTGTCTGGTCGGATGACAAAGAGTCAGCGGGTACCTGCAGCGATTGAGCCATCATATAAATCGGCAGGTTCTTATCTGCAAAGATGCGGGTTTTCTTATGAAATTACAATAGTCCGCGCTGTTTAGACCATGGCTTTTTAAAGTGGTTCAGCAAGGTCAACCCTTTCCGGACAGCCGATTTACAAATTTGCTCATTAATTGCTCTATGTCATCAAAAAGATAACTAGTACTCGTGTCTCAGCACAGCTTTGGGTAAATTCCAATCAGAAATATATAAAGATTTTACTATAGATTTACCAATATAAGGCAGTACTATGCTGGAGCTGTTCATAGGATTGATTGTCACAATTGCAGTCGGTTATTTTATTGTTAAGGGTTACAGACCTGCCGGAGTTCTTTTAACGACGGGTGTCTTACTTCTTATTATCACAGGCTTACTTGGTCACGACGTTTTACCGTCCAAAATAGCCTCAACAGGCAATTTGTTCACGGATGCGCTTGAGTACGTTAAGTATATGCTCCAGTACCGGGGCGGCGGACTGGGTATGCAGATCATGCTGTTATGTGGCTTCGCCTCTTACATGACCCATCTCGGTGCCAACAACGTAGTGGTAAAGCAGTTTTCCAGGCCGCTTTCCGCCATCAAGTCACCTTATGTCCTTCTGGTAGCAGCGTACATTGTCGCCTGTTTGATGTCTTTAGCTGTAAGCTCGGCAACCGGCCTGGGTGTTCTTCTTATGGCAACATTATTTCCCATGATGACTGCAATGGGAATTTCCCGCCCGGCTGCTGTGGCTGTGTGCGCCTCGCCCGCTGCCATCATTCTGTCCCCAACCTCTGGTGACGTGGTGATTGCTGCTGAAAAGTCAGGCCTGCCATTAGATGTTTTCGCTGTGCAGACCGTACTGCCTGTTTCTGTATGCGCCATCATCGTTATGGCGGCTGCAGCTTTCTTCTGGAATAAGTATCTCGATAAAAAAGACAACTCCCCAATGGAGCGTGTGGATGTTTCAAGCATTGAGGTCAAGGCTCCGGCTTTCTACGCCCTGCTGCCATTCCTGCCAATCATTGGCGTTTTCCTTTTCAACGGCCGCACTATCCCCGGGCTGGAACTGGATATTTATACCATCGTTGTACTATCCATCTTTGTAGGAGCCCTGACGGATTTCGTCACCAAAGGCTTCAAAGGCAAAGAAGTCCTGGAAGACCTTGAGTCTTGTTATCAAGGTATGGCAGAGGCTTTCAAGGGCGTTGTCATGCTTCTGGTTGCCGCCGGTGTATTTGCCCAGGGCCTGATGTCCATTGGTGCGATCGACAACCTGCTCCACCTGGCCGAAATCGCTGGTGCCGGCGGCGTTGCCCTTATGTTGATTTTAACCACTTTAACGGTTGCTGCCGCAATCGCCACCGGCTCCGGTAATGCGCCTTTTTATGCCTTTGTAGAGCTGGCGCCTTCCCTGGCAACAAAGATGGGCCTGAACCCGGCCTTCCTCATTATTCCCATGCTGCAGGCATCAAACCTTGGTCGTACGGTTTCACCGGTTTCAGGGGTTGTTGTAGCGACATCCGGTATGGGAAAAATCAGTCCGTTTGAGGTTGTAAAGCGTACTTCTGTACCCGTTCTGTGCGGATTGATAACCGTTATTATTGGTACATTTGTCCTTGTACCTATGGTGCCTTAAGCGCAATCGCAGTAAAGCTGAGTAAAACCAGGGTGCCGGGCAGGCACCCTTTTTTATGGCTGTTTTAACGAACCTTGCGAAATTCTCCATCCATAGCCTCTCATTGGGAGCGGCGCAACCTTTGAAGGTTTGGATGGAGATGGATAGAAAATACTCAAGCGTCACCGTTGCTGGACTAACTACGAGAAACAAATCACCGTTTTCTGGCTTCTACCGCCGATGCGCTGGGACACAGCGTATGTGTAAAGAGTTCCCCTGTCGTGGTTCGGCAACCCGTACGACAGCGAGAGGCCATGTTATTTGACATAGTGGGTCGCGCGTAATTCCCGATTAGAAGCCCCCACCAGAATCGGCTTGCCGATTTAGTGGAGGGAGTGTGTCACAGAAAGAGAAGCTGCGCCCGGGAACTATCAGGGTTTACCAGAGTCAATGCTTTTGCCCGCAAGAGTATCGCCATTATCAAAAACCAATTGACTGATTCTGGCTTTTCATTAACCAAAGGAATACATTTGCTTACAAAAGGAGTTTTCATGTCTTTGCCTGTCAATTACAACTCCCCTCTAACGGCAAAACTCAATCACAGCCACATAGACACCATACAAAAAGGTCCGATTTGCAAACTGGCAGCACTAAGAACCTGTATGCAGCTGCTACGACCTGGCGAGTGTTATCCGCTGTATAAAAACAAAGCGCCCAACGTCGAACTTAGTGTCAGGCGTATTGCCAAAGAATGCGGGTCAAGCCAGGGGGAAGTTACTTCACCCGAGCGACTGAAAGCAATTGCCCGAAAACTTGGCCTTGAAGCTGAACCCTTTCATTTTGATAGCATGGTACAGATGGAGTCTTGTATTCATCGCGCAATTTACGAAGGAAAACCGGTCATTCTCTTTATACAGGTCGATTGTGATGACTACAGGCCTTCCAGCGAACCTGAGCACAGAGGGCAGTGGTTCGAGCACGCGGTGGTGGTGGTTGGTTACAACTATCCCTCGGCTACCCTCACCATACATGACGGAAGTGAGGTAAAAACATGGGGCATCAGAGCTTTCTATGACTCATCCTGCACAGTACTGAAGAAAAGAGACGGAGAGACTTTTATCAAACTTCTGAAACTTCCACCGGATCCTGATTTCCAGAACACAGAAGCGTTTTTTGACAATATGGGTGCTGAACCTATGGATTGGGCGACAACTGACCCATGCATAAAAGTGGCAGACATCGTCGCTTGCGATGATTATGAAAGTGACCAGCCTTGCAGATACCACGAAATCAATGGTTGTCTTAAGCACGGCAAGCTGGAATTAAAAGAGCTTGAGGAACTTGAGAGTTGCAAGCGGTTAGTGATCAAACAATCGGATCAGGAGCCAGGTGCGAATTTCCATAAACTGCTGTTCGTCGTTGATCGGTTGAAAAGCGACAGCAGTGAGAGCGGTGAGAATACCAACCCGATACCCTCTTAAAAAATAGCCTTCTAACAGAGGCATCAGGCGCTTTAAAGCTGCAATATGAATTAAGCTGATCACACATTCACTCAAAGAGAAAATGTGTGTTCAGCTTATATAAGCGCAGTCAGTCCGGCATCAGCCGTTATCTGGCAGCGCTTTGGCTTCTGTGTTCTCATAAATCAGCAGAGGTTCTGATTTACCCTCGATCACAGATGCATCGATAACCACCTTGGAGACAGTATCCTCGGAAGGAATGTCGTACATGGTATCCAGTAGCACGCCTTCCAGAATAGAACGAAGGCCACGAGCACCGGTCTTGCGCTCCATCGCTCTCTTAGCCACGGCCCGCAGAGCATCATCGCGGAAGTCAACTTCCACGCTCTCCATTTCAAACAGTTTGCGGTACTGCTTGGTCAGGGCGTTTTTCGGCTCGGTCAGAATCTGCACCAAAGCATCTTCGTCCAGTTCTTCCAGCGTCGCAATCACAGGCAGACGACCAATAAATTCCGGAATCAGACCAAACTTCACCAGATCTTCCGGTTCAACCTCTTTAAAGGTTTCACCCAGGTCTTTCTTGTCGTCCTTGCTCTTCACTTCTGCTGAGAAGCCAATGCTGGTCTTATCGGTACGATCACGAATGACCTTGTCGAGACCAGCGAAGGCACCACCACAGATGAACAGGATATTTGAGGTGTCAACCTGCAGGAATTCCTGTTGCGGATGCTTGCGGCCACCCTGTGGCGGTACAGAGGCAACCGTGCCTTCAATCAGTTTCAGCAAGGCCTGCTGTACGCCCTCACCAGACACATCACGGGTGATGGACGGGTTGTCAGACTTTCTGGAAATCTTGTCAATCTCGTCAATGTAGACAATGCCCATCTGGGCTTTTTCTACATCGTAATCACATTTCTGCAGCAACTTCTGGATAATATTTTCAACGTCTTCACCCACATAACCCGCTTCGGTCAGTGTCGTCGCATCAGCCATGGTGAACGGGACGTTGAGCAGGCGAGCCAGCGTTTCTGCCAGCAATGTTTTACCACTACCGGTTGGCCCCAGCAGCATAATGTTACTCTTGCCAAGCTCTACGCTATTCTTGTTTTTGTCCTTGTCTTTGCCTTCCGAGGCTTTATCATCACCAAAGCGCAGACGCTTGTAATGGTTGTATACAGCTACCGACAGTACCTTCTTGGCCCGCGGTTGACCGATAACATACTCGTCGAGAATCGCCTTGATCTCACGAGGTGTCGGCAGCTTGTCAGAAGAGGTTTCGGTATCACTGTCCTGAATCTCTTCCTGAATAATGTCGTTGCACAGGTCAACGCACTCGTCACAGATAAATACGGATGGACCGGCAATCAGCTTGCGCACTTCATGCTGGCTTTTTCCGCAGAAAGAGCAATACAGCAGTTTGCCGTTGTCCTCTCCCTTACCGCTTGTTTCGTCGGTCATTCGATTACCCTGATGTAGAAACAGCACCTAATAGGAACAAGATGCAGGCATTATGGTGCTTTTTCAAGTCCCCGCATGAAAAAGACTGTAAAAAACAGCTTCCACTGTTATTAGGTGACCAGCGCCCGGAAAACAGGCGTACGGTCTGTTAGTTCATGGCTGTTTTTGGTTCATGACTGTTCATGGTTCATGGCTGTTCATGGTTCATGACTGTTCATGGTTCATGGCTGTTCATGGTTCATGACTGTCTAAACGTAAAACAGGCATGCCACCTGAGGTAACACGCCTGCCTGATTTTATGTTGCCTGGACAAAGTACCAACCAAGAGAGCGCGACTTACTCAGCCGCAGTCCGGTTGGACAGAACTTTATCAATCAAGCCATACTCAACCGCTTCCTCACCACTCATGAAATTATCACGGTCGGTATCCCGTTCAATCACTTCCAGAGGCTGCCCCGTATGGTGAGACAGCACCTGATTCAGCCGGGACTTGATGGTCATCATTTCCTGGGCATGAATAGCGATATCAGACGCCTGTCCCTGGAAACCACCCAGTGGCTGGTGAATCATGACACGGGAGTGTGGCAATGCAAAACGCTTGCCTTCGGCACCCGCTGTCAGTAGCAGGGAACCCATGCTGCAGGCCTGGCCAATGCACATGGTTGAGACATCACACTTGATGAACTGCATGGTGTCATAAATGGACATACCCGCAGTCACCGAACCGCCCGGCGAGTTGATATACAGATGGATGTCCTTATCCGGGTTTTCCGATTCAAGGAACAGCATCTGGGCAACAATCAGGTTTGCCATGTGGTCTTCAACCTGACCTACCAGGAAGATTACCCGTTCCTTGAGCAGACGTGAATAGATGTCGTATGAACGTTCGCCACGGGCAGATTGCTCAACAACGATCGGTACCAGGCCAGAATTGGTAATGGCCATGGAGGATGGTTCAATCAGTCTGGACATTTCCTGTCGTAACTCCTTGCCAAGTCGAAGAGAAGCGACCCGCGCTGCGGGTCGCGTAACGCTGTCATAGTTTAAACGGCAATCGCCGTAACAACCTTAGAAAACAGAACTGAAAATTCCATGTTTGCTCTCCGGACAGCGCCGTATTGATTTAAGGATGCCTCAAACCGGTGGTCTGTTTCAAAAGCTTTTTGCAGACCACCGCAGGGCGTTACCTAAATCTCAGCCTGAAGATCAGGCTTCTTCAGCAGTTTCCTGCTCTTCAGCCGCCTCTGGTGCCGCTTCGGGAGCCGCTGGCTTGATAGCGTCCTGGTAGCTGACTTCAGCTTCGGATACTTTGGCGCTGGCCAGGATGGTGTCAACCACCTGCTCTTCCAGTACTACGTACTTAACCTGTGACAGCTGCTGTTCATTGCTGTAGTACCAGTCGATGACCTGCTGAGGCTCCTGGTAAGCGGAAGCCATCTCTTCGATCATGGCGCGAACGCGGTCGTCGTCAACCTTAACTTCACGCTGCTTAACCACTTCACCGACGATCAGACCCAGAGCAACACGTTTCTTCGCGTCTGCCTCAAACAGTTCAGCTGGCAGTTGCTTAGGATCAAAACCACCCTGAGCGCCACCAAACTGCTGAACCGCCTGCTCGCGCATACGGTCGATTTCCTGAGCCACCAGAGGAGAAGGTACGTCGATCTCGTTAGTAGACAGCAGACCATCCATTACCTGGTTCTTCACCTTGCCTTTAACAGCCTGGCGCAGTTCGCGCTCCATGTTCTTGCGAACTTCAGCGCGGAACGCTTCTTCACTACCTTCAGTCACGCCGAAACGGGCGAAGAATTCGTCGTTCAGTTCAGGCATAGTAGCAGCCTGTACTTTGTGTACCTTGCAGGCGAAGGCAACAGCCTGACCTTTCAGCTCTTCAGAGTGGTAGTCTTCAGGAAAAGTCAGTTCCAGAGTCTTTTCTTCACCGGCAGAAACACCTGCCAGACCATCTTCAAAGCCAGGAATCATGCGGCCGGAACCCAGTTCCAGAGTAGAGTTTTCAGCTTTGCCGCCTTCAAACTCTTCACCAGCACGCTCTCCTGAAGCAAAGGTTCCAACATAATCGAATACGATCTGGTCACCGTTTTCTGCAGCACGCCCAACGTCTTCAAAAGACTTGCTCTGGTTACGCAGGGTTTCAACCATTTCGTCGATATCAGCGTCTTTAACATCAGCAACCGGACGCTCAACCTCGATGGTGGCAAAATCGCCCAGAGTGATTTCAGGGTAGATTTCAAAAGTCGCAACGAATTCGAAATCCTTGCCTTCTTCATCAGCCTTTGGTTCAACAGTTGGAGCACCAGCCGGATTCAGTTTTTCCTGAGTCACAGCGTCAACAAATGCCTGCTGCATCTGTTCGCCCAGCACTTCCTGACGAGCTCCCAGACCGTAACGGCGTTTCATTACCTTGGCAGGCACTTTACCCGGACGGAAACCATCCAGACGCACACGGCGGGACATATCATTAAGACGCTTGGCGACTTCACCGTCTACTTTCTCAGCTGGAATGACGATGGTCAGGCGACGTTCCAGACCGGAAGTCGTTTCAAGGGAGACTTGCATTTGTGTTCCTCAATACTGAACCTGATTACCGGACTTGCGATAAAGCGGCATAGACTAGCAAAAGACCGTAACCGATGCACCAGCTACGCACAAAAGAAGTACACACACCGGCATCAATCAATCTTTCTTTCAACACTCTCACGCCATTTCCCTTCTGAGGCCTTTCAAAAGCGAAACAACGGACTAGTGGCAGTCATGCTACCCGTCTGGTAACCAGGCATTTCTCCGATACAAAAAAGGGGATAAGCAAGCTTATCCCCGTATAGTCAACTGGTGCGGATGGAGAGGCTCGAACTCTCACGCCTTGCGGCACCGGCACCTAAATCAAACGCACATTCACACCGAATGCAGGCACTTGATTTAGCAGACCTTTTACTACCCGCTAACACAACTATCCTGTAAGCAACTGCCACAACAATATGAAATCGGGCTTGTGGCGCACACATGGATCAAAATCTGTCGTGCATTCTAACTATCTAAAGCTTCAATCGCAACACGTAGATGCTCAGGGCATAAATGAGCCTATTTCGCTGCCACCTGAATGGTACCACTGCCAGCCCACCCATGATGACCTATACCGACTTCTGCCCATCGCTATATCTTCGGGCCCGGGGGCTGGCGTCACTTTGGAGCTCTCATAACGTTCTTCAGTCAAATGACTCGTCGATGAATCGTAATATAAAAAGGAATTTGGATACCATGAACCCCCTTGGCCAAACAACAACATCACCCTACCCAAAAGCCAATACACTTTGTGAGACAACCAAAGAGCCTGAAACCATTGGTCATGAATCAGATGCATTGATTTCGTATACCGGATAACCGTACTTCACTGGCATTCTGCCCATTTATTCTTATGGCAGTCATTAAAGTCGTACGTGTTCACTGTGACACCACAGATGGTCTATCCCTCCCTTTCGACAATGAAAAGCTGGTGCTAATCTGCCAGATGGATGAACAATGATCCTATGTTGGCAATAAGAAAAATCAGCGCTGGCTGTTCTACGCATGGGAGCCTCGCACGAGTACAATCGCCATCGTGCGACACCACTTTACGGCGCTGCCCGAAGGGGTCGTCTTGATGTCGTTAAGTTACTCCTGGAGAATGGCGCTAACCCGGAGCTCAGCGCTGCCATCAGGGTCGCTGGTTCCACAGCTCTTATCGACGGATATTCACCTATTGATGTAGCGACCCGACGCCACATGACAGAATGTCGCAAATTAATGGAGGAGTACTCGGAAAAGCATAATGAACAACTCTCAATGAGAGCTTATCCGTCTGTTTCAGAATCTGAGCCTGAAGCCTGAAGAGTTACCAGACACAAACGCAAAAGGGGATAAGCAAGCTTATCCCCGTATAGCAACTGGTGCGGATGGAGAGACTCGAACTCTCACGCCTTGCGGCACTGGTACCTAAAACCAGCGTGTCTACCAATTCCACCACATCCGCATAGAGCACTTATTGCGCCGCTATATAACTTCGTACAGATGCATACTGATAGACATATACATCTGATTGTCATCACAGATCATTTCTATGATCAAAAATTGGGGTGGACAATGGGGCTCGAACCCACGACCGCTGGAATCACAATCCAGAGCTCTACCAACTGAGCTATGCCCACCACAGATCCTGCCATCATCCCCAATCGAAAGGAAAGATGGCGCACCCGGCAGGATTCGAACCTGCGACCATCCGCTTAGAAGGCGGATGCTCTATCCAACTGAGCTACGGGCGCACTAATTACTCTTCACAATACCGAAGCAGAGGATTTAATCAATACCCATTTCCAGCATTCAAAAGAAATATCTGGTCGGGGTAGAGAGATTCGAACTCCCGACATCCTGCTCCCAAAGCAGGCGCGCTACCAGACTGCGCTATACCCCGAAACACTCCATTAAGAGCATCTTCAACTGCTTAACAACTGACCGTTCTAACGAACAAGTCATCGCTGCATCAGTGATGCGGCGCATATTACCCAGATCAGCTCTTGTCGTCAATGCCCTTTTCTCAGACACTGCTTACAGAATATTTAATAGCTGCCGACTAACAAGAACATCTTAATAAGCTGAAGTTAAACATTCATAGAGCAGGAACGCCTGCGAAGACGGCGCTAATCTAACACAGTCGTTTAGCTGTAAACAACCACGATTATTCTGTGGACAGCTATGCCTATCATCGACTGGCACTGTTAAAATAATCCGCTTATCTGCTGATAAGTCCAAACCCGGTAAACATAACGAACATGACCGCGACAACGATTGATGGTAAAACCATTGCCAAATCCCTGACCGACAATATTGCTGAACAGGTCAGGGTCAGAACAGGGCAAGGCCTGCGAGCCCCTGGTCTGGCTGTTATCCTGATAGGGGATGACCCAGCCTCTAAAGTGTATGTTGGCAAAAAACGGAAAGATTGTGAGCGCGTAGGCTTCCTTTCCGTTTCCCATGACCTGCCCGCCGCGACTTCAGAGAGCACACTGCTCAGCCTGATCGACAGCCTCAACGATGACCCGACCATCGACGGCATCCTTGTCCAACTGCCCCTGCCCGAGCACATCAACACCGACCTTGTTATTGAACGCATCCGCCCAGACAAAGACGTGGACGGTTTTCATCCTTATAACATTGGCCGACTGGTACAACGCATCCCACTGCTCCGTCCCTGTACCCCCAAAGGTGTTATGACACTACTGGAAAGTACAGGCGAACCCATCCGCGGCAAGAATGCGGTCATTGTGGGCGCCTCCAATATCGTTGGCCGCCCGATGACCATGGAACTGCTGCTGGCTGGATGCACCACCACCACCGCCCACCGCTTCACCCAAAACCTGGATGAAGTGGTTGCAAGGGCAGATATTCTCGTTGTGGGCGTTGGCAAGCCGGGGCTAATCAAGGGTGAATGGATAAAACCGGGCGCCATTGTTATTGATATCGGCATTAACCGTATGGACGACGGACGACTGGTAGGTGACATAGAGTTCGATACCGCCAGCCAGCGGGCAGGCTGGATTACACCGGTTCCCGGCGGCGTGGGACCAATGACCGTTGCCACACTACTGGAGAATACACTGTACGCTGCTGAGCACCTGCACGACTAACTGACAGACAACACCGACCATTTCATTAATGGTGCTGCAGCGAATATAACAACGTTCGCTGCGCAACCTTATCAAAGCTACCCGACAGCTGACTTACACCACTCTCACATTCATTCGCAAAGTCCACTTTTTACTATGCACAGAGATTAGAGAAGGCTGACAATTTGCACAAGCCTCCCAGTGGTCTAGTTTTTTTCACTTGAGTAAAAAAGCTTTTTTTATACACAATTTTTTCAGGTGTTAACCAGTGCAGTTCTTTAAATTAGCCACACAGTGTCTACTGACATTCCTCTTTATGTCCCTGACACTCGCCGCACAGGCAGGAAAAAAAACCTTTTACAAGCTTGAGATGGATAAAAAAACATGGGAAGTGGAAGTCAAAGACTATCAAGTTGGAGAAATTAGGAGACTTGTGACAACGACCCGTCTCATGCATCAGACCGACAGCGGCGATTCGGAAGGCGATAGCACTTCAGAAAGCAATAGCACTACAGATTCTTCTGAAGAGTATACAGCCAGGGTCAGACTTCACCCTAGCACCAGCGCTCTGAATAGACATCGGGGCTTGCAGACTTTTAACGCACATATATCAAGTCTCGACACACGAGATGATTCAAACATGGAGCCGTATACTGGGCATACTGATAGATCGTGGTACATTGTCCATGTCGTTGAACTAACGGATGAGGTTATAAAACACTTTACGCAAACCGGTCATCAGGATCAACTCAGGCTTCTTCTTCCAACAGGATTGATTAAAACAGACGATCTAATTATTGATCTGTTCCTCGACTATTTTTCCTTCAGTGAAAGTGGAACCTCCGGATCAGGAAAGGTGATCCTGAGAACATACGGAGTAGACGGGCAGAAGATAGCTGAAACGTCTTTACCAGTAGAAGCCCGAATCGCAACCAGCAATGAAGGAAGTGTTTATCTTTCAAGCCTTTCTCATGAAGGCAATGAAAACACTCCCTCACAGCCTTTCTCACTAACCTTTGTCAGACAGGAACTGGTGGACGATACGACACTTGCGGAAGAAAACAGGGTCGCCCTTGAACGCGAAAATGACGCCCAGGTAACAGTGAATAATGATGAACAGGAACCTGACTTAGACTCCAGCATTCCGAAAATTCCGGATGACGGTGAGCCGACTGCAGCCAATGAGCAAGCACAACCCGACCAGGAAGACAAAGTATCCACGAGCGGGGATGAAGTCGATGTAAACACAATTCCACCCGGGGAAGAACATCTCCCTGAGCTACCAGGTCGCTCACCAGCCGACGACCAAAACCGGTCACCATTCACAGGTATATCAAACTTATCAGGCAAGTAATACCCAATATTCATTTGCTGCGCCGGTAGACGCTCAAGGCGGATAGCCGCTTCCTTCAGGCTTTCCTGAGAGTAATTCACCAGGCTGCGATAGTGCGAAGACATCAGGAAGTAACGAACCACTTCAAACACCGAACATTTCACTAATGATGCTGCAGCGAATATAACAACGTTCGCTGCGCAAACTTATCAAAGCTACCCGACAGCTGACTTACATCACTCTCACATTCATTCGCAAAGTCCACTTTTTACTATGTACAGAGATTAGAGAAGGCTGACAATTTACACAAGCCTCCCAGTGGTCTAGTTTTTTTCACTTGAGTAAAAAAGCTTTTTTTATACACAATTTTTTCAGGTGTTAACCAGTGCAGTTCTTTAAATTAGCCACACAGTGTCTACTGACATTCCTCTTTATGTCCCTGACACTCGCCGCACAGGCAGGAAAAAAAACCTTTTACAAGCTTGAGATGGATAAAAAAACATGGGAAGTGGAAGTCAAAGACTATCAAGATGAAGGAATTAGGAGACTTGTGACAACGACCCGTCTCGTGCATCAGACCGACAGCGGCAATTCGGAAAGCAATAGCGCTACGGATTCTTCTGAAGAGTATACAGCCAGGGTCATACTTGACCCTAGAATCAGGGCTCTGAGTAAATATCAGGGCTTGCAGATTTTTAACGCACATATATCAAGTTTCAACACACGAGATGATTCAAACATGGAGCCGCATACTGGGCATACTGATAGATGGCATTCCATTATCCAAGTCGTTGAACTAACGGATGAGGTTATAAAACGCTTTACGCAAACCGGTCATCAGAATCAACTCGAGCTTCTTCTTCCAACAGGATTGATTAAAACAGACGATCTAATTATTGATCTGTTCCTCGACTATTTTTCCTTCAGTGAAAGTGGAACCTCCGGATCAGGAAAGGTGATCCTGAGAACATACGGAGTAGACGGGCAGAAGATAGCTGAAACGTCTTTACCAGTAGAAGCCCGAATCGCAACCAGCAATGAAGGAAGTGTTTATCTTTCAAGCCTTTCTCATGAAGGCAATGAAAACACTCCCTCACAGCCTTTCTCACTAACCTTTGTCAGACAGGAACTAGTGGACGATACGACACTTGCGGAAGAAAACAGAGCCGCCCTTGAACGCGAAAATGACGCCCAGGTAACAGTGAATAATTATGAAGAGGAATCTGGCTCAGTCTCCAGCATTCCGAAAATTCCGGATGACGGTGAGCCGACTGCAGCCAATGAGCAAGCACAACCCGACCAGGAAGACAAAGTATCCACGAGCGGGGATGAAGTCGATGTAAACACAATTCCACCCGGGGAAGAATATCTCCCTGAGCTACCAGGTCGCTCACCAGCCGACGATCAAAACCGGTCACCATTCACAGGTATATCAAACTTATCAGGCAAGTAATACCCAATATTCATTTGCTGCGCCCGTACAAAACGGGCGCAACTCTTCGTATGATTTAACCGTAAGGTAGACGCTCAAGGCGGATAGCCGCTTCCTTCAGGCTTTCCTGAGAGTAATTCACCAGGCTGCGATAGTGCGAAGACATCAGGAAGTAACGAACCACTTCAAACACCGAACATTTCACTAATGATGCTGCAGCGAATATAACAACGTTCGCTGCGCAAACTTATCAAAGCTACCCGACAGCTGACTTACACCACTCTCACATTCATTCGCAAAGTCCACTTTTTACTATGCACAGAGATTAGAGAAGGCTGACAATTTGCATAAGCCTCCCAGTGGTCTAGTTTTTTTCACTTGAGTAAAAAAGCTTTTTTTATACACAATTTTTTCAGGTGTTAACCAGTGCAGTTCTTTAAATTATCCACACAGTGTCTACTGACATTCCTCTTTATGTCCCTGACACTCGCCGCACAGGCAGGAAAAAAAACCTTTTACAAGCTTGAGATGGATAAAAAAACATGGGAAGTGGAAGTCAAAGACTATCAAGATGAAGGAATTAGGAGACTTGTGACAACGACCCGTCTCGTGCATCAGACCGACAGCGACAATTCGGAAGGCGATAGCAATTCGGAAAGCAATAGCGGTACGGATTCTTCTGAAGAGTATACAGCCAGGGCCATACTTCACCCTAGCACCAGCACTCTGAACAGACATCAGGGCTTGCAGACTTTTTACCCATATACATCAAGTCTCAACACACGAGATGGTTCAAACATGGAGCCGCCTACTAATGGATGGTGGCTCACTCCCCATGTCGTTGAACTAACGGATGAGGTTATAAAACGCTTTACGCAAACCGGTCATCAGGATCAATTCAAGCTTCTTCTTCCAACAGGATTGATTAAAACAGACGATCTAATTATTGATCTGTTCCTCGACGAATTTTCCTTCAGTGAAAGTGGAACCTCCGGATCAGGAAAGGTGACTCTGAGAACATACGGAGTAGACGGGCAGAAGATAGCTGAAACGTCTTTACCAGTAGAAGCCCGAATCGCAACCAGCAATGAAGGAAGTGTTTATCTTTCAAGCCTTTCTCATGAAGGCAATGAAAACACTCCCTCGCAGCCTTTCTTACTAACCTTTGTCAGACAGGAACTGGTGGACGATACGACACTTGCGGAAGAAAACAGGGTCGCCCTTGAACGCGAAAATGACGCCCAGGTAACAGTGAATAATGATGAACAGGAGCCTGACCCAGACTCCAGCATTCCGGAAATTCCGGATGACGGTGAACCGACTGCAGCCAATGAGCAAGTACAACCCGACCAGGAAGACGAAGCATCCACGAGCGAGGATGAAGCCGATGTAAACACAATTCCACCCGGGGAAGAATCTCTCCCTGAGCTACCGGCTCGCTCACCAGCCGACGATCAAAACCGGTCACCATTCACAGGCATATCAAACTTATCAGGCAAGTAATACCCAATATTCATTTGCTGCGCCCGTACAACACGGTCGCAGCTTTTCATAAGTTTTAACTCGTAAAGTTTAACGCTCTACCCGCCAGGTGGTTCCCTGAGGACCATCCTGCAAACTGATCCCCTGAGCTGCCAGCTCATCACGAATGCGGTCACACTCAGCAAAGTCACGGGCTTTCTTAGCATCGGCACGCTTCTGGATCATCCCTTCAATCCAGGCTTCATCCAGATCACTGCCGGATTTCAGGAAGGCTTCAGCCCCCCCCTGAACAATACCCAGAATGCCACCCAGCTTCACCAGCAACGCCGCCAGAGGCAGTGCCTGCTGCTCATTTTCTGCTCGAACACGGTTCAGCTCACGCACCAGATCAAACAGCACCGCCAGTGCCACCGGGGTATTAAAGTCATCGTCCATGGCCGCGAGGAAACGCTGCTCGAACTCAGACTCAACCGCCGCTTCAACCCCCTCCAGCTTCAAGCCTTTCAGAGCCGTGTAAAGACGCTCAAGACGGACAGCCGCTTCCTTCAGGCTTTCCTGAGAGTAATTCACCGGGCTGCGATAGTGCGAAGAGATCAGGAAGTAACGAACCACCTCATCCGGAAACTGCTCTAACACCTCACGGATGGTAAAGAAGTTACCCAGACTCTTGGACATTTTCACGTTATCGATGCGAATTGCCCCGGAATGCATCCAGGTGTTCACAAAGGTTGCATTATTGTGCGCTTCAGACTGAGCAATTTCATTTTCATGATGCGGGAACTTCAGGTCAGAACCACCGCCATGAATATCGAAGGTGTCACCCAGGCAGCACTTACCCATCACCGAGCACTCAATATGCCAGCCCGGTCGACCATTGCCCCATGGAGATGCCCAGAAAGGTTCGCCTTCTTTGGCACCTTTCCAGAGTACAAAGTCCATCGGGTCTTCCTTACTCTCTTCCACATCAATGCGCGCGCCGGCCTCCAGCTCTTCCAGTATTTTACCGGACAGCTTGCCGTAGCCTTCAAACTTGCGCACACGGTAGTACACATCACCATTACCCGGCGCGTAGGCAAAACCTTTGTCGATCAGACCGCCGATCATCTCAATCATTCCCTGCACATGCTCAGTAGCACGCGGCTCCTGATCCGGTGGCAGGTTGCCAAGACGGGTAAAATCGTCTCGCATGGCAGCGATCATACGATCGGTCAGCACATCAATGGTTTCATTATTCTCAGTGGCGCGCCTGATGATCTTGTCGTCAATATCCGTCACATTGCGTACATAGGTCAGGTTATAACCTTTCGCACGCAGATAACGCGCCACCACATCAAAGGCGGTCACAGTACGGGCGTGACCAATATGACAGAAGTCATACACCGTCATACCACACACGTACATACGTACATGGTTTTCGTCGATAGGCTGAAACGGCTCTTTCTTTCGAGTTAAAGTGTTGTAAATCTGCAGCACTTTCAATGTCCTGTTGCCTTTTTCTCAGGCAGTTTCTGAGTCTTCAGCCCGTAATCAAACAGACTGAAGGCTACTGTGCATCCTATCCTCAGACCTTGCTGGCCCAGGTATCTTTCAGACCAATCGTCAGATTGAACACCGGATGTTCCGCGCTGTGATCGTAACGATCCGCCACAAAATAACCTTCACGCTCAAACTGGAAACCCTGTTCTGGCTTAGCGCTGGCCAGACCCGGTTCAACCCATGCCTGCTTTACTTCCAGAGAGTTTGGGTTGATATGGGTAATAAAATCTTCTTCGCCCTTGTCCGGTGCCGGATGGTTAAACAGACGATCATACTGACGCAACTCAACCTGTTTGCCGTGGCTCGCAGACACCCACTGGATAACACCTCGTGGCTTCACACCTTCCGGCGGATTTTCACCCACAGTACCTGGCACATAAGAACAGTGAATTTCAACAATCTCACCATTCTCATCCTTAATCACATTGTCATTTTTGACCACGTAAGCACTACGCAGGCGCACATACTCACCTTTCACCAGACGCTTGAACTTCTTGCGGGACAGCGTGGTGTCTTCAGTGAAGTCAGCACGGTCAATATACAGTTCACGGGTGAACGGCAGAGTGCGTTCGCCCATATCCTTACTTGGGTGCATTGGTGCGGTCATTTCCTGCACCTCACCTTCCGGCAGGTTAGTAATGATGACTTTCAGCGGATTCAGCACCGCCATGCCACGGGGAGCATTCTGATTCAAATCATCACGAATGGCGTGTTCCAGCATGGAAATATCCGCAATACCATCGGTACGACTGACACCGACCATCTCAGAGAACTTACGAATGGCAGCCGGCGTATAACCACGACGACGCATACCAGAAATGGTCGGCATACGGGGATCTTCCCAGCCGGTAACAAAGTTCTCATCCACCAGACGCTTCAGCTTACGCTTGGAGGTGATGGTGTAGTTCAGATTGGTGCGGGCAAATTCATACTGACGCGGCTTGTGCGGCACCGGCAGGTTTTCGATAAACCATTCATACAGCGGGCGGTGGTCCTGAAATTCCAGAGTACAAATGGAGTGAGTAATACCCTCAATGGCATCTTCCTGACCATGGGCAAAGTCATAGCTTGGGTAGATGCACCACTTATCACCCGTCTGGTGATGGCTCTGTTTGCGGATACGGTACAGCACCGGATCACGCATATTCATGTTCGGGTGTTGCAGGTCGATTTTGGCGCGCAGGCTGCAACTGCCCTCATCGTATTCACCGGCACGCATCTTTTCAAACTCGGTCAGGTTGTCTTCTACTGATCTTTTCCGGTCAGCGGTTTCAACCCCCGGGGTTTTGAAGTCACCACGGTTGCGGGCCATGGATTCTGCATCCTGATGATCCACGTAAGCCTTACCTTCCCTGATCAGATGCACAGCCCACTCGTAAAACCTGTCGAAGTAGCCGGAGGCATAACGAGCCTCGCCACTCCACTGATAACCAAGCCATTTGACATCTTCCCGGATGCTGTCGACGTACTTCTGCTCTTCCTTTTCAGGGTTGGTATCATCAAAGCGCAGATTACACTGGCCACCGAATTTCTCGGCCAGGCCAAAGTTCAAACAGATAGAAGTCGCGTGTCCCACGTGCAGAAAGCCATTCGGCTCTGGTGGGAAGCGAGTGTGGATAGAAGTTACTACACCTTCGGCCAGATCTTTTTCAATGATCTGCTCCAGAAAGTTACTTGGTTTGTCTGTTGTGCTCATTGCAACCAGTATCTTGGGAGGTGATGCCGGGCTAGTTGCCGAGCGAGTAGCTCAGACCATAGTACCAGACATCAGATTCATGAAACTTTTTCAAACGTGCGAGACTACCATTATAAACGCTGATGGTTCAACAAGATAACCTGTAGCTTATGAGTGGGCCGAGCCGGGCTTATTGTCTGCGGAAATCTCAAATTCAGAAGCCTGAAGAAATTGTCAGTGTGAGAATCACTGCTATTCTGCTTGTTGTCGCCCTAGCCCCCATGAGAACCCATTATGAAGAATCGCTGTCGGCTCAGCAGTTTTTCTGCGGCCGTTCTTGCTTCTGCAGTTTCGCTGGCTGAAGCTACTCCAATAGCTGAAAGCGCGGAAAGCTATGCTGCCCGTCTACTCCTGATAGAACGCCAAAAAAGAGCCATACAACTACAAAAGACCGTCAGTTACGAGAGAAACTGCCCGGACTCAACAAACACTTTTGTTTGTGGAGAGTCGTACTGTGACACCTATAATTCACATCCTGAATCTTTTGAGGCCCTTTCTTCTACAAACTCCGGTTACCTGACATATAACCTGGCCGCTTACCTGAGAACCTACCCCAATAAAAGCTCATCGCTTTGCGTAGATCTGAATACCCTCAATGATCCGGAAGCCGCTTATAAGATAAATGCGCTGAAGGGTCTGGTATTTCATGGCGTTATAAAAGTTGAAGATAAACGCAACGGGCAGATAGCCTATATTCCATTTAAAACAAGCGGGCTTTCCGAACCCTCCAGTGGGAAAGCGGGTGCTGACAACGTCAGGTACAATTTCACTCTTCTCAAAGATGAAGATTTGGATATTTACAGCAGACACGGTATGGCACTTCAGGCAATCCAGTGGAAAGCCTATCAAAATGCACTGCGTGTTGTCCTACCTAAAAGCCGTAGGCATAATTCAGGTTATCGGCATCAAATCCGGCTGCGTCGCTCAAAAATGTCATTGAACCTATATGGGACAAACGGCAAGACTGCCTACCCGGGAGGTTCTTACAAAGCAATCCTGAAAGGTTCACTGAACCTACCCTGGAGCGATCAGGCCAACCTGAGTTTTTCTTCAGGAACCAACGTAAAATTTGCCAGGCCCGGCAGAAATAACTTCAGGCTGGATTCAAGATATATCAGAACAGTCAGTTTCTTGCCTGGTGGAGAAGAAATCAAAGGAGAAGGCTACAGGGCATTCTCAGTTATAGAGATAATACTCATCCCCCCGGGCTAATACGAAAAACACATCCATCGCCCCTCCCCTTTTACACTGACGCCAGAAACACCTAAAATGGCTTGCTCTCCTGCCCTGAGTCCTTATAGGGCTCAGGGTACAGTATCAATTGAAAAGACGGTAACCACATGGTTGTACTGCATACCAATTTCGGCGATATCAAGCTGGAACTGGACGCTGAAAAAGCGCCTAAAACGACTGCAAACTTCGAAGAGTATGTAAAAAGCCGTCATTTCGACGGCACCATCTTCCATCGTATCATTGACGGATTCATGATTCAGGGCGGTGGTTTTGAGCCGGGTATGGTTCAGAAATCCACCAATGACCCCATTGAAAACGAAGCAGACAACGGCCTGAAGAACGACCGTTACACCATTGCCATGGCTCGTACCATGGACCCACATTCTGCTTCCTGCCAGTTTTTCATCAACGTTGCCGACAATGGCTTCCTGAACCATACCAGTAAATCTCAGGACGGCTGGGGCTACTGCGTATTTGGTAAGGTCACTGAAGGTACTGAAGTCGTTGACAAGATCAAGGGCGCGAAAACTACTTTCCGGGCAGGCCACCAGGATGTACCGGTTGAAGATGTAGTTATCGAGTCTGCGGAACTGGTGTAAATGCAGGCGCAGTTCATTTCCGACCTGCACCTGACACCCGAACGCCCGGACATCGCCCGGGCGTTTTTGCGATTTATGGATGAACAGGCTCCGAAAGCTGACACCCTTTATATTCTTGGAGATTTTTTCGAGTACTGGGTGGGAGACGATGCCATGGAGCCTTTCCATCAAGAAATTGCAGATAAGCTCAGGCGCTACACCGACGCAGGTCATCACCTTTTCTTTATGCCCGGCAACCGTGATTTTGCGGTGGGGCGCTGCTTCCTGAAGCAAACCCGCGCCCAGTGGTTACAAGACCCCTGCACCATTGAACTAAACGGTGAGAAAGTCCTGCTGATGCACGGCGACCTGCTGTGTACCGATGATGAACACTATCAGAAATACCGTAAGCGTATTCGTCACCCCCTGGTTTTAGGCTTTCTTCGGCTCCTGCCCCTGAGTTACCGCAAGAAGCTCGCTGCCAGAATTCGCGCCAACAGCCAAAAGGCAAAGTCCGGCAAAAGCCTTGAAATCATGGATGTAAACCGTGATGAAGTGGTCAGGGTCATGGAGCAATATGGGGTAAAAACCCTGATTCATGGTCATACCCATCGCCCCGATACTCACGCCGTAACATTATCTACCGGCACTGGACAACGCATTGTACTGGGCGACTGGGATAAATGTGGCTGGGTGCTACCTGGCGACAGCGGTTTACACCAGCAACGTTTCAGTCTTTGATTTCCTGCCCCTACAGACGACTGAGCCGGTGGGGGCTAACTAAAAGTATTTGACAGTTGACGTTAGCTGGGAAGTCTGGACAGAATGAGCTTTAAGGTGTCTTTGATTTCTACGTTATCAGCTTTCAGCTCAGAAACATCAGCCTTCAGTTCAGAAACATCAGCTTTTAGTTCAGAAACATCAGCCTTCAGCACAGAAACATCAGTCTCCAGCCTAGAAACATCAGTTTTCAATCCTGAGACATCAGTTTTCAATCCTGAGACATCAGCTTTCAATCCTGAGACATCAGCTTTCAATTCAGAAATTCCAGAGCTTTGCTGGTCTATTTTTTGCTCAAGGCGATCGACTTTCCGATCAATAACCTTAACGTCAGAGCGCGTCTCCCCAACCACTCTGACTATATCGGTTAAAGTATTGAGTTGATGATCAGACTCGCTGTTCGATGCTTTAGCTGTTGCGCTCATGCTGTACTCCCGCAGACTTAGGGTTTACAGAATAGCAGAAACTGATGAAACAATACTCAACCAACTATTTATTTAACCTTTTATTTAATCAGGCCTGCCACTGTGAAAACGAAACTGCTGGTCGCCAGACTCAACAGCCTTACGGTCAATAGCAGCAAACACCGCAATCCGGTCTGAGATATCCGTTTGAGCAATGCTTTCAGCCAGCGTCAGGTAATCCATAAAATGTCGCCCCTCCGACAGCAGCAGGGAGCGGTAAAATTTTGCCAGCTCATCATCCACATGAAAGGCCAGCTTGTGAAAACGCTCGCAGGAGCGGGCTTCAACAAACGCTCCACAAACCAGAATATCCACCAGTTGCCCCGGCTCGCGCTTACGCACCTGCTCACGCATCAGTCCGTGGTAGCGTGAGGCTGAAACCTGCCGGTAACGAATATTCCGCTTTTTCATCAACTTCATTACCTGCTCAAAATGCAGTAACTCTTCCCTCGCCAGCCGGGACATTTTATGCAGCAGGTCTTCATGATGAATATACCGGAACATTTGGTTCAGCGCGGTGGACGCTGCTTTTTTCTCATTATCGTTTTTTTTACCGCTACAGCGGTCACCTGCCTGAACCCTTTGATCTACATGGTCTCCACCCATAACACCACTCAGGCCATATCTCCTCATCATGCTCATTGCCGACTGAGCAGCCTTGAATTCATTATTGAGATGATCAATGAGCAATATTTCCTGATTTTCAGGCTTGATGGCTTCCTCTACCCAGGCATCAGGTGTACGGCAAGGCAGGAAATCAAGGGCAGGGGTTATATCGATAGTTCTTGGCATTGTGACTCCTCCGTAGAATCACATTCTACACCAGCCTTATCAATCATACGCCTACTACCTTCAGAACCACTCGACCCGGGCAGTGCATCCGGGAGTGTTAACATTATTTTCCAGACTGAGTCGCCAGTTATATTTTCTACAAATACCATTTACTGTCAGAAGTCCCTGACCAAAACCCTGTGGCTTTGCCAAGTCTGCATTCAGCCCTGAACCCGGTCAATAAAGCATCGCAATACGCCGTAGTCGCAGCATTGATGAAATGAACCATCATGACATTTTTAGAAACTGTTTCTTTAAAAAAATATTTATTATCATTGGCAACTGCCCATATGGAATCAAATAACTCTTAATTCATAGGGTTTGCTGCATAAGTGAAGGAGGATCTTATGTACCGATTATCTTTAATACTGTTGCTATTAAGTCAGTGTTTACATCTTTCTGCCAGTGAGGAACTAAGCCTTTTGGGCAGTTTAAAGAGTCACGACTCACTGACCGTTGTTTCAGAAATTGATGGTGTTATTACCAGTCTCGGTTATGACCGGGGTGAGCAGGTCTCTGAAAGTAAATCATTAGTTCAGATCGACAGTGAAGATTACCTGTTAATGCTGGCAAAGGCCAAAGCCAGCCTGGCTTTGAGCAAGGCCGACATGAAAGCCAAACGAGCCCGGGTCGAGCGATACCGGAAACTGAAAGCTAAAAACAGCCTTTCACAGGAGCAGTTAGACAACGCTGAAGCTGAATTTCAGATCAGTGCCTTCACTGTTGATCTGCAAGAACTGGCCTTCGAGGACGCACAGCTCGATCTGCAAAGAACCATCATCATGCCTGTAGCTGATTACTGGGTAACGGAAAAGCTGATCGAAAAAGGCGACTGGGTGCAAAAAGGACAAACATTATATCGCCTGGAAAATTTCAATAAGCTTGAAGCTGTCGTTTATGTTACTGAAAACCACATCAACAGGATTCATCCCGGGCAATCTGTAACTATCTACGCAGAAGCTTTGCCCTCAAAGACATTTACGGGTGAAATTCTGCGCGTAGGTATTAAGCCAGAGTCCAGCAAAAACAGTTACCCTATTGACATTATTGTTAACAACCGTGACGGCCTGTTACGCTCAGGTTTTACTGTGGATGCCCGCATCAATGTAAATATTGAGCAGGAGTAAGCCACGATGAAAGCTTTCCTGCGTTTTTTTGTTGAGCGGCGTTTTTTTGCCAGCATGGTACTGGCCATTACGTGTGTTATGGGCATTATTGCGCTGCTCAATATTACCCTTCAGGAATTGCCCGCTGCCAAGCAGGGCGAAACCGTCATTATAACAGAGTACCCCGGTGTTTCTGCTGAAGAGATAGAACTGGAAATTACCAATCGAATTGAAAAGGAGCTAAAAACAGTCAAAGGCATTAGCTGGTATCAATCCATATCAGTAGACGGTCTCTCGGAAATTGAAATCCTTATTCGGGATGGAGAAGACATTGACCTGGTCAACCAGGATATCCGTGCAGCTGTGGACCGCGTGACCGATCTGCCTGCCAACCTGAAAAATGCTCCGTTAGTAGAGGCAGAAAACACAGCGACTTTTGAGTTTTTTATTTTTAGTATCAGTGGCGATATGCCTTATGCAGAGCTGAGAGAAGCAGCCCGGCAACTGGAGAAAAAACTGAGAGCGCTGGATGGTATTGGTAAAGTTGATACTGCCGGATACCTCCTCAGGGAATTTATCGTAGACCTGAACCCTGACCGTCTGAACAGTTACGGGATCAATCCTCAGACCGTGGTGGATGCCATTGCCAGACGAAACCAGTCCAGCAGTGGCGGAATTGTAGAGTCCTGGCTGGCGGAAAAAAACCTGCTGACCCTGACCCAGGTTCAATCTGCAGCGGAGCTTGAACAGAGCATTATTACCATGCTTCCCGGCGGCAGCCCCTTGCGACTGAAAGACATTGCCGAGGTAAGAGACGGCTTTGAGCGCCCCTCTGAAGCTTTTGTCGCCAATGGCGAGAAAGGTATAGGGTTTACCCTCTTTAAGACTGAGTCCGGCGACATCCTCAAAACCGTTGATGCCGTGAAAGCACTGTTGCGCCATGAAAGCGAGCGCACTGGCGGTAAGCTGAAGTTTTCAACCTCACTGAATCTGTCAGAAGAAATCAGTGACCGGTTCAGAGTCGTGCGTAACAACGGCCTGATCGGTGCCATTCTGGTGCTGGCTGTTTTGCTGATCACTATTCAACGTCGCCTGGCCCCGTGGATCACCACCTCACTGCCGGTTTGTGTCTTTGGTACGGTGAGCATGTTGCTGCTGTTTGGCTATTCCCTCGACAGTATCAGTATGTCGGCGATCCTGCTGGTGATTGGTATCATTGTTGATGACTCCATTGTTGTAGCAGAAAGTATCGACCAGAAATACCACCAGGGACTGCCGCCTGTTGAAGCCGCCGTTGAAGGGTATTCTGAAGTTTTCCGCCCTGTTGTTACCAGCCTTCTGACTACACTGCTGGTCTTTGTACCCATGCTGTTTATGGGCGGTGATTTTGGTGCCACCTATGCCATCCTCCCAATCACCATTATGATGGCCCTGCTGGTCTCTATGCTTGATGTGACTTTGCTGTTACCTGCGCACCTGGCGCACGCCATGTCAGGTACAGAGTCGCGCCAGCAAAACCAGCAAAAACAGTGGTTTCTGATCATCAAAAATCGCTATCAACACATGCTGGGAAAAGTGATTGCTGCCCGCTACGCTGTTGTCCCGGTGGTTCTCATTGCCGGCATGTGTGTTTTATACCTGAGCCTGAGTCAGTTAAAGCTGGACTTTTTCCCCACCAGTGCAGCAAGGCTTCTTGAGTTAAGCATTGAAGTTCAGGATGGCACCTCTCTGGACAAAGTGACTCGTATCCAACAGCCTCTGCTGAAATTACTGAAAGAAACCCCTGAGGTGCAACGCTATCACATCCGCCAGACTACACCTGAATCCACCGGACTGATTATTCTGACTCCCGCTGAAACTCGCTCCCAGTCTGCTGATGAAGTGGCAGGGATGCTGGAAGATGCAGCCCTGAGCATTCCCGGGGTCACTGATGCGGACATCAAGGTGGATGCCGGCGGCCCTCCCCCACCCGATCCTCTTGAGTTTCGGATATTTGGCTCTAATGATGCCAGTCGTCTACAAATGGCTCAGGATTTAAAACAATGGCTGGCAAAACAGTCTGGCGTAGTGGAGCTGGAAGTATCTGACGACAATCGTCGTCCACAGGCGAAAATTCTTCCAGACTATCAGTGGCTGGCCCGTTTGGGTTTGTCCGTTGAGGATATTAATCGCACTCTGAACCTGGCTTATGAAGGCGCTGAAGCGTCCACCAGCTGGGTGGGTGATGATGAAGTGAGCATTAAGGTATGGCTCGACTCAAAATGGCGTAATGCCGACTATCTGCCCAACCTGGATATTCCTTCTGAAAACGGCGAAACAGTGCCTTTGAGAAGAGTCGCCAGGATAGAAACGGTTATGGCACCACGGGAGCTGAGCCATTGGAATGGTGATCGCAGTAGCCTGGTCGCCGGTGATATTGAAGAGGGTACTAATGACGACGACGATGACGTGGAATCCGGTAATGAAGCCACTACCAGCCTGAAGGACAGTGATGCTATTCCAAACGCAGTAGAGATCTCAGAAAAGGCGATTGCCCATTTCAATCAGCTGGCTGCCCGATACCCGGGGGTCCGCCTGGAAGCCGGAGGAGAAGCTGAAATGACCAACTCGGCACTGCGCGGACTCACCAGCGCCATGCTAATGGCCATGGTGGGAATCTGGATGATTATTGCCTTGCTGTTCGGCTCATTGTTCCAGCCTTTGCTGGTCATCTTAATCATTCCTTTTGCAGTCGTTTCAGCCGCAACAGCATTACTACTGCATGGGCAGCCAATGTCATTCTTTGCCGCTGTGGGTATTTTGGGACTTTGCGGCGTAGTAGTGAATAATGCCCTGGTAATGGTGGATCGAATGAACCGGCAATATAAACAGGCAGCCCCTGAACTGGTGATTCATTCGATCATTGAAGCAGCAGGATCAAGGCTGCGCCCCATTTTACTGACCTCTGTTACTACTGTGGCAGGCTTGCTTCCTCTGGCTTATGGCCTGGGTGGCTCCGATGTTTATATGGGACCAATGGCCCTGACACTGGGCTATGGCATTCTGCTCACAGTACCAGTGATACTATTCCTGCTGCCCTGCTGCTATCTGATAGGACAGGATATTACAAAACTGCCTGAAAGGAATAAATCAGGTTCTTAGGCCGCTCCGGTGCTTCATCCGTTATGACAACGGTTGAAGCACTCTTTTTCCAGTACGGATTTTGAAACTGAGCTGCTCATGCCAAACAAAACTCCACGTTTTTTGCGATGATGAATCAACCAGACAAAATCTGTTGTTTCAATCCGATTGCCCCCTTGGTTCGACGAAGGCCGCCATTTAAGCAACAGCTCCTGTGCTTCCCGAACGGCTTCTTCCGGCAATGGCTGTACGCACTGGCAGACACAGGCTTCCGCTGCCGATTCTCCTCCACAGGAAAAATATGAGTGACATAAAGTATCGACAATATCGCGCCGGGAACCCTGTTCATATTACAAACCGTTAAAACAACTCATTAATATTTCAGGGCGTCAGATGTAAACAAATAGAAACTGCTCCTCCTACTCCTAATCACAGACATATTAATTGACACAGATCAGGTGTACCTCGTTTTTTATTAGGTAAGATCACTATTAAAAGAACATAAAATGGAGTGTAGAGCCATGCGAGGAGTTGCTAAAGTACTTGTTGTGATTGATACACGCAAGAAAAAACAGATCGCCCTGAATCGTGCCGTTGAGATTACAAAGGCCACCAAATCAGAGCTTCATGTCCTGTCTGCCAACCCAAAACCGTCGGAAACCTCCAGAGAAAAGCTTGAAGCACTGTCCAGCGAAATCCGGGATCAGGGCGTAAAGGTCTTCACCCAGGAAAAATGGTCAAACAGTCTGGTCGACACCGTTATTCATGTACGACAGATGGAACGTTGCCATCTGGTTGTTAAAGACTATAAGCCTGAAGGAGGCTTGCTCAGTGCGTTTTCTACCCCGAACGACTGGAACCTACTGCGCCAGTGCCGGGTACCTGTTCTTCTGGTTCGCCATGATCGCAGTTATCAGAGTTCGCAGATGCTGGCGGCAGTCAATGGCGACCCTGATGACACACACCACCACCAGCTGAATCAAGCCATCCTGCAAAACGCCCGGCTCACCGCCGATGTTTATGGCGCCACCCTGCATCTGGCTACGGCCCATCCAACCACAATGCTCGCCATCCAGGACCATGGCGATGGGGCGACGGATAAAGACCGTTACCTTAAACACTGTCAGGAGTACGCCCACAATTACGGCATCCAGCCCAAAGACATCCATGTCCGCCCCGGCCCGGCAGAATCCCTGATCCCGGAGCTTGGTCGTGAACTGCAAGCTGACCTGCTGATTATGGGCACCCAGGCCAGAACCGGCCTGCCTGCCGTTGCCCTGGGCAATACTGCAGAACAGCTGATTTCGGATATTGATACCGACCTGCTTGTTGTACAACCCAGGCACCACATGATCCCACTGGAACGGGAACTGGAAAGATAGCCCAGACAGGCCTCCCGACCTTTTCCGGGAGGTCTGGAATCCCACCAGGTCTTACCTCGTTATTTAGGGAGGGCATATGCACGTATTGTAAGAGGGGCTGCTGATCGCGTTTCTGAGGCGTATATCAATCAATGTACCCGGCAATAGCTTTAGCTGTGCCCGGGGAGGGGAGGACTTGAAGGTCAGAGCGCCTAAACCGGAACATCTGGCGATGGCATCTTGATTATCAGAATTATCGGAGTGGCTATCACGCACTGTAGCTGAGGAAACAGGTGTTTCCATATTGTCAGTCTCGGGAGCAAAAACAACTGCAGGTGTAATAAGTACCCTGACCCGATTTTGGATCTCGTAGATAGCTTCAGACGGATATTCTTCTACTGCATTACAAAACATTCCAAGCAACCATATTTCAGCTAAATGATTAAAGTGTGTTTTTGGATCTCCATTACTATCCTCTCCATGGATAATGACCTCCTCATCGCCTTTAGCTATGGTTGCGACTCTGGTTAATGGCTTTGCTCTGTTTCTCACCATTTCCCGATTGCCAGCATTTCTTCCATCTTTTTCAAAATCTCTGGTGGTTACAAAAAGCAAGAGCTGTCTGGGCACAAGTCCTGCAGGACAATCAAACTCCCCTTCAAACCATGTCCTTAACCTTAACTTCATTGAAAAGGCAGCATGCTCATCAAGAATGCCTAACCTTAACTGATGATGACCTGCTTCCTTACTATTAAATACCAGACTCATAGATTCTTTAATTGAGTGCTCAATAATCGCATCCTGATGATAACTCTGAAATTCGTTACAGCCCGGGGCGGGTGCAATTATTGGATGATAATTATCCTGATAGTCCTTACATGAGCAGGAGGCACGTGTTGATTGATTACCATCTTCCTTCTTGATTTGGACACCGATATCATTCTTATTCTTTGGATTGCCTTCAAGGTCGCAGCTTGTAAATGAGAGCTTCAGTTCTGTATTGATCCATGATTGTGTCTGACATGAAAAGGTCAGCCCGCAATAATTTGTTCCTACCGGGCTTTCTGGTGTAAGCCCAGAGAAACAGGCAGCCACAAAGCTCTGCTGTTCACGCTTCCATTCCTGATCAAGATCCAGGGTGCCGACGAGAGGTTGAGGATCCTTTTTGGCACACTCAGGTTCATAGGGCTGGATTGCTGAAGGCCTGGTGTCAACACTCTGTAACTTCTCATTTTCTTCTGCCGTGGTTAAGCCACTCCCATCGGCTTCTGATACCTTCTGACTGCAAACTCCGTGGTTGCAGAGTGGGCAATTCTTGCTTCCTGTATGTACCTTTTTTCGAGGTGGCTCATCCCCTTCGTCGCCTTCCTGATCACGCCTCTCATAGCTCTGGAATGCTATATTTGTGTGGGTGTTACGACTCACTCTGATTTCTTGCCCGTCTCCGGCTGCCGGGGCTGCGTTAGACTCCTGTTCTCTTTTATGTTTGCCTTGATGGGGTACCTGCCTGCCGTCATACCGGCTTGAAAGATCAGCTGAAAACATCTCCCGGAATTGATGCACCAGTGCTTTAAGACCGGAAATCAGAGACTCAGTTTGTTGAGTTGGCATGTTAATGTCGTCTGTTTCTGACTGCAACTGTTGCACCAGCCGTCTTTTCAATGCCTGGTAAACCAGCCCCGTGGCCGTATTTTGCCACCGGTCATAGAACAGGACTTCTTCGTGCGTTAACTCGCTGGAAACAATAAGAACGCTCTGGTAATCAGTGCCTAAGGAGTATTGAGACAGTGCCTGTATCAGGGCCTTGTCATCACGCTGCTGCAGTTCCTGGTTATCAGTAACCAGCGATGCCATCAGGAATGACAAAATCCCCGGAGAACCCTGATCGTTTTCCGTTATTCCGGCTGATGATGTCTCCAAATCATTCAGGTGCTCAAGGTCAGCTTCAATCAGCATGACTCTGTTATCAAGAATCCGGGCCAGGTCGCCATGGCCCAGAGCTATGGCCTGCTGTATTTTTTTCCTGAGGACTTTTAACAGTCGTCGTTTATTTTCCTGATTCTTCGTGATCAGCTCTTCCGCTGAATCCTGCGCCGGATACTCACTGTCGTCATAGACCATAACCAGCGGCTCAGCATCGGGTTCGGCATCGAAGGAATAATGAGTGCTGTCATTATCGTCACCATCACCGCCACTTCCGGAAGCCACCAGACCACCAGTGACAATACCTGCAATGTCATTCAGCGCCTCAGTATCCAGTAGTGCGAGATAGCTTTGCGTCTGGATGTTGATCAGCTCTTCGTACAGAGAAGCCAGGCTGGTGCCCCGGAGAATGTCGCTCCGGGTAATGACTACCCGCATAGATGCATCGCTGACAGAAATAGCCACAGCAGGATAAGACGATTTTTTAACAAGTTGCTGCCAGTTAGCAATCGCCCGCTCCAACTCTCCCTCAAGCCTGTTTCTTTTTCTGTCGTTCACCTCTCTGAAAAAAAAAGCATCAGGAATCAATCTGTTTTTTAACAATGTTTCTAAAACGGATGCCTGAGAAGGTGATCCCGTCAGCCACTGGTTTTTGTGGCTCCATACATCTCCGAACCTGCCTGAAAAAACAACACCGGCACTTCCGGCAGCTGATAAAACGGTTGACAGGAAATAGAAAAGTGAACTGGCAGAAGGTGGGGTGAAAACCGCTCTGTTATCGTCAACCGTTTTAAAGCACACCTGACGACTGTCTGTTAAAAACGCCTTTCCCGAAAAACCTGAAGTTAAATCGCCAACGGTTTCACAAACAACACTGTCGGAGGCAGCAAAAAGCAATGAACTGTTAAACAGGGCGGACAAGGAAAAGTGAATAAAAAAAAATGAAAATATGGTACGCACGAATAACTTTGACTTATTCAAGTTTGGTCTCCTTCGAATCAAGATTATTCAGATGGCTTTGAAGATGATTCGAAGACAAACCCGGTAGTTTAAAACAACGAACATCTACATCATCCAAAAACACCGAACCAAGGTTAGCATCAATCTCAAATGACGCATTCAGGAAGGCCCAACCTCCAAAACCCTGTTCTTGCACTCCTCACAATCCCGACTATTTTACTTAGCCGAGAAGTACATATCGTTATAAAACTCTTAATAAGGACATTCGGCTAATAATAAGGTCATCACCCGCTGATGACTCGAAAGATCAGAAATTTCCCTCTATTTTCTGGATGAATCAGGGGAACACCGAGCCGCTTAGTACGAACGTACTCTGAACTATCCGTTTATTTTCTGGTCATAACTACCATTGATGAACTACGGGTTCGTGTCTCTGGCTCATTGCTTGAGCTTGCTGCTGATTCAACCGGCATCCCAAAGACAGGTTCCTTTCCGCCTTAACCAGATCTGGCGTTCATCGTTTGACCACATTCAGGTGAGAAGGAACCACTGTTTATGAGTGAAGATATGCAACAGCCAGAAATCAGGGAAAGAAAGAACGGTCAGACCACATTCAGCCACTCCAGCCCTTTGCTGGAATGCCTGCTGCAACTCTGTCGCCATTACCACATAACCGCCTCATCCAGTACGCTGATCGCAGGCCTGCCCCTTGAAAACGGGCAGCTGGATATTCCACTCTTTATCAGGGCCGCTGAACGGATCGGACTATCTGCCCGGCCTCTTAAGAGCCATCTTGCTCAGCTCAACGCCCTGGTTCTTCCAGCCGTTTTACTGCTTAAGAACCATCGAGCCTGCCTGATTACCGACAGGGTCGGCGAACAGTACCGGATACTGACTACTGAGTCCGGAGGCAGCGAACTGGTTGATCGTGCCGTGTTAGAACAGGAGATGACCGGAGAGGTTATCTTCGTCAAAGAAAAACACCAGTACGACGAAAGAACCCCGGAAACCCTGAACCTGCCAGAACGTCACTGGTTCTGGGGAACGCTACTGCGCTCACGTAAAATCTATCGTGACGTTATCATCGCCTCCGTAGTGGCCAACCTGTTCGTCATCATCAGTCCACTGTTTGTCATGAACGTCTATGACCGGGTGGTGCCGAATAACGCAACAGACACCTTGTGGGTACTGGCCATCGGTGCAGGCGTTGCTTATTTCCTTGACTACCTACTGAAAACAACCCGGTCACACTTTATTGATATTGCCGGTAAAAAGTCTGACATCCTCTTGTCAGCACAGCTGTTTGAACAGACATTGGGGTTACAGTTTTCAGCCCGCCCGGTTTCCGTTGGCTCTTTCGCACGGCATCTGCAGGAATTTGATTACATTCGCGAGTTCATTACCTCCTCGACGGTTGCCACCCTGGTCGACCTTCCTTTCACCCTGTTCATTCTTGCTGTTGTCGGTCTGCTCGGCGGACCACTGGTGCTGGTCCCCCTGGCAGGCATTGTGATTATTGCCCTGCACAGCTGGTTTATACAGCCCGGACTTCGATCCGCCATTGAAAACACCCAGCGCAGCAGTGCCCAGAAACACGCCGCCCTGGTTGAAACCCTTAGTGGTATTGAAGGCATCAAAGCCAAAAGTGCGGAAGGAGAGCTTCAGCATCGCTGGGAGAAACTCACAGGCCATATAGCTATGTGGGATATCCGCACCCGCTCCATCACGACTTCTGCCGCAACGCTCTCTTCGCTGGTCATCCAGCTTGTTACCATTGGTATTGTGGTCTGCGGTGTTTATTTGATTGTTGAACAAAACCTCAGCATGGGCGGCCTGATCGCAGCGGTTATGCTTTCAGGTAGAAGTCTGGCTCCTATTGCACAGCTATCCGCGCTTTCAACCCGCTACTACCAGGCAAAATCTGCGCTGACCGCCCTGAACAAAGTCATGGAACTGCCCGTTGAACAGCAGAACCACAACAGTTCCCTGAAAACACCGGATATTTCTAAAAATATTCTTCTCGACCGAGTCAGCTTCCAGTACCCCAAACAACATGGCATGGCACTGAACGGCGTCAGCCTTGAAATCAAAGCGGGTGAGAAAGTTGCCATTATTGGTCGTATGGGCTCAGGAAAAAGCACCTTCCAGCGCCTGCTTATGCGCTTTTTTACACCCACTGCCGGACATATCCGTGTTGACGGTATTGACCTGCAACAACTCTCACCCCACGAGCTTCGTGATCGTATAGCCTACGTATCTCAGGACACTCAGCTCTACTTTGGCACCGTTCGCGACAACATTGCCCTGGGAGCTGGCTATGTCGAAGACGAAGCCGTACTCGAAGTCGCCGAACTTTGCGGCGTTACAGAATTTACCAACCTTCACCCCCTTGGCCTGCAAATGCCCGTTGCCGAACGGGGGAGTAACCTGTCCGGGGGCCAGCGCCAGAGTGTCGCGCTCGCCAGAGCCCTGTTGAGCAACCCCAGTGTTTTACTGTTTGACGAACCCTGCAGTGCTATGGACAGCCTCACCGAATACCAGTTTCGTGAACGCCTGAGGGAGTTAGCGGAAGACAAGACCCTGATCATTACCACCTATAAGAGCAGCATGCTGGATCTGGTGGATCGCATCATCGTTTTTGATCGTGGTCACCTGATTGCTGACGGGCCCAGGGAAAAAGTCATTGAAGCCCTGGAACAGGGAAAGGTGACACTATGAAAAACAGACCAACAACCCCGTGGCAGCGCCTTCTGAACAGTATCAGTCAATACCGTCAGCAACAGCTGTCCATGAACTATATGCCAGATACCAGTGCTGCCATCCTGACCCAGTCACCCAAGGGCGGACGCACACTGATTTACCTGTGTGTCATCACCGTGGTGGTTTTTCTGGTTTGGGCAGGATTTGCCAAATTGGATGAAATTGCCCGGGGTGTCGGCAAGGTGGTGCCTTCTACAAGGGTGCAGGTTATCCAAAATCTGGAAGGCGGCATCATTTCGGATATCTACGTCAGTGAAGGCGAGCGGGTTAAAGCAAACCAGTCGCTGATGCAGTTGGACAGTACCCGCTTTCTGTCAATGTTCCGGGAATCTGAAGTCGAATACTCCAGCCTTAAAGCCACCGCCTACCGTCTGCGCAGCGAAAGCGACGGGGTCGACCTGCACTTTGGCGAGGATGTTAAAGACCAGATTAAAGACATCATCCGGGAAACCAGCCTGTTTAATAATCGTCGCCAGACGCTGCAAACAGAACTGACCATTGCAGAAGAAAAGGTCAAGCAGAGTCGTCAGGAGTTAAGCGAAATGCGCTCCAGAGAAAAACATCTGAACAACAGCCTGAAGCTCGCGAACCGTGAGCTGGAATTAACCCGACCTCTGGCCAGGCAGGGAGCCGTTTCAGAAGTGGAACTTCTGCGTCTGGAACAGAGGGTGAACGAACTGGCTGGTGATCTTGACGGTGCCAGGCTGGCTATTCCAAGACTGGAATCGGCTTTACAGGCCGCACAGCAAAGAGAGCCTGAACTGCAACTCAACTTCCGCCAGAAGGCACTGCATGAGCTGAAAGAAAACGGTATCCGCCTGGCACAGTTGGAAGAGCATCTGACGGCTCAGAAAGACCGGGTTAACCGAACCCTGGTGCGTTCACCCGTCGACGGCACAGTGAAAAAGATCAACTCCAATACTCTGGGCGGGGTTGTACAACCTGGCATGGAGTTAATGGAGGTAGTTCCGCTGCAGGATCAGCTCCTGATCGAAGCGCAGATTCGTCCCAAGGATATTGCTTTTCTGCGACTGGGTCAGCCCGCCATTATCAAAATCACCGCTTACGATTTTGCGATCTATGGCAGCCTCAGAGGACAGGTCGAACACATCAGCGCCGATACGATTCAGGACGAAAACGGTCAGAGCTTCTATATTGTTCGGGTCAGAACGGAAAAAAGCCATCTGGGCAGCTCTGAAAAACCACTACCGATCATTCCGGGAATGCAGACCAGCGTCGATATTCTGACCGGAAAGAAGTCGGTGTTGGACTACCTGTTGAAGCCTATTATTCGTGCCAGGAAAAATGCCATGAGGGAACCCTGATCCTGAATGACCCGGGTCGAGTAAAGGTATGAAGTTTGTACAGGTACACCTACCTGTGTTGCTGAATGAAATTTCAGAAAAAGAGGTTTGATGAAGAATACTGACTCATCAGCCATGTTAAAAATTTTGACAAGAAGTTGTCAGCAGTTTAATGATTGTCGAGGTTAAAAATGGCCCCAGCTAATAATCCAGAGAGTGCACCGGTTTTTTTCGTAGGCGTCAAAGGTGACGTAACCATCAAGGACGAGACCGGTAATAAAATCAAGCTTAAGAAAGGCGACAAAATACCTGTCGACGCCAGAATCATTGTCGGCGATGGTGGCAAAATTGTCTTTAAGCAAGAAAACAAAACTCTGAAGTATGAAAGCCAGGGCGAAGCCAGCCTCAGCAACGCATTGACGGAATCTTCTGATGCGTCTCAGGACCCCGGCCTGGAAACTCTGGTCGAAGCTGCTGAACAGATCATTACCACCCCCGACAGACCTTCTCAGGACAGACCTTCCCAAGAGATAGCTGCCCAGCAGCCTCTGGCAAAACCTGTTGTGCGTGCAGATGCATCGACACTCACTCCAACACCTGCCAAAGAAGGAATATTGGAACCTCCTTTCATTGTGCCTACCGACAGGAAAGTAAATACCCAGTCTGATGCCTCTGAAATTGTAAAAGAAATGGCAGAACAGATTGCCGCCAGAGGTGACGCTCTTGGAGCCTCAACAACAGAATCTGAGGAAGTATTATCTTCTGTCGGCGAAACCTTAACATTAGAGCACAATCATAAGCACATCGCTCATGATGAAACACCTTTACCTCCGGCGGCTCCAGCCGTCACTTCATTTGCACCCAATACAGGCTCAGGTGATGACAATATCACCTCAGAAAAAGAGCTAACCATCAGTGGTGTAGCCCCGACTGGCACTCAGGTAACCCTGCTCTGCGATGATGTGGTGATAAAACAGGGGATTCAGGTATCCAGCCAGGGACAATGGTCAACCCAGTGGAATACAGGGAAAGACGGCAGTTTTACATTAACCGCCACCGCCTCCAGTGGCACTGCCAGCAGTGCGCCTTCAAGCGCCTTCTCTGTGCAGGTTGATTCTAAACCGCCTGCTTTGGAATTCGATCATCCAGCCAGTGATGACAACTATAACTTCGTCACTTATAACAAAGCAGCCATTATCACAGGTACTACCGCACCGGGCCAGACATTTACCCTGACTCAGGGGAATAACAGCTGGAAAATAACAGCCGACGACAAAGGTACATGGTCACAGGCTGTGGCAAACCTGAACGATGGATTAACAGAGTTCAGCGCATCAATGGTCAGCGCTGCCGGTGTCGAAGTTACTGAAACAGCAAAACTGCTGGTTCGGTCTACACCTTACGATTTTAAAATTCAGCCAGATACTGGTACCAGCGACACTGACAGCATAACCAATTCAGAAGATCTGCTGCTTACCGTCAAATCACAACCGGATGCAACGGTGGTGCTTACCATTCTGGGTAAAGACATTAAATCAACGGTCAATAAGGACGGTCAGGCAGAGTTCAAAGTTACCCTGGCTGGAGACGATATCTATACCTGTCAGTTAAAAACCCTCTATGCCGACAATGGCGGTGAATCCGACACGGTAGAAGAATCCATAACTCTCGACACCACCCCGGCAGCTTTCAATCTTGACCAGCTTCAGACTACCTATAAAGTTCCTGACATCAGCTTTAGTGGTCAATGTAAGGAGAACGGCAGTACTGTCTCAATCAAACTCGTCAATGTTTTCAAACCCGGGGTCAGCGTTTCCACAACAGCAACGGTGGAAAACGGGACTTTCAACGCCACGGCGACGGTTCCCGAGCAAGGCCAGTACCGGGCTGAAGTCACCATTGTTGATGCCGCCGGTAATACGAGTTTTCCTCAGGACTACCCCTTCGAGTATCAGCCTCCCAAACCTGAGCTGATTATTCAAACCCGCCCGGACGACTCATCAAGTAATGCTAATCCGGAATGGACGGGTACATTCCCTCACGAGGGTAAGCTGGAAATTAGCTTCGCAGGCAAAACAGACACCATCACGGTTAAGAGCGATAACACCTGGAGCTACCAGTTCAGTGATGCATTCGACTTCGCTCGACATACTGTCACCTTCACTGGCAGCCAGGCCGGGTTGGCAGGCACTGCAATAGAACAGGATTCATTCACAGTTTTAATGCCCACAATGCAGCTGACAATAAACGAAGCGCCGACAGAGCGTACAAACCTCACCAAAACTGAATGGAAAGGTTCTGGCGCAGCGCCCAATGCCAAGGTTACCCTGACCCTGACCCCCACTAAAGGGGATGTCGTTGAGGAAACCGTTGATGCCGATGACCAGGGATTTTTTGCTATAGCTCTAAGCCTGATTGAAGGTAGCTACAGCACTGCCCTGACTGCTACGGTCGGTGGTTATCAGGATTCCAGTCTCATTGGCGACAATGTCACCATTGACCGCACTGGCCCTGTTATGGAAGTCGACCCCGGCTTCAAACCAATAGCAGGCAACAACACTATGACCGGTACAGCTACCGACAAATTCGGTAACCCGGAACCCAATGGCAGCGTGGTCGTTCATTTAAATAATGGACAGTCTTATGTCGGTTCGATTAAAGCAGGTCATTTCAGCATCGAGCTGAAAAATCTTTCCCTCGACAACACCTATGTCGCCGAGATCATCGGCAGCGATGATCTGAATAATATCGGCAAAATTAAGCACGCAACCTTCAAAACACCTCCTCTGCCAACAATGTCTCTGACACTGGATACAGAACCGGCGGATCGTATTGACACCGCCCAGACCCAGTGGAAAGGTTCCGGCGCAGCGCCTAATGCCACAGTCACACTGACCCTGAAGACAACAGCCCAGGGCAGTGAGATAAAGAACACCGTCACTGCGGATAACAAGGGTGAGTTCCTCTTTAAAGTCACTGGCCTGACTGAAACCAGCTACACCCCGGAGCTGAGCGCTACCGCCAGCGGCTACCAGGATGCCAGCCTGACCGGCAAGCTCCTCACCGTTGACACCACCGGTCCCGTGCTGACACTCGACCCGAACGTCATGACGTCTCTCAAGGCGACCAGTAAAAGTCTTCTCCTCTCCGGCAGCTCAACCGACCAGAACGGTAAAGTGACCGCCACCCTGGGGAGCAAGACCTATAACGGCATCATCACTGGCGGCCACTTCACCGTCAAAGTCACCGGCCTGCTCCCCGGCAAGCACTATAACGTTAAGCTGGTCGGCACCGACGATGTCGGTAACAAAGGCCAGGAGGTGTCTAAGGACTTCCAGGTCCCGCCCCTGGGCAACATGTCCCTGAAGCTGGATACAGAACCGGCTGACCGTATCGCCACCACTCAAACCCAATGGCAAGGTTCCGGCGCAGCGCCTGATGCCAAAGTCACCCTGACCCTGAAGCCGGCCCGGGGCAGTGAGATAACAGACACCGTCATTGCGGATAACAAAGGTACGTTCGCCTTCAACGTCAGCACCCTGACTGAAACCAGCTACACCCCGGAGCTGAGCGCTACCGCCAGCGGCTACCAGGATGCCAGCCTGACTGGCAAGCTCCTCACCGTTGACACCACCGGCCCCGTGCTGACACTCGACCCGAACGTCATGACGTCTCTCAAGGCGACCAGTAAAAGTCTTCTCCTCTCCGGTAGCTCAACCGACCAGAACGGTAAAGTGACCGCCACCCTGGGGAGCAAGACCTATAACGGCATCATCACTGGCGGCCACTTCACCGTCAAAGTCACCGGCCTGCTCCCCGGCAAGCACTATAACGTTAAGCTGGTCGGTACCGACGATGTCGGTAACAAAGGCCAGGAGGTGTCTAAGGACTTCCAGGTTCCGCCTCTGGGCACCATGTCCCTGAAGCTGGACACAGAACCGGCTGACCGTATTGCCACCACTCAAACCCAATGGCAAGGTTCCGGCGCAGCGCCTGATGCCAAAGTCACCCTGACCCTGAAGCCGGCCCGGGGCAGTGAGATAACAGACACCGTCATTGCGGATAACAAAGGTACGTTCGCCTTCAACGTCAGCACCCTGACTGAAACCAGCTACACCCCGGAGCTGAGCGCTACCGCCAGCGGCTACCAGGATGCCAGCCTGACCGGCAAGCTCCTCACCGTTGACACCACCGGTCCGACGGTGTCGATCATCCCTAATTTCCAGCTGACGGCGGGATACTGCACCCTCAAGGGTAAGGCGATTGACCAGAGTGGTCAGCCTGAGCCCAAAGGCAGTGTGACCGTAAAGGTGACAGGTATTCCAAAGCCCTTTACGGGCACTATCAGCAACGGCGATTTCAGTGTCCAGATGGATGGCCTGCAACCCGGCAAGACCTATGACCTTAGCCTGACTGCGACCGATGAATTGCAAAACACTGGCCTATCAGTGGAGAAAAGTTTTTCCCTACCAGGAGTACATGCCCCGCAGGCTTATGACTTTGCGGTGACTTCTCTAAAAAGTGACACTGATAGTATCGTTATCAGAGGTACTCACCCTCTCGAAAACGGCAGGGTGTCAGTCCATCTGTCGAGTGACATCATAAAAAAAGCAGGATCAAAAAATCAGGGCATAATTACACAAAGTGCAAAAGATCATAAATGGAATCTGCTTCTGAAAAACCTCTTCCAGGATCAAGAGGTCACTGTTCGCTTCAAGGCAATGGATGATGCTGGTACACCTCAAGAGGCAAAGTTTCTGCCTGATATCGCAGAGATTCAAGACAAGCTGATTATTGGTGGAAAGCGTGAGAGTTATTTTGACAGTCTGTCAGCTGAGAATGGTATTGGAACCTATGGAAAGCACATCTGCATTTCATACAACAAAGTCAGACTTGGTAAAACTAAGTTTCCCTCAAAATACGTAACTCTGGCTTCATCAAACAGAGCTGACATTGAATATAAGATAACTTTTGACAGCAAATTGTCAAAAGGGAAGCTTTTACCGGAACACTATCAGCCTTCCAAATTAATTATAAAATACCATACGCTGGAACAGCTTGACACTGACGCTGTTGTTAGCGTCGAATCACCATCACTTCATTACACGTTTGATAATTTTCAGCCTGGGCAAGATAGTCTTGTTTCACAAACCTACCCTGCTACAGCAAAAATTTCAGGTTCTGCCGATCGAGTACAGGGGTCGATAGGCTCTGGTTTACAGCTTGGCAAAGGTGTTTTACAAGTTGAGGATTTCAAAGATCTGTTTAAAGGTAGTTATACGATCTGTTTTGACATCAAAACTTCCACACAAGCTACAAAAAGCAGCCAACTATTTCCAGCTCTTGCTGGTTACTACGACGAGACATCACCTACCGGGGCTAAAACTCACCTGTTTGGTGCCTTTAACGAAAAGGGGCAAATTGGTGTTGCTGATCATAACAACGGATTCTTTGCCGAACCTGTCGTAGCAGACAACCAATGGCATTCCGTCTGTATCAGTCGTACCCTGGTGAGCCAGAAGGCATCGACTTATCGCATGCTCATAGACGGCAAGCAGGCTGATATCTCCAAAACTGGAGACTCAGACGTTAAAAAAGAGCAAACAATTGACCATGGCACTATTTCTAACTCACCCGTCAGTGAGTACCCTGTTGAACTCCTGGGAGGTGTCACTAAATCGAACAGCCCCGATCAAGTCGAATATCTGAATGAAGCTGTTCTGGATAACTTTACAGCCTATCCAATTAGTATGGAGACACCTTATGAATCATCAGCTTACGCTCATGTTCACTGGAACTGCAGTAATGGAGGCGCTTGTTTCTACAACAGCGAATTCCCTGCCGGTCTGATGATTAAGGAAATGATGGAGAGCAGGCTCACACCTCACAGCCCTCTTTACCTGCAACTCAAGAACAGTGTTGCAAATAAATCATTTACAACAAGCTTTACCGTCAAGTACCAGGGTAAAGAGCTTGATCCTCAAGATTCGTCTGTCGCTGGTGATAATGTTTACAAGTTAGACAGCGTCTCTGCTAAAAGCCTTGCAACTGTATCGGTACAACCTGCTGATCCAGCCGCTGCACACAAATTTGAGCTGCACTTTGATCGTACTGAATCCGATCTAATCAAAGGTGCATCAATGCCTGACGGCATCATTAAATTTGACTCGTCTGTGTCGCCACTGGGTAGCGGCATTAGTTTTGGTGTCGGAAAAAATCAGTCTCACTCACCTTCCAATAAAGACCCGAATCTTATTTTAGAGGCCCGGCATCTTGTCACAGAGGCAGATACCACAATCAATAATTATGATATAAAGCACTCGATCATAAACCTGGATGGTTTGCAGGCACTCAAAGGGATCGCTCAAGCTGATGATTTTAGCAATAAGCTGCTCAAGCTTATGAGTGAAAGCTCTGCGGAAAGTGATGCAAATCAGGTAAAACTCATGACCCCTTGCACACAATCAGAGAACGGTGACTCAACTTGCACTAATAATCCCCTGTCCACAACCCACCCAACCTCTAAGGCCTTAACGGACAAAACTTGCACAACTGACACAACTGACCCTCTGGTCACTATTAATACTGTTGAAAACAATCCGGCGATAGCTCTTCAGCTGAATGGGGAGGTCACTTATTATCAGCACACTTAACTCTATTCCTGCTTAATCAGGAATTCTGGTTCTCGGGTTATGACTTTTCTGGTTATAACCCGGGATTCTTGTTCCACTCACAGGTAATAAATCCGAGCTTGAACATGAACAAGAAAGAACTTGTCGAACAGGTGGCCGACCGTTCTGGTTTATCAAAAAATAAAGCAGTTCTGGTCGTCAATACCTTTATACACCAGACTCAGGACTCTCTTGCTATGGGAGATGCCCTGCAGCTGATTGGCTTTGGTACATTTTCGATAACGGACCGGGCAGCCCGAAAAGGGAGAAACCCGCAAACAGGGCAGGAAATACATATACCTGCCTGTAAAATGCCTCAGTTCAAACCAGGCAACAAACTCAAAGAAGCTGTTAAGTAAATTTTCTTAGTCACAAAAAAAACAGGGCAAATCTCAATGATTCTGCCCTGCACATGAATAATAAAAATAGCGTGAAGTATTCTAATCAGGCCATAGCCTTCATGACATTAAGAATGGCTCGTTTTTTCTTCAGATTCATCCGGTTTAATGCACGCAGAATTTCACTATCGACTTCCGTATCACAAATGGAATCAACCGGTGATGTCAGGTATTGATTTCCCCGCCCTGTAGCCACCCATTCAAAAGAAATTTCCAGAATTTCAGCCATTTTACGCAGATTTTCCAGACTCGGGCTGCTCATTTCTGTTTCCCACTGTGCCAGTGCACTGCGGGAAACCCCAATCAAATCAGCCAAAGCCTGTTGCGATAATCGTTTTTCCTTGCGCGCTCGCAAAATTCTTGTTGTCAGGTTCATCCATGAACTCTCGTATACGAAAATTAAACCTCTTATTAAAAATCAGTGTAACACATCATCCGGTAATGAAATGTTGCGATTAAGCCCCTATAAATCACGCCTTAGGGTGGTAGCAATCTGAAATATACCGGATTTTTAGCTGTTGGCTCTTGGCTTTTAGCTGTTGGCTCTTGGCTGTTGGCTGTTGGCTGTTGGCTATTAGCTGACTGACCAACAGCCAGCAGCCAAGAGCCAAGAGCCAAGAGCCAAGAGCCAAGAGCCAAGAGCCAAGAGCGGAGCAGTATATTCCAAGCTTCAGATTCCCGATAAATCACGCTTTCTGCTGCGTGATTATATGAGCATCCAGCGTTGGCTTCAGGGTGTTGATCACATCATCCACACTGATCGCTTTCAGGCACTGGTTATCAAAACAGGTGGTCTTACGATGGTTCCCCGCACTGACACAGGGAGAGCAGGCCAGTCCCGCATAAATAGGTGTTGAGTTACCCAGAGCCCCGTAAAGCTTTGGCGTTTCCGGACCAAAAATAACAAAGGTTTTAAGATCAGTCACCGACGCAAAGTGTGGTGGCCCAGAGTCATTCGACAGCATAAGGTAGGAAACCGAATACAGTGGTACCAGCTCTGCAAAAGTAAACACGCCGGCACTATTAACACAACGTTCATGCCCAACCATCTGCTTAAGTTCTTCAGCCCCGCTTTTTTCAGCAGGCGCACCGGTAATCACTACCAGAATATCCTGATAGTCATTCAGTACCCGGCTGATAACACTGGCGTAACGTTCCCGCATCCAGCGCCGCTGCGGCAACAGATCACTGGCATTTGGGTTGACCAGCATTATTCTGAATGTGTCAGTACTGAAATCTGGCTTCAAATCCACCAGTTTGCTCAGTACCGACTGCTTAAGCGGTTCATCCACCTCAGCACGGGCCAGTTCGATGTCATTCTGATCCAGCAGTTTTCTCTGGTAAGGTTGCCCTTTCTCCCCAAGACAGGCCTGAACCAGCGCCATAAAGTTAAGGGAAATATGGTGATGAGGGTTATACATAACCGGGTGAGTCAGGAAGTTTCCCCGATACAAACCCTCTTCATGAACACCGTGATAACCCGTGCGATTCACCGCCCCGGAGAGTCGTGACAACAACGCCGTAAAACGTGAAAACAGCTCCAGGTCGATGGTCGTATCAATCTTACGCTGACGGCACCAGACCAGAAAATGCAGACTGTCAAAGGCCAGCGTAAATAAACTGTCTGGCCGAATCGTAAAAATCTGCTCAGCAGGAATCGTGCTCAGCAGCTTCAGGCTGGCCGCATTTTTTTTAAAAATAACAAAGTGCAGTGTTTTGCCCTGATCTTTTAGCCAGCGCATCGCCGGGTCGGCCAGAATCGCGCTGCCCATTTCAGACAGCTCAATAAACAATACATTCTCAGGCTGTTTTTCCTTTGGCCTGAAAATCAGCTCTTTAACCTTAAACAACAGCTTCAACAGAAAACACAACGGCACACCAACATAGTGGTCGATTACCCTCATGGTATCTACTTTCATGGGACTACCCTTCCCTTACACTGGCATCTCTACCAGTGGCAAAAATAAACACAGACGCAAACGTAAAATTAAACATCATACCCGCCAGAACACCCGCAACCATTGCCAGCATCTTAAAGTCCGCAAAGAATGGAACAAACTTCGTCAGCAGGTAATAAGAACCCCAGTTTGGCAGGAAGCTGACCATACACATGGACAGATACTTGATCCACTGGGGAGCCTTCTTCCTTTTTTCCACATGGCTGAAGGTAAACGTCCGGTTCCAGAACCAGTTCCAGCTCGCTGCGACCCAGTAAGAGCCGCCACGGGCCACCAGGTGTGGAATACCCAGCGCAACCGACAGCAACCAGTAAACGCCCATATCAACCACAAACCCGGTCGCGCCCACAAGGCCAAACTTAACCAGCCGCTGAACCAGCTTATAGAGTTTATTGACCAGAGTGCCTTCAACAAACAGGTCTGCCTCAACATAATCCTTGTAAAGGGTAAACAGCGTCACCAGTGCCAGCACCAGGGAAAGGCCAGCCAGGGCATATTGCCAGTAAATCAGGAACGGGAAATACTCCTGAAAACCATTGTCATAAAATGGCAGGAAGACCGCACAGACGCCGGTCAAAAAAAGCATAAACAGGCGTGATTTCAAGCCAGAACCGATTCTGTCAGCCAGCGTAGAACCGATAACCGCTGCCAGGATTCCTACCCAGATTCCCCAGACCAGATCCTGCGGCCAGTGGGCTCCGACAACGATACGTGAAAAGGCAACCAAGGCACCAAACAGTAACACCCACCAGCGAGCTGCCCCCTTGTAATGCGCCAGAACCAGCCCTACCAGAAGAAAAACAGTGCCGGTATGCCCGGAAGGCAACGACTGTTTGCGCACCGTTGGCCCGATAATGTTCAGCATTTCGGTTCCCAGTTCACCGGCAGGGCGCAATGAGTCAACCATGGATTTACCGCAATGGATTAAAACAGCTCCTGTCAGCATGGTCAGGATAACGGCCAGTTGCTGCCTGGGCTTCATCACAAACAGCAGCATGGTCAGGGGAAAGAGAAAGAAGCCGTCACCAAAGTTGGTGAGAACCACCCACAGGGCATCACTACCAACGGTATTGGCAGGATTATTCAGCCAAAGAAAGGTTGACTGGTTGATGCTGTCAAAATGAAAGACCAGGGCGAAGGGCAACAGTAGCAAAGTAGCCCATTTCAACAGACGGAAGTACGGATTTTGATCAGATAAAAAAGTCTGGAGCATTCCTTGTTGTCTCGTGGGCATGGAATAGTGGAGCGTCATTATAACAATCGCGGTATTTGAAGAAAGTGAACTTGGAACAAACGAGTATAATTGCCATAAAACCTCCCGCCAGCCATCCAGTCTGACATAGATAAGTAGGCATTCACGCTCTGTTAAATAGGAAAATGCCGCCATTACATAGCCTGGCAAAAAGCTGCTTGTAAACGCGGCACATTCATTGGATGCCATTCAGCGAATGGCTATTTCCCAGCTAAGGGGCGCAGCATTCAATAACTTACCGGGCTTTTGGCTGTTGGCTGTTGGCTATTAGCTGCTCATACAGCCAACAGCCAACAGCCAACAGCCAACAGCCAACAGCCAACAGCCAACAGCCAACAGCGGTATATTATGTTCTGCTGCTTCCCTAAAGGCTATTTCCCAGCTAATGGCTATTTCCCAGCTAATGGCTATTTCCCAGCTAATGGCTATTTCCCAGCTAATGGCTATTTCAACTCCGGAGCACAGTAGTAAAACTGGAAGCGGTTAACCTCAACACCATCGACACCCGTATTGAGAACATCCCGAAGCTGGCAGACAATACCTGCTTTCTCATAACGTCCATCCTCGGGGATGGAACGGTTATCACGGATCAAGATGCCACGGCTGTCAGAGTCAGGCCTACCGTACCAGAAATCGAACTGGGAAACCCTGCCGCTAATGACCTGCACCGGCAAAGGATAGGCATACCAGGCAATACGGCTGGCACGCACCCAGTTATCCACCAGCAGCACCGGCTCATCACTGCCCGTTTCCTGCCGAACTTCTTCCAGCAGCTGCCGGGCATGAACCGCAGCCTGCTTCCAGCCCACCAGGTCTTTAATGGCTCCCTTCATAAACGGGAACGTTGACAGGGGCATAAAGGCAAGAAACGCAAAAACAAAAGCAATAATACCGACAGAAAGCACACTGGAAACCAGCGTCAGGATTTTAACCCACAGTTTCTCCCAGCTCAGGCAAATCCAACAGGCACTGAGAGGTGCCAGAACCGTCCACATCATTGCAGGCCAGTTAGGTAATACAGCATCACCTCCGGCAGAATAAGCCACAACCAGCAGGCCCGGCCAGGCACTCCAGATGATCAGCCAGGCTGCTGGCCTGTGTTCCTGAGGAAAGCGACCACGCAGTACACTGATAACAACGGCAATGCCAGCCACGTAAGCGAGAAGACTGTATAACAACATCTGACCGGCCTGCATACCCAGTGCATCCTTCAGGGACCAGACACTGACTTCAATGCCCCGGTCCAGCTGATAAGCAAAGGAAGCCCAGTCGTGCTGAAAGTTCCAGATCAGTACCGGCGAAATCAGGATAAGGGCGATACCCGCCGCCAGCCAGGGACCGGGTTGCCGCAACCAGCGCCACCCCAGGCGCTGGAACATAAAACCTATCAGACCAATAGGCAGAAAGAGTGCCGTATACTTGGACAGTCCGGCCAGGCCATAAAGTCCACCGAGAACCATCCAGTCGACTACCCGGTTGTGCAGATACAGCCGCCAGGTCACTTTAACCGCCAGCAGTGCAACCACCATCAACGGCAGGTCCGGAACCATTCCCCAGCCCATCAGTTGCAGGATAGGCGCTGTATTCAGCAGGAACACAGCGACAAGCCCGATTCTGCCGGATTCATCGTTGAACATGGTTTTGCAAAGGCGCAGAACCACAGCGCTGGACAATGCGTACAACAGCGCAGGGATCAGTCGAATGGTAAACTCGTTATAACCCAGTGGCGCAATCAACAACTGCAACCAGCCAACCATGGGTGGGTGGTCAAAATAACTCAGGCCAGGATGCAGGGCATACAACGCATAATGGGCTTCATCAACGCCCAGGGGAAGGCCGGAGGCCAGTGCCAGATGCACAGCCATTACCGCAAGAATAATTAACCAAGATGTGAGCTGCCGGTTCGACTCTGCCATTCTGTCAACGCTCGAAACAAATCCAAACGCGCAGTTTAATGGGCTGAACCATTTTAAACAATTGTTTTAGGCCTTGCCGCCCTGGAATCAGGACGCCAGATGCTTTATTAAAAGCTGGAAAGCTTCATGCCCCAGATAGACACCGACAATTCCCATCACACCAGGCAACACCGGCGGTGCGGGTATCGGTAATTTTAAGAAGCTGAAAAGAACCCCAACAATAAATCCGGTGAAAGTCGCAAGCAGAACTTCGGTCATGGTTCAACACGTTAGCGGTTATGAATATTACTCCAATAATAGTCGATAAAAAAACAGTCAAAGATTTCCAGCTCAGAAAACAAAAGCGACTGAAGTCACACAACTTCAGCCGCTATTTATCAGGCCAGATTCATTGCGGAGCAATGGTTTCCGGGGTCAGGCTGCTGGTCCGTTCTGGCTTACCGAACAGAAGTGAATACAGCACCGGCACAACACCCAGTGTCAACAACGTTGAAAACAGCAAGCCTGCGATAATCGCCACCGCCATAGGCTCCCACATCAATCCACCCCCCAGATAAAGCGGAACCATGCCCAAAACGGTCGTGGCGGTGGTCAGCAGAATGGGCCTTAAACGACGCTGGGCAGCGACGACAATGGCCTCCTGTATTGGCAGCTGATTCTGTTCCTGCTCAAACCTTATACGCTCAAGCAGCACAATGGCATTATTGATGACAATACCGGCCAGGGAAATCACCCCCAGCAAGGTCATAAAGCCAAAGAAGGACCGGGCTACCAGCAACCCGGCAATCACGCCAATCATTCCCAGGGGAATCGTCATCAAAATAATGAACGGTTTGCGAATGGAATTGAACTGCGCCACCAGCAGAATCAGTATGACAAAAGCCGCCAGAGGCATTTTCGCAGCAATAGCGGCATTGGCTTTACCAGAACTCTCTGCCTCTCCGCCCAGTTCAAAACGGTAGCCTGCCGGCCAGTGCGCCTGCTGCTGTTGCAACCAGGGTGTCAGCTCAGCAAAGGCTGCAGCTGCCGTTATACTGCCATCCAGCTGAGCACCGACAGAAACCACTTTAAGTGCATCCCGGCGCAGAATTTCGCCCGGTTGCCAGACTATTTCAATATCCGCCACTTGTTTCAGGGGCAGCGTTTGCCCCGTCGACTGAACAAAGACCGATAACGACTCCAGCTTGCCAATGTCCTGCCTGTCTCCTTCAGTGGTGCGCAAAATAACAGGAATGACCTCGCTTCCGTCACGGAACTGAGTCAGTTCCAGACCACTCAGGCCGGTTTGCAGCGACATGGCAATATCCTGACTGGTAACGCCTGCCCGCAATGCCCTGGGTTGATTGATGACGACCTGCAATTTCTTAATACGGGGCCCCCAGTCATCACGTATTGTCTTCAAACCCGGAACTTCGGACATCTGTTGTTTAACCTGCTGAACCAGCCGGAACAACTGATCAGTCTCCCGTCCATAGAGGCGCACTTCCACCGGATTTTTAATGGAAACACCGCTTTCTATCCTGCGGCTGCTGATTTGCAAGTCCGGAAACTGGTCAAAACCAAAGGCATCCAGCTTTTGCATCATCTCGTCAATAACCCAGTCGGAACTGGTATTCAGCACCATCAGGGCATAATTGGACCGGGCAGGTTCCGGACTGTGCTGCAGAACAAAACGGCTGCCTCCGGAACCGATATGGCTGACCCAACTGGTGACCCCTTCGTGGCGTTCACCGGAAACCGTCAGTTCTTCAGCAATAAAGCGATCCAGCTCATTCACGACTGCCTGCGTTCTGTCAATGCTGGTTCCCGGAGGAAGCTGCAACTCTGTCTTAAAATAGAGGCGATCCGAGGCGGGGAAGAAAATCTTCGGCACATACTGAAACGCATTCATCACAGCCACAAACAACAGAATCACCACGCCCAGTGTTACCAGACGATGAGCCAGCAATCCTTCCAGCAAACGACGGTAAACGTTATAAATGCCCCGGGTATAATCTGCCGGTTGTGGCTTGACCTTCAGGAACATCACGCACAGCAGAGGAATCAGGGTCAGTGATAACACCCAGGAACACAGCAGCGTGATCGTCACTACCAGAAACAGGGAAGCCGTAAACTCACCCACGGCGGACTCGGCCAGATAAATGGGCAGAAAGGCAGCCGCTGTCGTTAATGAAGACGTCAGCAGTGGTATCTTCAACTCACCCGCCGAATCAACCGCAGCCTCAACCGGCTGCTTGCCTGCCTGCATCTGCACCATGGTGTTCTCTGCCATAACAATGCCATTATCCACCAGCATCCCCAGGGCAATAATCAGCGCCGCCAGTGAAATCTGGTCAAGACCGATCCCCATCAGTGACATCACCAGCATCGCAGCAATCATGCTGGCTGGAATCAGGGTGGCGACAATTAACCCGGTTCGGGGGCCAAGGCTGAACAGCATAACCGCCGACACCACCAGCACCGCCTGCATCAGGTTAGAGACAAAATCATTCACTTTGTTTTTCACCTCCTCAGGTGAAAAATGCATCAGCCCAAAGTTTATGCCTAGCGGATAAATCTCCTGCAACTGCACCATGGCAGCTTCAACCTGCTGCCCCAGCTGAATGTTATTTCCTCCTTCCCGCATGGCAATGCCTAAAGCCAGCGCTGGCACACCAGAGGCTTTAACAAGACTTCGAACCGGGTCAACATAGCCACGCTCAATCGTGGCAACATCGTCCAGGTGCAACACTCTGTCACTGCCCGGTACCGGAATAACTGTCTGACGAATGTCGTTAACACTTTCAAAATTGCCCGTCGGTTCCAGTTCAATGCGTTCATGACGCAGATTGATGGCACCACCGGGGACAACAATATTCCGGCTGCTCAGTTGCTGCATCAGCAAACCCGGAGATAAGCCAAGCTGACCAAGGTGATCATTGTCATAGCGAATAAAAATACGTTCTTCCTGGGCACCATAAATCTCTACCTTGGCGACTTCCGGTAAGCGCAGAAACTCATCACGGACATCATCAGCAATGCTCTTCAGCTCACGGTAAGAAAAATCCTCACCGGTCAGGGTCACCATCACCCCGAACACCTCGCCAAACTCATCATTGACAACAGGACCAATGGTACCTTCAGGCAACTCACCGGCAATGCCTTCCATTTTACGGCGCAGGCTGTCCCATATCGGGCGCATATGGGTATAGCGCTCCTGAATATTGACGGTGACAATTGACGTACCGGTCTGGGATGAACTTTTGACAAAATCCAGCTCCGGAATTTCCCGGACCGCTTTTTCAATTTTGTCGGTAATCAGGGTCTCTACCCGTTCAGGGCTGGCACCGGGAAACTGGGTAATCACTTTGGCGACACGAATAACAAACCCCGGATCATAAGCCCTGGGAAGATTCTGGTAAGCCTGCAGGCCAGACAGCACCAATACCAATAACATAACCAGTGTCGTTCGATTATTGACGATTGCAGCGCGGGTTATAGACATCACAGTTCTCCCTCAGTCCATTTTACCCTCATGCCATCCACCATCTGACTCATACCAGCAGTGACAAGCTGCTCACCGGCAACAAGGCCCGAAGTGACTTCGATACCTGAAGCCAGTAATCGCCCCGTTTGCACGGGGCGACGCAACACCACCCCAACACCCGCCTCTGCCGCTTCAACCAGATAAACAAAACGTCCGTCGTTGTCTTCCTGTACCGAATGCGCCGGTATAACCAGCCAGTCACTGTCAGGCAATGACTGTTTAATGACCACGTCGGCACTCATACCGGGTAAAATCCGGCTGCCGAGAGGGTTAGCGAGAAGAAAGGTGACGGTATAAGTCTGGCTGCCACTGTCGGGCTCGACGGCAAAGGCCGATAGTTGCAAGGGAAACGCCTTATCGCCCAGGCCATCAAAACGCGCACTGTAACGTAAAGGCTGGCGCTCTTGCTGAGCACTGGTAATCACACTCTCCGGCATTTCGACCTTAATCAGCAATGACGACAGGTCGTGTAACACCATTATGTCCTGTTTGGCCGACACTTCTTCGTAGTTATCCGCATAAACCCTGGCCACCCGACCACTGAAAGGTGCCCGTAGCCGGGTATAGGCTTTCTCCTGCCGGGCGGTTTCCAGCTGCGCTGTGGCTGTGCTTAATTTAGCTTTCAGGCTATCAACGTCAGCCCGGGCAATAGCCCCTTTGCCAATCAGCTGAACGGCTCTTTCATAATCCGCTTTCGCCGCCTCATAACTGGCCTGCCGGTCTTTCAGACGGATATCGAAATCAACGGGCTCCAGTGCGGCAACCACCTCCCCGGCAAGAACAGCGCTACCGTCTTTGACAGACAGTGCAGCGAGGCGACCCGACACCCTGAAGCTAAGACTGGCCTGCTGGACAGCTTCGACGACACCGGGAAAGGTTTTCTGTAATCCGGCGTCTGAATGCGACACGGTTACAGAGCGAACAGGACGAAGTATTTCCTGTGGTTCAGACACCGTCTGATCACAACCTGACAGCAAAGTAGCCGCCAGAAACGCGAAGGGAAAAGAAAGCAATGATTTTCTGGCCATTGGCATCGACCCATATTGTTATTAGTAGCTGTGGGCAACAGCATACCAAATCCTGCATATATATCGACACTGTTGTATAAACGGGCATTTGAAAATGGATATCTGGAAGGTTCTGCTAAAAGGCTGTAGAGTTTCACTAGCTCGACAACATCATAAACCATAGCTGCGATGGGTCAGTAGCAATGAGATCAAGAAAAAACAAACATCGTCTGTCCTATTTTTTACTGCCTCCCCTGTCATTATCTGCATTGAACAGCTACGGCGAATCCCTTGAGCAATGCCTGCTCAGGTTTGCCATGAAAGGGGATGCCAGCATGACGCTGTCTGAAGTCCGGTCACAGTGTGAAGCATTACAACAGGAATCGTTTGACGTGGTGATTACCGGCCAGCAGCCCCCCGCAGATAAAACAAGTTCCGTTGACAAGAGGATCGCCAGTGAAAAATCGGTCACCAACAACCGGTTCGTGATCACGCCACACAAGCCGAATTATATTCTGCCCGTGTCTTATGTTTCCTCAACCAACCCAAAACCCTATGAACCCTATAACGCACGGGTTCCCGATATTGACAATACCGAGATCAAGTTCCAGATAAGCCTCAAAGCCCCCGTCTGGGAAGGGGTTTTCAATGGCTATGGCACACTGTACGCCGCCTATACCAACACCTCCTGGTGGCAGGCCTATAACAGTAAAGAGTCTGCGCCGTTCCGGGAAACCAATCACGAACCGGAAGTGTTTATGCTATTTCCCACAGAGTACCCACTGTTTGGTATGCAATTAAAAGCCGTGGGCTTTGGCTTCAGTCATCAATCCAATGGTCGCAGCAATTATCTCTCAAGAAGCTGGAACCGGGCTTATCTGAGTTTTCTGCTGGAAAAAGACCAGTTCTATATGGGCTTCAGGCCCTGGTATCGCTTTCCTGAAGATAAAAAAGAAGACGACAACCCCAACTCAGAAGGCGACGACAACCCGGACATCGAAAAATACATGGGCAACGGCGAGCTTTACTTCGGCTACAAGTTTAACCGGCATAACATCACCGCCATGGTGCGCAACAACCTGCGCTCTGACAATAAAGGCGCTATCCAGCTTGACTGGTCCTTCCCGCTAACCAATCGCTTCCGGGGGTATGTGCAGTACTTTAACGGCTATGGCGAAAGCCTGATCGATTATAACGTCAGCTCTAACCGTTTCAGTGTGGGGGTTATGTTGACGGACTGGCTTTGAGGGGGCTATATCGCTGTCCGTCTTCCGTTGTCCGCCGCCCGCACTTCCAACGGACAGCGGACAGCGGACAGCGGACAGCGGACAGCGATTTATTCACAGTTAGGAAAATTACGACAAAAAGCATCCATCCAGTTATCCACCAGCGGTTTCATTTCTTCGGCAGGCATCGTGCGCAAATCAGCAATATCAATAGGGCCAGCCTGCACACCGCCCACCAGAGCCGCAACCTGTTTGCCGGTGACACTGTCAACCAGCTCACCTTCTTGATAGATGTTCAGCATTTTATCCCGTTCTCCCGTCAGCTCGCCCACGCCATTAATGACCAGCGCCCAGGGCAGGATCTGATAGGGTTTTAATGGCTTCAGGTCGGTTTCCGCGCCGGTAATGGCCACCCGCATACGCAGGGTGCGCTCACCGGGAGTGACCGTCAGTTCATAGTGCTTGCCCATCCGGTAGTTGAGCTGATTGGTAAAGTAGCTTTGCAGTTTTTTATAACGCTCGGGGTTTACCTGCCATTTCTGCAATATCTCATCAGAAACATGAATGGTTACAGGGTTGACAATCAGGCGATCATATTTAGCCAGTTTCGACTCACTGGCGGTAAAACCGAGAAACTGCTCTTTTTCACCAGAAGGTAATAATTCCAGTTTCTGGTAACGGCTCAGAAAGCCGCTGTGATTCTTAATTCCCGGACGACTTCCACAACCCGCCAGTATAATAACTGACAAAATCATCAACAGACTTCCCATCCTGACCATGTTATTGCCTCTATGGCTGTTACTTTGTGCCTATGATGGCAAATCCCGCATATCTCCTCAAGCAGTCAGAACTGCAGTATTTACCCATTAACCGCCCCTGCGCATTTTTACATCCAGATCAGCATTTACCAGCATCCCGATCCGGACACTTCTGGCTTTTCCTGCACATTTACCAATGGTGAGTTACTCTGTACTCTGTACTCTGTACCCGATACTGCGCAGCATTGGCCTGAGCCGTGCTTCCGCCGCTGCCCTGTGTGCGTCTCCAGCCGCCTTTGAGATTATGGTGGACCCCAACCGCTTACATACTCACAGTCAGAGAGGTTTGATACTTATGCCTAATACCCCTCGTAAGAGTTTTACTTGTAATGTGTGCCGCATGCCTTTCCCTAACGCCAGATCCTTGACTATGCATATGTTGGATCATACGTTTGTACCTTCAGATCCGCCTTCTTTTATGTCTGTAGCTATGCCTTCCGGGAATGCTTCCTGGGGTACTTCCAGGGCGCCTTCTAGGAGTACTTCCCAAGAACGAGCTTCTTCAGGAATACGAGCTTCTTCAGGAATAGCACAAACTCGACATATAGAAGCCTTAAGTGGTTATGAACTTAGCGTATTCGCGACGACCTCCTCCGAAGGTACTGCAATTCTCGCAACACTTCAAAGTGATACATCCCCGATAACCATGACAACGGTCTCTCAAGATTCCGGTACAGTTACCGATCTTGACCCGGGTGACCTGGTGCGAGATCCTGGTAATGAATGTCCTATTTGTTTTAATAGTTTTAGTACTGGAGAACATTCATTTACTCCATGCTGCAATACTAAATTCCACTCTGAATGTCTTCGCAAGTTAAGTATATCAGTGGTCGGCCAAGAATTTCCTTGCCCGCATTGTCGGAAAATGCTTACGCGCGAGTGGGCCCATACAGTAAGAATATCAGCGTTATAGCTTGCTCTGACGGGTCAGCTTAATTCTTGAGATACCTTCACTTGCCAGGGTAGAAGCTATTCCGGTTTATCCGCTGTGTCGGCATAAGTTAGCTCTTTCAGAATGTGGCTCAGGGGCTCGAAAGGTTCCTGGTGGCCTGACGTGAAAAATGCTGTAAGAAGGTAACTATTCAGCCCCTAAACGAAAGACTGGAATTTTTGTGATTTCGTGCCATTTTGAAAGACAGTTTTCAGGCGTCTACACGTCATGAGTCAACCCGCTCCCGAATTCCAGATTATCGTCGCTCTCTTTACTGCTGTGAACGAGCAACAGGAGCGGCTTACTCGTTTGAGTGAGCAAGTTTCAAAACTGGAAGCAGAGAGTTACAACCGGCCTCAACGGCTTTAATCGGAGTCAATCTCTATGGGGTTATTCATTACATCCCAATATTCTTTACCATAATCTATCCAGATGACATCTCCCGCCTTGATAGGCTTTAAAGCAATAACAAAGGGGATAGTGACGTTATCCTCTTTATGATAATGGTCAATAAAAGAGGCATTTTGTTCTGGCAAACACCTGTCAGTTCCGTCATAGGTAGTGCAACTGTTTATACAAGTGGTGATATTTCCCTGCCTGAAACCTGATATAAACTCATTTTTGAGACCATAGCTATAGGAATCAATTTTTCGCAATGATGCGCCTGCCGCCTGTGCGCCCTGTGCATAAGTGTTGTCAGACAGCCGTTCACCCGCATAATGCCCCAGAACCTCCCACTGTTGAATATTTTTTGCTGCAATAACTTCATTCTGGCCTTTAAGCCCTGGGAAAACCGAACCGTCATTCTTATTTATTCTCATCCTTGCATTAAGGTAGGACTCTCTATCATCAACATTCAGCTTTTTATATTGATCAATAGCGGCATTTATTTCACTCCTTATTTTTTTATTTTTAGGGACCCCAATACTATCAAAATCCATTTTTGATCGTTTCTTTCGAGGAGCCTCATCAATTTCCTTTTTTACAGATGGCTCTGCATGCCAGATCGGTGCTCTGTTATCGAAACGGTGCTGCCGGGATAAAACACCGGTCTTCAGCTCTGATTTCACTAACACAACCTCACCAGATGAATCGAGGTGAGGCTCTTTATCAGAACTCCCGCTTACATCGGAATCAGTAAAAGAAGAAGATGGACCTGGTCGAGCTACACTGCTTTCACTCCAGGAATCTTCATCAATAACTTCAACTTTAATTTTTTTGGGTGGCTCGCTTGGGGCGGAACCCCCAAGACAGATCCTTTTACGGACATTTGGTATGTCAACTCTTTTACCAACAGACGATGTTTGCACATTGGTCACATCAGGGGCACCACTGGGACGGGCTCTGTTCACAGGTTGGGAACCTGACGGGAGGTAACCCCCCGATAGTTCAGGGCCTGACTCATCTACAAAAATTCTTTCAGGGCCAGAATCCGGAACGTTTGGATAAGTATTCGCGGTCACTAGTCCTGATCCCTGTGTTACCGTTGTTGTGATGGTTGAAGGTCTGCATTCAGTGACTACATAGGCAGTTCCTACCAGGGATTTGACGGTGCTTATGATTGTCTTATTGTTTGGCGATACTTGGGTTTGGGTTGTTACGGTTACCACTCCCTCTGGTTCCGTGTGCGTATGCACAGTGGTGGAATGGGTTGTTGATCCGGATGGGTGTCCTGCCTCGCAGTGCCTGGAGAGATAGCTCTGTCGACTAAAACGACAACCGCATGTTTCACACTGCAAGGGTGCGTTTTCGTTATGAACGTTCTTGTTATGTCTTTTAAGATTGCCTGATTGAGTAAAAGAAGTACCGCATGGCAGACACTCATAAGGGCGTTCACCGGTATGGACTAGCATGTGCTTAGCCAGGTTTCCTTTAGCTGCAAAAACCCAGCTGCATACAGAACATGGAAAACGTTTTTCACCGGTATGGATTAACATGTGCTGAGTCAGGTTTCCTTTAGCTGCAAAAGCCTTGCTGCATACATCACATTGAAAAGGTTTTTCACCGGTATGGATTAGCATGTGCTGAGTCAGGTTTCCTTTAGCTGCAAAAGCCCTGCTGCATACATCACATCGAAAAGGTTTTTCACCGGTATGGGTACGCATATGTTCGGTGAGAAGATCGGAACGAGTAAGAACCCTTTTACATACTTCGCACTGAAAAAGCGGGTCATCACTGTGAATTCGCTTATGAGTTTTGAGATTGTACGCAGTTGAGAAAGCTTTCCCACACTCATTACAGATGAAATCCGGCATGCTTGATACTCCTGTGTGCGGCACAAAAAACACAGAGTTAATCCTTTCACTTCAAGCTGTATAAGTAACATTCAATGATAGACAGGATTGCGGCAGTGAGCCCGGAAAAGTCTTCTCCAATATAAAAATAGCCAAAAGCGATGATCAATACACCGGTAAACATGACTTGATAAATCGATTCAGAACCCTTGTCAGAACACCCACTCTGCAACTCCCCTGTATCAGCATGCCAATGCACGTCACTTATCGTCAAACCTTCGTCTTACATCAAAATTCTCTGCTACTATACTCAACGCTGCTAAAATCATACCATTACACAACCGGCTCAACGGCTTTAATCGGAGTCAACCTCTATGGGGCTATTCATTACATCCCAATATTCTTTACCATAATCTATCCAGATGACATCTCCCGCCTTGATAGGCTTTAAAGCAATAACAAAGGGGATAACGACGTTATCCTCTTTATGATAATGGTCAATAAAAGAGACATTTTTTTCTGGCAAAGACCTGTCAGTTCCGTCATAGGTCGTGCAACTGTTTATACAAGTGGTGATATTTCCCTGCCTGAAACCTGATATAAACTCATTTGAACTGCGTGAACTGAGACCATAGCTATAGGAATCAATTTTTCGCAATGATGCGCCTGCCGCCTGCGCGCCCTGTGCATAAGTGTTGTCAGACAGCCGTACACCCGCATAATGCCCCAGAACCTCCCACTGTTGAATATTTTTTGCTGCAATAACTTCATTCTGGCCTTTAAGCCCTGGGAAAACCGAACCGTCATTCTTATTTATTCTCATCCTTGCATTAAGGTAGGACTCTCTATCATCAACATTCAGCTTTTTATATTGATCAATAGCGGCATTTATTTCATTCCTTATTTTTTTATTTTTAGGAACCCCAATACTATCAAAATCCATTTTTGATCGTTTCTTTCGAGGAGCCTCATCAATTTCCTTTTTTACACATGGCTCTGCATGCCAAATCGGTGCTCTGTTATCGAAACGGTGCTGCCGGGATAAAACACCGGTCTTCAGCTCTGATTTCACTAACACAACCTCACCAGATGAATCGAGGTGAGGCTCTTTATCAGAACTCCCGCTTACATCGGAATCAGTAAAAGAAGAAGATGGACCTGGTCGAGCTACACTGCTTTCACTCCAGGAATCTTCATCAATAACTTCAACTTTAATTTTTTTGGGTGGCTCGCTTGGGGCGGAACCCCCAAGACAGATCCTTTTACGGACATTTGGTATGTCAACTCTTTTACCAACAGGCGATGTTTGCACATTGGTCACATCAGGGGCACCACTGGGACGGGCTCTGTTCACAGGTTGGGAACCTGACGGGAGGTAACCCCCCGATAGTTCAGGGCCTGACTCACCTACAAAAATTCTTTCAGGGCCAGAATCCGGAACGTTTGGATAAGTATTCGCGGTCACTAGTCCTGATCCCTGTGTTACCGTTGTTGTGATGTTTGTAGATCTGCATTCAGTGACTACATAGGCAGTTCCTAGCGGGGATTTGACGGTGCTTATGATTGTCTTATTGTTTGGCGATTCTTGGGCTTGGGTTGTTACGGTTACCACTCCTTCTGGTTCCGTGTGCGTATGCACAGTGGTGGACTGGGTTGTTGATCCGGATGGGTGTCCTGCCTGGCGGTGCCTGGAGAGATAGCTCTGTCGACTAAAACGACAACCGCATATTTCACACTGCAAGGGTGCGTTTTCGTTATGAACGCTCATGTTATGTCTTTTAATATTGCTTAATTGAGCAAAAGAAATACCGCATGGCAGACACTTATAAGGGCGTTCACCGGTATGGACTAGCATGTGCTTAGCCAGGTTTCCTTTAACTGCAAAAGCCCAGCTGCATACATCACATTTAAAAGGTCTTTCTCCAGTATGGGTACGCATATGTTCGGTGAGAAGATCGGAACGGGAAAAAACCCTTTTACATACTTCGCACTGAAAAAGCGGGTTATCACTGTGAATTCGCTTATGAGTTTTGAGATTGTTCGCATGTGAGAAAGCTTTCCCACACTCATTACAGATGAAATCCGGCATGCTTGATACTCCTGTGTGCGGCACAAAAAACACAGAGTTAATCCTTTCACTTCAAGCTGTATAAGTAACATTCAATGATAGACAGGATTGCGGCAGTGAGCCCGGAAAAGTCTTCTCCAATATGAAAATAGTCAAAAGCGATGATCAACACACCGGTAAACATGACTTGATAAATCGATTCAGAACCCTTGTCAGAACATCCACTCTGCAACTCCCTTGTATCAGCATGCCAATGCACGTCACTTATCGTCAAACCTTCGTCTTATATCAAAAATTCTCTGCTACTATATTCAACGCTGCTAAAATCATACCATTACACAACCGGCTCAACGGCTTTAATCAGAGTCAACCTCTATGGGGCTATTCATTACATCCCAGTATTCTTTACCATAATCTATCCAGATGACATCTCCCGCCTTGATAGGCTTTAAAGCAATAACAAAGGGGATAACGACGTTATCCTCTTTATGATAATGGTCAATAAAAGAGACATTTTTTTCTGGCAAAGACCTATCAGTTCCGTCATAGGTCGTGCAACTGTTTATACAAGTGGTGATATTTCCCTGCCTGAAACCTGATATAAACTCATTTGAACTGCGTGAACTGAGACCATAACTATAGGAATCAATTTTTCGCAATGATGCGCCTGCCGCCCGCGCGCCCTGTGCATAAGTGTTGTCAGACAGCCGTTCACCCGCATAATGCCCCAGAACCTCCCACTGTTGAATATTTTTTGCTGCAATAACTTCATTCTGGCCTTTAAGCCCTGGGAAAACCGAACCGTCATTCTTATTTATTCTCATCCTTGCATTAAGGTAGGACTCTCTATCATCAACATTCAGCTTTTTATATTGATCAATAGCGGCATTTATTTCATTCCTTATTTTTTTATTTTTAGGGACCCCAATACTATCAAAATCCATTTTTGATCGTTTCTTTCGAGGAGCCTCATCAATTTCCTTTTTTACACATGGCTCTGCATGCCAAATCGGTGCTCTGTTATCGAAACGGTGCTGCCGGGATAAAACACCGGTCTTCAGCTCTGATTTCACTAACACAACCTCACCAGATGAATCGAGGTGAGGCTCTTTATC